>DFLB01000063.1:0-1194 GCA_002373995.1 Bacteroidales bacterium UBA3630 | reverse complement strand
GCCATGTTGGTGGCGATGGTGACGCGGCCGGGCTCGCCGGCCTGTGCCACGATGTCGGCCTCCTTCTGGTGCAGCTTGGCGTTGAGGACGTTGTGCGGGATCTTCTTCATCTTGAGCATCTTGCTCAGCAGTTCGCTGGTTTCCACGCTGGTGGTGCCCACCAGCACGGGGCGTCCTTCGCCGATCAGCCGTTCCACCTCGTCGATGACGGCTTTGAATTTTTCGCGCTTGGTCTTGTAGACCATGTCGTCCATATCCACACGAGCAACAGGCTTGTTGGTGGGTATTTCGACCACGTCGAGTTTGTAGATATTCCAGAACTCGCCTGCTTCGGTCGAAGCGGTACCTGTCATGCCGGCCAGCTTCTTATACATGCGGAAATAGTTCTGGAGGGTGATAGTGGCGTAGGTTTGCGTGGCAGCCTCGACCTTGGCGTTCTCTTTGGCTTCGACGGCCTGGTGCAAGCCATCGCTCCAGCGGCGGCCTTCCATGATACGGCCGGTCTGCTCGTCGACGATCTTCACCTGGTTGTCCTCGGTGAGGATGTAGTCCACGTCGCGCACGAAGAGCGTGTAAGCCTTCAGCAGCTGGTCTACGGTGTGCACGCGTTCGCTCTGGATAGCGAAGTCGCTGTATATTTTGTCTTTTGCCTCGGCCTTTTGCTCGGGAGAGAGACTTTCGTTCTGTTCCACCTCCGCGATGGCGCTGCCGATGTCGGGCAGCTGGTAGAAGTTGCGGTCCTCGCCGAGGGCGGTAAGGAAGTCCATGCCCTTGTCGGTGAGTTCCACCTGACGGTTTTTCTCGTCGATGACGAAGTAGAGTTCGTCGTCGATGATGTGCATGTACTTGTTCTGCTCCTGCATGTAGAAGTTTTCTGTCTTCTGCAAGATGGAGCGAATGCCGGTTTCGGAGAGGTATTTGATGAGGGCGTTGCTCTTGGGCAGGCCGCGGTAGGCGCGGAGCAGCTGCTTGGCGCACTCGTCCTCGGGTTTGGGGTCGGGATTCTCGCTGATGCCTTTTTTTGCGTCGGCCAAGATCTGGCTGCAGAGGACGCGCTGGGCATTGTAGAGTTTCTCGATGGTGGGTTTGAAGCGATAGAACTCCTGCTCGTCGTCGTCTTTACCCGTGGGGCCGGAGATGATGAGGGGAGTGCGGGCGTCGTCGATAAGCACGGAGTCGACCTCGTCGACGATG
>DFLB01000032.1:91694-111887 GCA_002373995.1 Bacteroidales bacterium UBA3630 | reverse complement strand
GTGAGCGGTGTTGATGGTGATACCGCGCTCTTTCTCTTCGGGAGCCGAGTCGATAGAGTCGAAGCTCTTCACCTCAGAGAGGCCTTTCTCGGCCAGCACTTTCGTGATGGCGGCGGTCAGAGTGGTCTTACCATGGTCAACGTGGCCGATAGTACCGATGTTGACGTGCGGTTTGGAACGATCGAATTTTTCTTTTGCCATTTTTAATACGTATTAAATGTTAACAATTAATAATATATTCATTTTACGTTCAAAGAGGGCGGGCACAGATGCTTACGTCCTCATATATTTTGTTTTTTCTTTTACTACCCTATGGGGCATTAAAAGAGAGCCACAGACGAGAGTCGGACTCGTGACCTCTTCCTTACCAAGGAAGCGCTCTACCACTGAGCTACTGCGGCTTATGTTTCTCACACTCTCTTTTGAGAACCTCTCTTTTCACCGGCGCCGAGGCTCGCGGTTCAGTCGGCCCCCGCTGTGTTGGAGCGGAAGACGGGGCTCGAACCCGCCACCTATAGCTTGGAAGGCTATCGCTCTGCCAAATGAGCTACTTCCGCCTGTTGAAGTTAGGCTTCGTGGGGGAGGGTGGACTCGAACCACCGAACTCTTCCGAGGACAGATTTACAGTCTGTTGCAATTGCCGCTATGCGACTCCCCCATTATAGTGTCCGACTGCTCAGGATTGAGAGGCCGGACCACGAGCCGATGAAGGGACTCGAACCCCCGACAGGCTGATTACAAATCAGCTACTCTACCAACTGAGTTACATCGGCTTCTGGCACTTTTTCAAATGACTCTTTTTCTCGTTTTGAGGCTGCAAAATTACTACTTTTTCCTGAACTGACAAACTTTTTTTTCAAAAAAAATCATTCGTTGTTTATAAATTGTTGATAAATAAGAGTATACTGCATTCACTTTTTTTCGTCCAAGCGTCAGCAACCCCATGCCAAGCCGTCTTCTTAGTTCCCGTAAGGGGTTTTCTCAGTGCACTTCTGGGCGACACCGGAGGCAAAGCAATGTAACGCACTATTTCTCAACGAAAAAGGGCGCACAGCAAATGTGCGCCCTTGCGTTGTAGGGGTGTAGCTGTTTACTTCACCACCAGTTTGCGGATGGCCACCCCCTGCTCGCCGGCGATGCGCACGAAGTAGGCTCCGCGGGCATAGCTGCCGAGGTCGATGGTCAAGGAGCTACTGTTGACACTCCATTGGCCACAGACGCGGCCGTTGAGGTCGACCAAAGTCACCACCGCAGCGTCGAGGCCGCTGAGGTCAACCGTGACGCTTGTGGAAGCGGGGTTGGGGTAGAGGCGCACAGCGGCGACATCCACATCGTCAATGCCGACCTCTTCCTTCGTTGTGAACTCGAGATAGTCGCTCCACTCCGAATAGAGTTCTTCTTCCTCGTTGCAGATGGTGCGCACACGGACACGATAGAGCGTATTCGCTTGCAGACCGTTGATCTTGTAGGGGTTCTGAGCTGTGGTCACATTGTTGATGTTGCTGCCGTTGACAATTTCCACTTCCCAGCGGGAGGAACCCTGCGGGGCAGTCCAGCCAACATGGGCACTGTTTGTAGTGACATTGGTTGCCACCAGGTCGGTCACAGCGGGGCAATCGTCTTGCGGCTCGGTATAGTGGCACAGGAAGTGGATCTGGTTGCTGGCCACGGAGCTGTCGGTCGCCGAGCAGATGGCGCGGACATAGAGGTCGTAGGTAGCCGAGTCGGTCAGACCTGTCAGACTGATACTGTTGGTGTTGACGGTCTGCATTGTCCAGACGCTGTCTGTGCTGAGCTTGTAGTACACGTGATAGTTTGCTGCGCTGCCATTCCAGGTGACAGTGGCGTTGCCGGCCGAAGTGATGGTGGGGATCAGCGTCGTGGGTTTCGGGCACGAGGCATCGCCCACGCAGTGCACATAGAGTTCATAGCCGAGAGCGGCATAGTAGCCCGAGGTGAAGGTGATTGTCATGGCGCCGGTGGTCGAGGTGGCGATCACGGAGTCGATGGTCACGGTCGTGTTGACATCGCTGCGGGTGTAGAGCACCGTGCCCGACGTGCCTATGCCGTCGTAGACGGTGAAGGTATTGGCGTCGGCACCCTGGCTGAAGAAGGCACCCTGGATCTGGAGCTCACGTCCCACCTCGCCCGACTGGACGATGAGGGCCGAGTTGCTGTTGTGCAGGTAGCCGGCCACGGGGCCGCCATTGTCGTAGATGATGAAGTCGCAACCGACGATGGTATCGAAGGCACCATTGTTGTTGTTCATCCATACTTCGTTGGTAGCCACACCGTTCTGGATTTCGACCCAGTTGCTGCGGTCAGTGGGGCTGCACACGCTGCGGACGAAGAAGCGATACTTGGCACCCTCGGCCAGCACGCCGAAGTCCGGGGTGTAGATGGTGTCGTTGACGGTGATCAGCAGCGAGTCAGGCACGCTGTCGATGGCGACGGTGGAGGTGATGGTATCCATATAGACCTGCCACTGGTTAGCGTCGCCCTGGGGAGTCCAGGTAAAGTAGACATCGTCGGCCGTGTAGGGGTACATGGTGTTGTGAGCCGTGGGGTTCTGCGGCGGGAAGCAGTCGGGCAGAGCGATGACCACCAAGCTGTCAACAGCCATACCCCAATCGCTGGCGTGGTTGTGCGAGTGGCCGATGGCGATGCGGTCGCCGGGGCCTACATAGTTGAGGTAGTTGAAGGTGAAGACCACGAAGTTTTCACGGCTCTGGCCCTGGATAGCCATGCGGCCCGCCTCGGTGACGGACTGCGTAGCCTCGTCGTAGACGCCGAAGATCACGCTATCGCCCTCGCTGATGTTGCCGAGCTTGGCTTTGAACGAGATTTCAAGTTTGCTGAACGAAGCGTTGAAGCGCGGCAGGATGGCGTATTGGCCGGCCGAATTGGAGCCCACCATCATCTCGCCGTCGCCGCTGGTCATCGAACCCACACCATCAACCCAGAGGTTCCAGTGGAAATAAGAGGGGGCGGTGTAGTCCCAGCACGGGGGCAATTCGCCGGTGGCGCTGTAGAAGTTCTCGATATAAGGTACGTTGAGGGGTACGCAGCTCGTCTGGACCGAGACAATGGAGCTCCACAGCGTGTCGGTGCCACAGATGTTGCCCAGACGGACATCGTAGGCAGTGGCGGGCTGCAAGCCGGAGACGACGGTCATAGTGTCGCTCTGCGCAGCCACAATTGTCTCGGTGCCGCCGCCGGTGCTGTAAGCCACCACGAAGCCGCCGATGGTGCCGTTGTTAGTCCAGGTGAGGGTAATGTCGTTAGTGCCGCCAACGGCGACGATGTTGCTGGCATACATGCAACCCTCATCCTTGCGGATGCTGATGTCGTCGATGAAGGCCTCAGCGTAGCTGTAGGTCGAAGAGTAGCGGAAAGCGACGTAGTAGACCGAGTCGTGCTCCAGCGACGAAGTGGTGAACTCGTAGAACGTGTAGTTGCCGCTATTGGCCGCAGCAGTCACGAGGGGGATAAAGGTGCTGTCGACAGCGGGGTTGGTCATCACGCCCGCCTCGAGGACCGGAGTATTGTTGTCGTCGAGCATGGCCCAGAAGCTGACGTAGATGGAGTCGCCGTCGAGCGGGACAGCTTCACTGCTGACGATGCTGGTGCCAGTGATTAAGTAGAATTCCAGATGCTGCGAGCCGGTATGGGGAGCTGCACCATAGGAGCTGCCCTGCACGGAGGGATAGGTCGTACCACTGTAGCTGTCCGATCCGGTGGCACCGCTGAGGTTCCAGCAGGCGGGCTCGTCGCCGATGGTTTCGACCTCGAACGAGGTGCTGTAAGGCAGCTGCATCGGGGCGCAGGTGGTCTTAGCATTCACGGCGAGAGTCCACAGCGTGTCAGTGGAGCAGACGGTGCCCACCATAATCTCGTAGGCTGTGGCGGTAGCCAGATTGCTGAGGGTGGTGGTTTCGACGTTGAGGTTGTCGATGGTGGTCCAGGTGGCGGTGCCGCGTTCGCGGTAGCGGACAGCGTAGTTGGCCATCATGCCGTCGTTGGCCCAGCTGACGGAGATTTCGTTGGTGTCGATGCCGTAGGCCAAGACGTTAGTCGAGCGGTGGCAGCCGTCGTCGCCACGGATTTCGATGTCGTCGACAAGGGTGAGGGCATACTCGTCAGTGCAGTTGTAGCGGAAGGCCAGGTAGTAGATGCTGTCGCTGCTGAGTACCGGCGTGGTGAACTCGTACTGGACGAAATTGTCGCCGCTGGGGATGGCAAGCATAGGCACGAAGGTGCTGTCAGAGGTCAAATCGGTCATGATGCCGGCCTCGAAGACGGGCGAAGCGTAGCCGTAGTAGTCATCCACATGGGCCCAGAAGCCAATCATCAGCGACTCGTCGTTGGCGGGCAGGGCGCTGCTGGCTATGAGGGTGGGCACACCGCTGCTGACGAAGCCCAGGGCGTTGGAGCCGGTGTGGGCGCCATCAGAGACAACGGTGGGATAGTCGGTGTCAACATATTCCCATGTGCTATAGTCAAAATCGCTGTAGGTGTAGGGGGTAATTACCGTCCAGCAGGAGGGGGTAGCGTTGACAGCATCGGCCTCGAAACTGGTGCTGAAGGGCAGAGCCATAGCACCGCAGAGGGTCTTGGCGCTGAGGGTGGCGCGGATGGTGTCGCCCGAGCAGAGGGAGCCGACGACGAAGTCGTAGAGCGTGTTGGCGTTGAGGTTCTGGAAGGTGAAGGAGGTGTCGCTGACGGGGCTGGGTTCGAAGGTGTAGGCGGAGGTGCCGGCGACGCGGTAGCCTACGGCCCAGCTGGACTCAGTGCCTACCGACACCCAGGAGAGGGTCACGAGGCTGCTGTCAGTGGCGGCCACGCTGACCATGGGCGCGAAGCATGAGGGCACATCGCATTCGGCCATGAAGCGGATGGCAGGGATGACGCTGCGCGCGGTGCCGGTAGCCATAGAGTCGGGGTCGTATTGACTTGTGTTACCATCGCGCTGGCTGTTCAAGCCGCGGCCATTGGCAGAGATGCTGGCAAATTGGGCAGCGCTGCCATAGGCACCGGTACGGTCGTTGATGGTGACCAGGAGGTTGCTGCTACCGTCGTAGACAAAGGCACTGTCGAAGGTGATGGCCTGCCAGCCGGTGACAGCAGAGTTGAACGAGAAGGCGGTGGCATATTTCATGCTGTTGTCAACAGTCATGTAGTTGGAGCCATTGAAGGCGTTGGTGTCGATGGCGGTCATGTAGACGTCGAAGGTACGCATGGCATTGTTACCACCATTGGCAGAGGTGATGTTGAAGGCGATGCCGCGGATGGTGTCCACAGCGGGCATTTCGGCAGCTGTGTAGATCATCTGGGAGTAGGTGTTGCCATAGTAAGTGTTGGTGGGGATGTACTGGTTGGTGCTACCGTCGCCGGAGATTTCGCTGCAGGATTGTGTCATGAAGCCGATGTTGACGGCGTTGGCGGTGTCAGGGTCGTCGCCGGCGGCCTGGCAGTAGTTGCGCAGGGTGGCGGAGTAGCTGTGGCCTGAAGCCAGATTGTTGATGGTGAAGCTTGTGCCTGTGACGGCGTCGAAGACCAGCGGCGCGGCATTGGAGTCGCTGATGTCAGTGACGGTGATTTGCACGCCGGAGGTTGGGAATCCGACGGAGGCGTCGTAGTTCCACGTCAGCTGGGCAGCGGTGTAGCTGATGTTGCCCAAGGCCACCGAGGTGACAGGGGCGCAGGTGAGCTGGGTGGTGAAGGAGCCGATTTCCTTGGCTTCTGTGGAGTCGCTGCCGCAGGAGGTGCGGACCCAGGCGTAGTAGGTTGTCTGAGGGAGGAGGTCGGCGAGGGTGTAGAAGGTGTCGGCGATGCCGGCGACCATTGTGGCTGCCGAGAGGTTGGGCGAGGTGCCGTAGAAGAGGTCATAGCCGGAGGCTGAGGCGCCGCCGGAGGTCCAATGGAAGGAGGCTGAGTAGGGGCCGACGCTATCGATAGCGGCCAGGGAGGGCTTGTTGCAGCCGTTGTCCTGACGGATGACGATGTCGTCGAACGAGCCTATCTGTCCATTGTTGCCGTAGGCGAGCCAGGCCACATAGTAGGTGGCCGAGGGGTCGAGGTTGGCGGTGGTGAAGGTGTACTCCTGCCAGCCGCTGCCGCTGCACTGCACGAGGGGGATGAAGGTGCTGGTGTCGCGGGGATTGGTGCAGACACCGGCTTTGATCCAGCCATAGCTGCTGCTGAGGTAGGCCCAGAAGCTGACATAGATTTGGTCGCCGGCGAGGGGCACTTGGGGCGATACGACCATGTTGTAGGCACCCGAGTAGTTGGCCTGCAGGTACATTGAGTAGGTGCCACCCGTTGTGTGGTTGCGCACATTGTTGACAGAGGGGTCTGTGTTGTAGTGCATGGTGCTGTCCCAGCAGGGGTACCAGGCGCCGTTGGAGGAGACATCCTCAAAGTCGACGATATAGGGCAGCGAGATGGCGCCGCAGGTGGTGCGGAATGTGGCTGTGGCGGCCTGCGAGGAGTCGGAGGCCGAGCAAATGGCACGAATATTGAAGGTGTAGGCTGCACTGGCGTCGAGGTTGTAGATGGTCTCGGTCAGGGAAGAGGTGGTGGTGTAGAAGGTGTCGATGGTGCCGTTTTTCCAGTAAGTGATGCTGTAAGAGGCGCCGGAGTTGAGTGTGTCGGTCCAAGCGAGAGTGATGGAGGTGCTGTCGGCAGCGGTGGAAGTGAGACCCGATACCTGGAGGCAGGTTGGGGGTTCCTGGATGACGATGTCGTCGATGTAGAGGTAGTATTGGTCGTCGGCCGTGTACTTGATGCTGATGTATTTGGTGCCTGCCGGCACGAGGGCTTCATATTTCTGGTAGGAGGTGACGTTGGTAGTCACTTCGGTGGCCCAGGTGAAGGCTGTGACGTCGTTGGTTGTGGAGGACCAGCCGAGTTGGAAGGATTCGGTGAAACTGGTCGATTGTGCTTTGTACCAGAATGTCACCTGCAAGGGGGCAGAGATATCTTCGATTTCGGGCGAGATCAGGTACTGCGGCGGGGTGTCACTGTAGAAGAACATGAAGCAAAAAGAACCATTGAGGGCTCCGGAAGAGGTCCTTCCAGTTCCACTGCCACTCCAGCCCGAGGCACCGTTTACCACGGTCCAGCTGTTGTAGGCCGTTTCGTTCTCGAAGTCCATAGTGATGGGCAGCGAGGTTTGCGACCAAGCCACTGCGGGCGCGAAGAGGAGCGCCGCGAGCGACAAGAGATTAATCAATTTCCTCATAATGTTTGTGTGTTGGTTAATAATATATGTTAATGCATTGTTTTTTAGCGTAGCCATGGTAGCGAACAACAGCATATATAGTTTTGGCATACAGAGCCTTGCACCCTTGCCACACACGAGGGATATACGGGGCAAATATACGTTTTTTTTTGATTATGGGGAAAAAATACCTCGGCATCGCTTTGGGGTTGATGAGGAGATGCCGAGGGTATGCTTAGGTTGTGCTTAGGATGCGCTTAGGATATGCTTAGGATGCGCTTAGGAAGGACGCAGGGGAGGGCGGCGGGGGGATTAGCGGAGGTGGAGTTGGTGGCCCATGCGGTCTTGTTTGGTTTTGAGGTAGCGCTCGTTGTAGCGGTTGGGTTCTACGACGATGGGTACGACTTCGGTTACTTCGAGGCCGTAGCCTTCGAGACCGGTGCGCTTGACGGGGTTGTTGGTTACGAGGCGCATCTTGCTGACGTGCTGGTCGCGGAGGATTTGCGCGCCGATGCCGTAGTCGCGTTCGTCGGCTTTGAAGCCGAGTTGGAGGTTGGCGTCGACGGTGTCGAGTCCCATTTCCTGGAGGTGGTAGGCTTTGAGTTTGTTGACGAGGCCGATGCCGCGTCCTTCCTGGCTCATGTAGACGATGAGGCCACGCCCTTCGGCTTCGATCATTTCCATGGCGCGGTGGAGTTGGTCGCCGCAGTCGCATTTGCAGGAGCCGAAGATGTCGCCTGTGGCGCAGCTGGAGTGGACGCGGACGAGCACGGGTTCGTCGTCGCGCCATTGGCCTTTGCGGAGTACCATGTGAGTGGTGCCGTTGTCGAGCTGGGTGTAGGCGATGAGTTGGAAGTTGCCCCAGCGTGTGGGCAGGAAGACTTCTTCCTCTTTGCGGATGAGGGTTTCGTGGGCGATGCGATAGGCGATGAGGTCGCGGATAGTGATGATTTTCAGGCCGAAACGCTTGGCTACCTCTTGGAGTTGGGGCATACGCGCCATGGTGCCGTCGTCGTTGATGATTTCGATGAGGGCGCCGGCGGGCCGCAGTCCGGCGAGACGGGCGAGGTCGACGGCTGCCTCTGTGTGGCCGGCACGGACAAGGACGCCGCCGTTGCGGGCGCGCAGGGGGTTGATGTGACCGGGTCGGCCGAGCTGGTCGGGGCGTGTGGCGGGGTCGGCAAGAGCACGGATGGTGCTTGCGCGGTCGTGCATTGAGACGCCGGTGGTGCAGCCGTCTTCGAGGTTGTCGACGGTGACGGTGAAGGGGGTGCCGAGGAGCGAGGTGTTGTCGTGCACCTGCATGTCGAGGTTGAGCTCGTGGCAGCGTTGCTCGGTGATGGGGGCGCAGAGGACGCCACGTCCGTTTTTGAGCATGAAGTTGACGTGCTCAGGGGTGATTTTTTCGGCGGCCATGATAAAGTCGCCCTCGTTTTCGCGGTCTTCGTCGTCGACGACTATCACGAACTTGCCTTCACGGAAGTCGGCGATAGCTTCTTCTATGGTGTTGATTTTGATATCCATGATATGTATTCTATTGTTTTAAAAATGGTGCAAAAATACGAAAAAAATCATTTATGGTTCTGCCGGAAGCGGCGGTTGGCCCCGCAGAGTGCGTCGTCGGCGTTGATGCCGTGTTGGCGTGCCCAGTCGACGAGGCCGAAGAGGAGGTCGCCGACTTCCTGTTCGGTCGGGTGGTCGGGGTCGTGGAAGTGCTTCTGGTCGTCAAGGGGCAGGGTGGTGACGGGGGATTGGTGCTCGATGCCGGCTACCTTTTCCTGCATGCGGATGGCTTTGACGAGTGACGACAGGCTGTCTGGCACACCATCGAGGACGCCGTGGCGGTCGCGTTCGCGCATTTTGATTTCCTCCCAGCCCTCGCCGTGGTAGTGCTCCTTGTCGTAGATGAAGGGGTGGCGCGAGATGAGTTTGTCGGAGATGGCGTTGTAGACGTCGGCGGTGGAGAAGAGGCCTTGCTCCTCGGCCAGTTTGCAGTAGAAGAGGATGTGCATAGCCAGGTCGCCGAGTTCCTTTTTGAGGTTGGAGGTTGTTGTGTCAGTTGCTTCCGGTTTGTGGGGTTCGGTTTCCAGGGCGACGATGGCCTCGCCGAGTTCGTGAACCTCTTCGATAGTGAGGTATCGCAGGCTTTTCATGGTCTGCTGCCGGTCCCACGGGCATTCCTTGCGCAGGGTGTCAAGAATGTCAGATAGCCGTCGGAATGCTTTCAAATCCTCTTCCATAACAGTGAATCAAATTCTGTGGACATCCTCGACGCCGTCTATCGACTTCAGTTTGGCAATCAGACCGTTGAGGCTGACCACATCGTTGACATAAAGCATGATGATGCCGCGAGCCACCCCTTCGGAAGCTTCGAGCGTGATGGCGCGCATGTTGAGGTCCATTTCGTCGGAGATGTGGCCGGTGATTTCCTGTAGCAGTCCCTTGCGGTCGATGGCGGTCAGGGAGATGCCCGTCAATAGGGAGAGTTGTTCGCCTTGGCGCCATTTGGCCCTGACGGTGTGGTTTTCATGGTTGGCCATTTCCTTCATGGCCTCGCGGCAGTTGGTGCGGTGCACCATAATCTTGCCGTCCTGCACGATACCCACCACCTGGTCGCCGGGCACGGGCTTGCAACATGAAGCCGTCTCGGTGGGATAGTCCTCGTACTCGCGGTCGAGCAGGAAGGGGTGTATCTCCTTGTAGTGGTCGAGGAAGAACAGTTGCGGCTCAGGGCGCGCCTTGCCAAAGCATTCAGCCACCTGGCGCTCGCTAATGTTTCCCACGGCGATGTCATAATATAGATCGACATCGGACTTCTGATTGAAGAAGCGCTTCAACTGGCCAAAGTTCTGGGGGTTGTTGCGGATGCGCTGCTTTTTGAGGTACTCGGCCAGTCGATGCTTGCCTTCGGCAGTGAACTCCTTGCGACGCGTACGGAGACAGAGCTTGATGGCATCGCGGGCGTGCTGAGTCTGGCACTCGTTGAGCCATTCTTCGGTGGGCATAGTATTCTCGGTGGTAAGTACCTGCACCTGGTCGCCGGTATGGAGGCGTTCGCTGCGGCTGACCACACGGGCGTTGACCTTGGCACCAATGCAGTGGTGGCCGAGGTCGGTATGGATGGCATAGGCAAAATCGAGCACCGTGCTGCGCGACGGCAATGTAATAGTCTGGCCGTGGGGTGTGAAGAGGTATATCTCTTTGGTGTAGAGAGCCTCCTTGAATTCCTCGACAAGGTCGAGGGCGCTCTTGTCGCTCTGCTCGAGCGAGGTACGTATCTGGGCCAGCCACTCTTCGACAGGGTTGTTATCAATTTGCTCCTCGGGGTGAGCCTCCTTGTAGAGGAAGTGCGCCGCCATGCCTTTTTCGGCGATGGTGTCCATGCGTTCGGTGCGAATCTGGATCTCCACCCAGCGGCCGATAGGGGTCATGACGGTGGTCTGCAGGCTCTCATAGCCGTTGTTTTTGGGGTGGGTAATCCAGTCGCGGAAACGCTTCGGATTGGGTTCGAAGGTGCCAGAAATCATGGCATAGACCTTGAAACACTCCTCCTTTTCGTGCTCACGGGGCACGTCCTTGAGAATGATGCGCATGGCGTAGAGGTCGAATATCTCCTCGAAAGCCACATGCTTGTTCTCTATCTTCTTCCAACAACTGTAGACCGATTTGACGCGGGTCTTCACCGTATAGTGGTAGCCGGCCTGGTCGAGCATCTGCTTCACTGGTTCATAGAGGCAGGCACGCAACTGCTCGCCAGTGCCAGCGGTGGCGGCAATCTTGGCGGCAATCTCGGCATATTTCTCGGGGTTGGTGTATTTCATCACCAGTTCCTCAAGCTCGGTCTTGATGGTGTAGAGACCCAGCCGGTGGGCTAAAGGAATGTAGAGGTAGGAGGTCTCGCTGGCGATGATGAGTTTCTTGGTGTCGCGCATCGAGTCGAGCGTGCGCATGTTGTGGAGGCGGTCGCAGATTTTGAGGAAGATGACGTAGGCGTCGTTGCACATCGAGAGCAAGATCTTGCGATAGTTCTCGGCTTGCTTGCTCTCTGCCTGCTGGATGACCATCACGTCGTCTATCTTGGTCACGCCGTCCACGATCTTGGCCACACGCTCACCGAAGACCATCCGCAACTCGTCAAGGGTAATATCAGTGTCTTCGACAACATCGTGGAGCAGGGCGCTGATGACAGCTATGGGTCCCAGCCCCACCTCCTTGACAGCGATAAGAGCCACGGCCAACGGATGGAAGATATAGGGTTCGCCGCTTTTGCGCCGTGTGCCAGCGTGTGCGGTCTTGGCCATACGATAGGCCCGCAGTATGTCAGCTTCCTCGCTCGGCGAGAGGGGTTTCAACTCGCGGCAGGCAGCTATCAGTTCATTGTATTTGGCCTCAATCTCGCGCTCCTCACGCGCTTCGTCAATTACATACATTGCTCAAATACTCACATCATTACCACCAAAGGAATGCCGCAGTTGCGATGGCCGATAGTTCAAGGCTCAAGCCAGCAGTGACAAACCCGCGTCCATTGACGAAGGCTGCCCCCATTGACACCGACTGCCAGCAGAAGTCGCCGCTACGCCGCGACGACGCCATACGGATGCCTATCTCAGCGCCCAGATGACGGCTGATTACCAGTCCTCCATAGAGATGCCAGTCGAGGTAGTCGCCGTTGTCCGAAAGACGCAGCGCAGGACCGATGGAGAAATAATCACGCCGCACACCAACAAGTGCCGACCCGTAAAATCCCCAACGCTGTGGAAGGTAGGAGAAGTTGAAACCAATGGCGGCATCGCCAGGACCCACCATACCCTCAAGCTCGACGAAATAGGAGCAAAAATCGTTGCTCAATCTGTTGAAATAATGGTGCTTCGGAAGCCGGCTTTGCCCGTCGGCAGGAGCCGATGCGCCGCGGATATTGCCCAGGGTGTCGTAGTAGACTGGAGCCCCGAGCACATTGCGTTCACGGCTGCGCGCCGGACGCTCGTCACCACCCAGTTCGCGAGCTGCAGCACGGGTACTATCAGGACTCTGCGCCCATACCGTCGCCGTCATCGCGAGCATGGCCATAATCAGTAAACGTTTCATTCTTCGCTGTTTGTTTTCTCTTTGAGCGCGGCACGGATCTTGGTCTCAAGTTCCTCGCAGAGCTCGGGATTGTCGCGCAACAGTTGCTTCAACGCTTCACGCCCCTGGGCCAGTTTGGTATCGCCATAGCTGAACCAGGAACCACTCTTGTGGATAATATCCAAATCAACACCCAAGTCGATGATTTCACCCAGTTTAGAAATACCTTCACCAAACATCAGGTCGAACTCGCACTGACGGAACGGGGGGGCCACTTTGTTCTTGACAATGCGGACTTTGACACGGTTGCCAATGTTCTGGTCGCCGTCCTTGATGGCCTGGATGCGGCGGATATCGACACGCACTGAGGCGTAGAACTTCAGCGCATTGCCACCCGTGGTAGTCTCGGGGTTGCCGAAAAGGACACCTATCTTCTCGCGCAACTGGTTGATAAAGATGCAGCAGCAGTTGGTCTTGCTGATGGTGGCCGTCAGCTTGCGCATGGCTTGGCTCATCAAACGGGCCTGGAGACCCACCTTGCTATCGCCCATGTCGCCGTCTATCTCCGCCTTGGGAGTCAGGGCAGCCACGGAGTCGATGACTATGATGTCGATGGCGCCGGAGCGGATCAGGTTGTCGGC
Source organism: Bacteroidales bacterium UBA3630 (assembly GCA_002373995.1). Lineage (GTDB taxonomy): Bacteria > Bacteroidota > Bacteroidia > Bacteroidales > P3 > Colimorpha. The sequence goes on along the minus strand of DFLB01000032.1, from coordinate 98,960 downwards.
AATCTCAAGGGCCTGCTCACCATTGTCAGGCTGCGAGACGAGCAAGTTATTGACATCGACCCCCAACTTCTTGGCATAGAAGCTATCGAAGGCATGCTCGGCATCAATAAAAGCAGCTATACCACCTTTCTTCTGGCATTCGGCGATGGCATGAATGGCCAAGGTGGTCTTACCGCTCGACTCGGGGCCGTAGATCTCTATCACCCTGCCACGGGGGAAACCGCCCACACCCAACGCCATATCAAGGCTGATACTGCCGGTGGAAATCACATCGAGCTCCTCCTCGGGCCGGTCGCCCAATTTCATGATGGAGCCTTTACCATAACTTTTCTCTATCTTGTCAAGCGTACTCTGCAGTATCTTCAACTTTTCCAGCTTCATTGCATCGGCCTCATTCACTTCTTTTGCCATAATGTTCAATTTTTTAAGGTGTTATTAATATTAGTTGTGTTTATTCTAAATGTGCAAATATACAACATTTATTTCAACTGGCAAAATAATTTTGCCCACCCACGACGGAAGTGCCTTGCCACTTTCGTGCAAGGCACTGATTTGGTTGACGGTCAGCAGCACATTATAGTTCACTGTGGAGAACGAATTGACATTGATTTTTGCGATTATGAACGAATAATACAGAGGCTATTGCATAATCTGCAGGTTGCGGATACGCGCTGCACTCTGCGCTATGCGTTCCGCGCTGACGGTGCCGTCCTCCACCATCTGCCTGATGACCCTGACGGCACGCGGCACCATGTCCGGATCGTAGGAGCCACCGTTGTTGCTCAGGCACAGCATGTCGGCACCGGCCAGCACAGCCATGCGCACCGCCTGCTCGAAGCTGTACTGCTGCACGATGGCGCCCATGGCCAGGTCGTCGGTAATGATGACACCCTGGAAACCGAGGCTGTCGCGCAACAGCGAGGTGATGCTTGGCGAGAGCGAGGCCGGCAAGCCCGAAGCATCGAGCCGGCGGTTGACGACGTGGGCGGTCATCACCATGGTGGCACGAGCATCCATGCCACGGTAGGGGTCCAACTCTTGGCGCTGCCAGGTGTCGGTGACATCGACCAGACCCTTGTGGGTGTCGCCGCGGGCACTGCCGTGGCCGGGGAAGTGCTTCAGGCAGCTCACCACCCCATGCGCCGCCTGCCGTTGCTGCCAGATGCGGCAGCATTCGCCGACCCTTGCGGGGTCTGCCGAGAAGCTGCGCTCGATGCGCCCTATCACGGGGCACATGGGGTTGACGTCAACGTCGGCCACTGGCGCGAAATTGAGATTGATACCCAGCCCGGCCAACAGGTCGGCCGTCAGGTCGGCATAGCGGCTCACCGTGTCGTCACCCTGAGCGGCACACCATTTGGCCGAGGGAATTCGGGGGAAACCGTAGCGCGTGGCCAGACGGGAGACATAGCCCCCCTCTTGGTCGATACCTATCAGCAAATCAGGGTTGTATGACTTCAGCTGCCTGCACAGGCGTCTCAGCTGCCCTGCACTCTCGATATTCCGTCCGCGTTTGCCTGTGGCGGCATCGTAGTCAAACAGGATGACGCTGCCCACATGATAGTCCCTCAACGCGCTGATAATCTCCGGGTTGTGCGAGCTGTCCACCTCTGTGCCGCGAAAACCCACCAGCAGCATCTGGCCGATGTTCTCTTCGAGGGTGTAGACCTTTTCCTGCTCGGGCAGAGTAGTGTCCCGGGGCGATGCCTTTCTGCTGCCACACCCCAGGATGCACACCGCAGCAAGCGCCAATATCAATATCTTTTTCATCCTTCAAACGGTATTCGTCCGGCGATACTGCGGCCGAGGGTTATCTCGTCGGCATATTCGAGGCTGTCGCCCACAGCAACGCCGCGCGCCAGGGTGGTAATCTTCACCCCCAGCGGGCGCAACTGCCGGCTCAGGTAGAACCCCGTCGTGTCGCCCTCCATAGTGGTGGGCAGCGCCAGGATGACCTCCTCCACCGGGTAGGGGTCTCCCGTCTCCACCCTCCGCAGCAGCGACCCTATCTCCAAGTCCTGCACCCCTATGCCGTCGATGGGCGAGATCACCCCCCCAAGCACATGGTACAACCCGCGGTACTGCTGCGTGTTCTCCACGGCCATCACGTCCTGCACGTTCTCCACCACGCAGACGATGCCCCGCTGCCGCTTCTCGCTGCTGCAGATGGGGCACACCTCGGCATCGCTCACGTTATGGCAGTAGCGGCAGCGGTGCAGGTCGGTCTTCAGTCGCAACAGGCTCTCGCTCAAGTCGCGCACCTTCAGCTCGTCCTGCTTCATCAGGTGCAGCGCATACCGCAACGCCGACCGCTTGCCCACGCCCGGCAGCGACGACAGCTGCTCCACCGCCTGCTCCAGTATCTTGCTCGGAAGATTCATAACAGTTGCTACAAACGGGGAACGGCACTTTTTATTGTGCCGCCCGCGGAAATATTGCGTCGACGGCGAGGCCGTCTGACGATGGTTCCCACCACGCTCGAAGCACAGCCAAAAATAATCGCACGCGATACAACATCACCATCCAGCCACCCCCTGCGCCTCTCCTCCGGCCTTCCTCCGCCAATGGTCGGAGCAGGATCGGACCACCACCGGACCACCCTCGGACCATCCCCGGACCGGCCCCGGAGGAAGAAGCCAGCCATCGCTGATTTGCAACACATTACATGCATACCATCTACAACACTGGTTTTCAACCACCTGCACCTCTTCGCCGCCACTGGCACGCTTGGCGGCCAGGACTTGGGTGTCGCACAGCGGATGGGCTCGGTCAGGAAGGTTGCAAATGGTCGTGCACGATGGAAACAGAAGGCGGCACCCTCCACCGGAGGGTGCCGCCAGGGGTTGACAGGCCCATTAAGGTCAGACAAGCTTCATGCTCCGCTTGATGCTCTCAATCTTGGCATCGAGGGTGTCGTTCACCTGGTCGAAGCACTCCTTGCAGCAGAGGTCGGCCTTGACGGAGAAGTAGAACTTGATCTTCGGCTCCGTACCGCTGGGGCGCACGGTGATCTTGTTGCCCTTGTCGGTAAAGAACTGCAGCACATTGCTCTTCGGCAGGTCGATCTTGGTCACCTTGCCGGTCAGCAGGTCCTTGCTCTCGAGGCACTGGTAGTCCTTGATGCAGACCACGCGCTCGCCGTCAATCTCGGCGGGGGGATTGCTGCGGTAGTCGCGCATCATCTGCTGTATCTCCTCGGCGCCGCTCTTGCCTTTGCGCACCACGCTGACGAGTCCCTCCTTGTAGAAGCCGTACTGACGGTAGATGTCAACCAGCACGTCGAAGAAGGTCTTGCCCTGCTCCAGCGCCCAGGCCGCTATCTCGGCAATCATCGAGCAGGCGGCCACGGCGTCCTTGTCGCGCACGAAGTCGCCAATCATGTAGCCGTAGCTCTCCTCGCCGCCGGCGATGAAGGTCTCTACACCCTCCAGCTCGCGTATCTTGCTTCCAATGAATTTGAAGCCCGTCAGCACGTCATAGATCTTGATGCCGGCGCGCGTGGCGATGTCGGCGGGCAGCTCGCTGGTGACGATGGTCTTCACCATGAACTCGTTGCCGGTAAGCAGCTGCTTCTCCTGCCACTGGCGGACGATGTAGTAGAAGAGCACGCTCATGGTCTGGTTGCCGTTGAGGAGCATCCATTCGCCGTCGGGCCGTTTCACGGCCACTCCCACGCGGTCGGCGTCGGGGTCGGAGGCGAAGACAATGTCGGCGTCGATCTTCTTGGCCAGGTCGACAGCCATGCTCATCGCCGCCTTCTCCTCGGGATTGGGGCTGGGGGTGGTGGGGAAATTGCCGTCGGGCACCGCCTGTGCCTCCACAATGTTGACATTGGTGAAGCCCAGCTGCTTCAGCATCCGCGGTATCAGCGTGATGCCCGTGCCATGCAGCGGCGTATAGACAATCTTGACGTCGTGGTGCTTGCGGATGAGCTCCCTGTTGAGGCTGTTCTGCTCCACACGGGCCAGGTAGACCTTGTCCAGCTCCTCGCCGATTATCTCTATCGAGCCCTCCGGAGCCTGCATCTTGACGTCGCTGAGCGACTTGATCTTCAACACCTCGTCGATCACAGCCTCGTCGTGCGGTGCCGTCAGCTGGCAGCCGTCGCTCCAGTAGGCCTTGTAGCCATTGTATTCCTTGGGGTTGTGGCTCGCCGTGACCATCACACCCGTGTGGCACCCGTAGTGGCGAACAGCAAAACTGAGTTCCGGCGTGGGGCGCATACCGTCGAAAAGATACACATGGAAACCGTTGGCAGCCAGCACCGAGGCCGTTATCTCGGCAAACTCGCGGCTGTGATTGCGGCTGTCGTGGCTCACGGCAGCGCGCAACGGGCTCTCGCCGGCCATCTGATTCTTCACATAGTTTGCCAGGCCCTGTGTGGCCATAGCCACCGTGTACTTGTTCATGCGGTTGGTACCCACCCCCATGATGCCGCGCAAGCCGCCGGTGCCGAACTCCAGGTGGCGATAGAAGCTCTCGTTGAGCTCCTGCGGGTTGTTCTCGGCCATCTCGCGTATGGCCTGCTTCGTGGCGTCGTCATACTCGCCTTCGAGCCATGCCAACGCATTCTGCTTGGCACTCTCGTCGATATTCAATGTCCTGATATCCATATTGTAATTAATTTAACTTGATGGACATAATAACGCCACACGGCAACATTTATTGTGCCACCATCCCTACAATGTGAAAATCAACTCTTTGGACTACTGGTCGGCCTGCGGTGTATCCACGATGGCCTTGTAGGTCTTCTCGGCGGCCAACTGCTCGGCACTCTTGATTGTGTAGCCAATAGCCGATTGCTGCGGCTGTCCGTCAATCTTGACGAGGCACTCGTACTCCTTCCGTCCCTCGCGGTCGCGCATATATGTGCGCACCACCTCGAAGCTCACTTTCTTGCGGTTCTTCTGGCCCCAATCGATAATCTTCCCCTTGAAGTTCCAATCCGTATGTGCCAGCTCGTCGACATTGAGATAGGTGCAGAGCATCTTCTCTATGATGAGCTTGCGCGTGAAACGGAACCCTTTCTCCAGATAGATAGCGCCGATGAGTGCTTCGAAGGCATCGCCACCCAGACTCTTGAACGACCCCTCCTGCCCCTTCTGGTGCTCCACAAGCTCGGGCAGCCCCAAGCGCCGCGCCAGACTACCCAAACTCTTGCGGCTCACTATCTTGGATCGCATCTCCGTCAGGAAACCCTCACCCTGCAGTGGATACTTCTTGTAGAGAAACTCCGCCACAATAGCCCCGAGCATAGCATCACCCAGATACTCCAGACGTTCGTTGTTGATGCGGTGCCCATGATCCACTGCCGACGATGACCGATGCGTCAACGCAATGCGATACAACTCCGTATGCCGTGGCGTGAAGCCCAGCACATTCCTGAAGAAATGATAAAACTCGGGACTCTCCGTGCGCTTGGCAAACAGGGGCATAATCAATACTTCCTGAAAGCAAGACACACATTGTGCCCACCGAAACCAAAAGCATTGCTCAGCGCAAACCGCACCGCGCGACGCTTGGCCTCGTTAAACGTGAAATCCAATGGCGGTATCTCGGGGTCGTCCGTGAAATGGTTGATCGTCGGCGGAATAATGCCATTCTTGATAGTGAGGATAGTCGCAATGGCCTCCACCGCGCCTGCCGCGCCAAGCAAATGTCCCGTCATCGACTTGGTCGAATTGATACCCATCCTGTAGGCATGGTCGCCAAACAACCCCACGATGGCCTTGGGCTCGGAGATATCGCCGATAGGAGTCGACGTACCATGGGTATTGATATGATCCACATCCGTCAACGCCATCCCCGACTCCTCAACAGCCTGCCGCATCGCATCAATCACGCCCAAACCCTCCGGATGCGACGCCGTGATGTGATAAGCATCGGCCGAAAGGCCCACACCGGTCACCTCAGCATAAATCTTCGCACCACGCCGCAACGCATGCTCCAACTCCTCAAGCACCAACGTGCCGGCACCCTCACCCAGCAAGAAACCATCGCGGTCCTTGTCAAACGGCCTCGACGCCGTCGCCGGGTCATCGTTGCGCGTCGACAACGCACGCATATTGCCGAAACCACCGATACCCACCTCCGTCACCGCACACTCACTGCCGCCGGCAATCATCGCATCAGCCTTCCCCAACCTTATCAAGTTGAAAGCATCCCCGATAGCAGCCGCCGACGAAGCACATGCAGCCACCGTGCAATAATTGGGCCCCCTCAAACCAAACCGTATCGCTATCTGGCCCGCGCAAATATCAGTAATAACCTTCGGCACCCAGTACGGACTGAAACGCGGCGTGCGGTCATTCAACGCATAGTCGATAATCTCGTCCTGCAGACTGTTCACTCCGCCCATGCCCGAACCCCACACAACACCCATACGCGCCTTGTCGATATTACCCTCGTCAAGACCGGCATCACGCATAGCCTCACCGACAGTCACAAGACCGTACACCGTGTATCCGTCAAGCAACCGCATCTCCTTGCGGTCAAAATACTCCAACGCATCGAAACCCTTCAGCTCCGCAGCAATGCGGCACCTGAACTTCGTAGCGTCAAAACGCGTTATCGGACCCCCGCCGCTCACACCTCCAACCAGCGATGCCCACAAAGCATCCACACTGTTGCCTATCGGTGTGAGTGCACCCAAGCCCGTAACAACAACCCTCTTCAACTCCATATCGGGGTACTCGTGTTGATACGTACATTAAACGAGGCGTTGCGATGCCGCTCCTGCAGCACCACAACGTCCCGTGCTAAAAGAAGCACTTACTCCTTGGCTTTCTCGATGAAAGCGATCGCATCGCCAACAGTGACGATCTTCTCAGCTTCCTCGTCGGGGATAGAAAGGTCAAACTCCTTCTCGAGCTCCATAATCAGCTCGACAGTGTCCAGAGAATCCGCACCAAGGTCATTGGTGAAGCTGGCCTCGGGCACAACCTGACTTTCCTCAACACCCAGTTTGTCGGTGATGATACTGACAACTTTAGTAGCAATTTCCGTCATTTTTCTTCTATTTTTGTTGTTAAAATCGGCTGCAAAGAAACAAAAAATTTCTGATATAACAACAATATTTAACATTTCCAACACCCTCTCCTAAAGGTAATCTATTGAAACAAAACACCCTGCATTTTAATTTTTTTTAACTTAAACCCAACTCACACACCTGCATTTCCTCCCTTACACCCCCCATTTCTCCCGTTTTCACCCCCATCCTCACACCACACTCATACCCTCCCTCCTAAGCTCATCCTAAGCATATCC
>DFLB01000032.1:67144-91649 GCA_002373995.1 Bacteroidales bacterium UBA3630 | reverse complement strand
TAAGCATATCCTAAGCATATCCTCTACATTTCATCAACACCATTAAAAAAAAAGTTGTATCTTTGCACCTCAAAACAACAACACACCAACACATGAACAACACCATCCGTTTAGCCATCCTTGGCTCAGGCAACGGCACCAACGCACAGCAAATCAGCGAATACTTCGCCGGCCGCACCGACGTCGAAGTCGCGTGTATCATATACAATAAACGCGATGCCTACATCGCCCAGCGCGCACAAAACCTCGGAATAGAAGCACACTACTTCAACCGCGCCGACTTCTACAGCTCCACCCACGTCCTCGACTACCTGCAACAGAAACACGTCGACTGGGTCATCCTCGCAGGCTTCCTCTGGCTCGTACCGCAAAACATCCTCGACGCCTTCCCAAACCACATCATCAACATCCACCCAGCACTCCTGCCCAAATACGGCGGCCGCGGCATGTATGGCCACCATGTCCACGAAGCCGTCGTCGCCGCAGGCGAACACGAAAGCGGCATCACCATCCACATCGTCGACAACCACTACGACCGCGGAACCACCTTGTTCCAAGCACATTGCACCGTCACACCCGACGACACACCAGACACCCTGGCCGCCAAAATCCACCTCCTCGAAAAAGAACACTTCCCCCGCGTCATCGACGAGACCATAAAACACTCGTAACATGCGCATTGCCATCAACACCCGCCTCCTCATCGAGGGCAAGATGGACGGCATCGGCTGGTTCACCTACGAAACCACGCGCCGCCTCGTCAACTCCCATCCCGAACACACCTTCTACCTCCTCTTCGACCGCCGCCCCCCCGCCAACCTCTCCCTGCCCCCAAACGCCATTCCCCTCGTGCTGATGCCACCCGCCCGGCACCCCATCCTTTGGTGGCTATTCTTCGAACTATCTGTTTCCATGACTCTTAGGAAATACAAAATAGACCTCTTCCTATCCCCCGACGGCTTCCTTCCGCTACATTCCTCAGTACCCTCCCTCGCCGTCATCCACGACCTGAATTTCGAGCACGCCCCCGACAACCTGCGCCCATCGCACCAACGCTACATGACCCATTTCTTCCCCCGCTTCGCCCGCCACGCCACACGCATCGCCACCGTGTCAGAATATTCAAAACAAGACATCGCATCCACATATCATCTTGATACCAAGAAAATTGACGTAGTCTACGACGGCGCCAACAACCTCTACCGCCCACACAGCGAAGAAGAAAAAACAGCCATCCGCAAGCGCTTCACCGACGGCCACCCCTACATCATCTTCATCAGCACCATTCTCAAACGCAAAAACTTAGCCGGCCTGCTGACAGCTTTCGATGACGTAAAAAGCGTAGATACAACAGGTTTGAAGCTCATCGTGGTAGGCAAGAAAGCATGGTGGCAAGACGAATTGGAAACCGCCTACAACAACATGCGCCACCAACAAGACGTTATCATGCCAGGCCATGTAGAACCCACCGAACTGGCAGCCCTGCTCTCAGCCTCCAAAGCACTCGTATATCCCTCATTCTTTGAAGGTTTCGGCATCCCCATCCTCGAAGCCATGCATGCCGAAACCGCCGTCATCGCCTCTCGCACCACCTCCATGCCCGAAGTCGGTGGCGACGCCGTCCTCTACATCGACCCCTCCAACACAAAGGATATATCCCATGCTATCAAGCAATTGAGCAATCCACAGCTGCGAGAAGACCTAATCGCCAAAGGTCGCATCCAGCGCGAAAAGTTCAGCTGGGACCGCACTACCGAGCTGCTTTGGCAGAGCATCACACACACAATCAACGATATATGAAGAAGCTATGGCTACCCCTCGTCAGCCTGTTAGCCCTATGGCAGTGCAGATACCTACATGCACAAACCACTGATAACATGGTCTATAACTCCTCTTTCGAGGAGCACACCATTTGTCCGCAGCGGATAGATGCCATCGGCACCATGCAAGGAGTCGACGCCTGGTGGCAACCCACCAAAGGCAGCAGCGACTACTTCCACTCCTGCGGAGGCCGTGAGTGTCTCGTTCCCAGAAACAAAATGGGCTTCCAAGAGCCTCACTCCGGCCAAGCCTATTGCGGCATCTACTGCTCAAAGGAGAACTACCGCGAATACCTTCAGACCGAACTCAAAGAGCCTCTGAAAGCCGGCCGTCGCTACCAGGTGAGTTTCTGGGTCAGCCTGGCCGACAAATCACCCCATGCCATCGCCACACTTGGCGCCCTATTCACCCCCGACCGTATCGGCGACACCACATGGAACATCCTGACAAAAAACGATGTAACCGACCTTGGTGGTGGCCAGAAGCAAGTCATCGCCACCCACTACACGCCTCAGGTGGCCAATCCTTCCAGATACGTCCTTATCTATATGGACCAATGGAATAAGATTAGCGGCGAATTCACCGCTACCGGAGGCGAGAAGTATCTGACCATAGGCAACTTCAACTCCTTCAACCACTCCACGGTGGTCGAGACACACGCCGACAACACCGTCCTTTCTGGCGCCTACTACTATATTGATGATGTCTCAGTCGTATGCCTTGACTGCGAAACTGAGCCACAAACCATAGACACCACCCCGGCCCCCAAACAGGGCGAGATCTTCACACTCCGCAACGTCCTCTTCAACACCGACGAGAGCGTCCTGCTGCCGCAATCCTACAACGACCTGCACACACTGCTCGATCTGCTTAACTCACACCCCACCATGAAAATAGAACTGCGCGGCCATACCGACAATCAAGGAACCGTTGAACACAACCGCATCCTCTCCGAAGCCCGCGCCAAAGCCGTCGCAGAGTATCTGGTCTCCCATGGCATCGACCGCTCGCGTCTCCGTTGGAAAGGCTATGGCAAAAGCCACCCCATCGATACAAACGACACCCCCGAGGGAAGACACAACAACCGCCGTGTGGAATATCTGATAATTAATGAATAATATATATATTATATCAGATAAAAAGAGAGGCCTTCTTGCGAAAGCCTCTCTTTTTTATGCTTAGTCTACAGACTATTCAATCACGCGGTAGAAGCTGACGCGACGGTTGAGGGCATACTGCACATCACCGAAGGGAGCGCTCTTACCCTTGTAGTCAACCACGATACGATCCTCGGCGATGCCATACTTCTTGACGAGGAGACGCTTCACCTCGTTGGCACGCTTCTCGGAGAGCTTCATGTTGTAAGCATCGCTGCCAGTGTAGTCGGCGAAACCAACAACCATCACCTTCACGTCCGAGTTGTCTTTCATCACGCGGGCAACAGCCTTGACCTTGTCAAGCTCTTCCTCGCTGACCTGCCACTCGTTCACATCATACTGAACCGAGAAAGGCATTGCGTAGAAGTTGAGCTGGTCGGCCTTGATCTGGTTGATGACACCCTGCAGGCTGTCAGCAGCGGCAGAGTTAACCTTGTCGTTCTGGTGAGCCATAGCCTCGGCGAGCTGATCCTCGAGTTCGGCAATACGGTTCTCAAGTTTCTTGGTGTCCACATTGTTGGAGGCAACCTGCTCCTCAAGAGCGGCAACCTGGGTGTTGAGGGCACCGAAGTTCTCCTGGGTGAGCATAGCTTTCTGGGCAGCAATAGCCTGGTCAGCGGCAGTCACACCAAAGCAGTAGCTATAACCCAAACGGGCAACAGCATGAACATCGTTCCACTGGTAGAACTTACCCTCGATGACATTGGGAATATCGTCCACATCCAATGCATACTCAACAAACAGGCTGCTGGCATCGGTGAAGCGATAGCTGAAACCAAGACCAAGGTTCAGGTAAGGACGCCAGAAACCAAGGTTAGCTTCCTCATAACGGGTACCAGCCTGCTCACCGGCATCCATACGGCTGTTGATGGAAACACCGGCACCGGCCAGGAAATAGAAGCTGTGACGACGGTCGGGATCATAACCCTTGAACATGTCGGTGAAAGAGCCAATCATGTTGAAGCTCACCGTCATGTAGCGGGTCATCTTGTAACCTGCAGCGTCAACAATAGGTGTACCGTCAACCGTGTTCTGCCAGAAAGTAGGCATGCTCACGCGATAGCGCGTGGAGAAAGCATGGTTCAAACGGTGCTGGAGGAACAGATCCATACCAGCGTTGGTAGACATTCTCCAGTGGAGACCTTCCTGCTGGGCCAACTCATGAACGTAATCAATCGATGCTCCAACCGACCAATTGCTCCAGAAGCCGTAGCGGGGATACTCTGCTTTACCAGAGTTCTGTGCAAAGACGCTCATCGATGTCACGAGAAGCGACATCACAACGCCCATTTTGATCATTTTTTTCAACATATCTAATCTTTTTAAAGTTTATTTATTTCGTTTCTATCTTATAATTCGCTTACTATTCACTATTTAACGATGTGCAAAAATACATATTTTTTTTCAATTGGGAAAAATATTTTTTTTATTTTTTCGTTAATTTGAAGAAAATAACGCAGTTAGACTACATTATTTTCTCACAACAGCCCGCTTTAGAGCCAATAAAATGAACAAATTATAATCAAAAACATATAGAAAATGGAGACTCTGAAAGTAAACATTACGCAAACGCAACAACATGCCGCAAAACAAGAATTGGATGCACTGCAACCCGAAGTTTTGTCCGCCCGTGAGCACCTCCTGAAAGGGGATGCAGCAGGAAATGATTTCCTCGGATGGGTAGATCTGCCCATAAGCGGCACAGTGAGCGACGAGCTATCCCGAATGGCCCACGATGTAGCCACTCTTTCCAAGAAAAGCCAAGCTCTGGTAGTAATCGGCATCGGCGGCTCATACCTCGGAGCAAGAATGGTCATCGAGGCCCTGCAGTCAGAGTTCGCCCTTATGCCCGAGGTGCGCGGAAACAAACCCTGCATCATCTATGCCGGACACACACTCGGTGAAGACTACTACACACAACTCCTTGCCTATCTGGACCACGTGGACTATTCCGTATGCGTCATCTCGAAAAGCGGCACCACCACCGAGCCCGCCGTTGCTTTCCGCTTGGTGAAACGCCATCTGGAACAGAAATACGGCTCCGAGGAAGCACGCCAACGCATCGTGGCCATCACCGACGGCCGGCGTGGTGCCCTGCACGACATCGCCAAGCAGAACGGCTACCCCTCTTACGTCATCCCCGACAATGTCGGCGGACGCTTCTCTGTCCTCACCCCCGTGGGCACATTCCCCATCATGATGGCAGGCTTCGACACCTCGAGACTCCTGCAAGGTGCCCGCGACATGCGAGCCATCTGCCTCGACAACAACACCCTGGACACCAACCCCGCCCTTCTATATGCCGCCATCCGCAACCTGCTCTACCGCAAGGGGTTCAAGGTCGAAATGCTGGTCAGCTGCCAACCCAACCTGCGCTACCTGGCCGAATGGTGGAAACAACTCTATGGCGAAAGCGAGGGCAAAGAGCACAAAGGACTGCTTCCCCATAGCCTGAGCATCACGACCGACCTTCATTCCATGGGCCAATACATGCAGCAGGGCGAACGCCTGATGATGGAGACCATGCTCCGCGTCCGCCATCCCAACACCACGATTTCCGTACCCAGCGACGATCAAAACCTCGACGGACTCAATTATCTTGCCAACAGAAACTTGACCGAGATCAACGACTGCGCCGCCGAAGGCACCATCCAAGCGCATGTGGACGGGGGCGTTCCGGTGGTGGAAATCACTGTAGACAAAGTCGATGAATACACCTTAGGCCAACTGATATACTTCTTCGAGTTTGCCTGTGGCGTGAGCGGCTACACCCTCGGTGTCAACCCCTTCGACCAGCCCGGCGTCGAGTCGTACAAGCGCAACATGTTCCACCTGCTCGGCAAACCAGGTTTCTGAATTGGCACAGAATTTGCAGCGTTCTGATATTATGGAGAAAAGAATGACTTTCGACATCGACCGCACCACCGTCACCGAGGGTGACATCGTTGAGGTGCGCTGGGACTGCACTGGCGCGGACCGCGTGGAACTGAACATCGACAACGGCTTTAAAGCCAGTGTGATACCACTCGACATTGCCGGAACAAAACGTTTCCGCCTCAACCGGTCAAAAGGACGCACCGCGCTGACCATCACCGCTTGGAAGAATGGCAAAAGCGGCTCCAAAACACTCAAAGTGCACGTCAAAGAGATGCCGACCACACATGCCGACACCGTTGACAATCAGGGCCGCCCGATGGGTTCGCTGCGCCAATGGTGGCAGAAGACGACACGCCGCTGGCAGGGCCTCACGCCCGAAAAACGCATGGCGGCACGCGTGCTGCTCATTCTGGCAGGCATCCTGCTGGTAGCCATGATTCTGCCGGCTTTCCTCCTGCTCGGAATCACCGCGCTGATGGTCTACCTCGTCTATGCTTTGTGGAAGAAATAAACCTTTGCTGCTAAAAGATGCTCAACCGATAGCCGTCGAGAGCGGTGCGGTACTGGTAGAGCATACATGATGTCGCGGCACCCTCCAACGGGTTGCCGTATGACAATTCGAACCGCGACCCGCAGGCCGGACAGGTCAACAGTACCGCCGCCCGCGGGTCGTCGGGTTCCATGCGCACTTCATGGTCGTGCGGACAAGCACATTCGAAAGCCACATACTCCGAAAAGCCCACACACCTTACCAGCACACCCTTGTAGCCGCAGTTGATCACCAACGTGCCTCCAACATGGTTGTACAGATTGCTGAACTCGGGCGCCGTCAGGTCAATCTCTCCACCTTGCCCGATAGGGGTGTTGCACCGCTCGGGATTGCAGCCGGCCAGCAGACATACCAACGGTAATATGACCCAAAGCCGTCTCATGGCTGATGCGGGTAGTCGCCGTATATCGTTTTCATCGTCACCGTGGCTACAATCTTCAGGCTCTCGGCATCGACGGCATCCAGATCGTCCGTCGTGGTGTGCCAGTGCTGGAAGAAGCTGATATTTGGGCTGTTCTGAACAATATCCACCATCGGTATACCGGCTATCTGGTTCACGTAGAGGTGGTCGTCGAGGATGGGGTCGGTGTTGAGGTTGACGAATATCTGGCTGTAGCCCAGCGCAGCAGCAGCCGACCAAAGCTTGTCTGTCAGCCCGGGGGCATAGTACCGGCTCACCTGCTCCTTCGTGAAACGCGGTTCCGCGGTGCCCACCATGTCGAACAGCACACCATAGACCGCCGTGTAGTAGGGCACATGGCGGTTCTGGGCCCAGTGCTGCGAACCCTTGCACCAGGTGTTGTCGTCGTAGACATCGCTCCATTCCGGAATACCCTGGTCTTCAACGTCGAAGAAGATAAAATCAATCCCCACCGAGGGAGGCATGGCACTCATCGTGCGTGCCATCTCCATCAGCGCCGCCACGCCCGAAGCGCCGTCGTTGGCGCCGGGCACCGGCTGCTCGTGCCGGCTCTCGTCGGGGTCATGGTCGGCCCATTGCCGGCTGTCCCAGTGCGCCGCCAGCAGCACACGCTTGCCAGCCTGCGGGTTGAGCGAGGCGATGATGTTGCGCCCCGGCACGCGGCTGCCGTCCCACAGCGTGGCGCTAAACTGCTGCACCACAACCGTGTCGCACCACTGCCCCATCTTCCTTGCCAGGTAGTCGGCACACTGCTGCCAGGCCTTGCTGCCCGGGATGCGGTTGCCAAAAGCCAGCTGCTCGGCGGCATAGCGATAGGCGCTGTCGGCCGAAAACGCGGGTACAGCCACCTGCGCATAGTCCACCACATGGGTGTCCTGAACCGCCGGTTGTTTATGTTTGCAGCCTGCCAGCACCAGCAGGCAGGCTGCAATTAATGCAAGTCGTTTCAACTCTTATTCTTATTTCTTGACTCTAAGCTTACTTGATGCGCTCGGCATACTCGCCGGTGCGGGTGTCGACCTTGATGCGCTCGCCTTCCTTGATGAACAGCGGCACGCGCACCTGCACGCCGGGCTCCACGGTGGCATCCTTCATGGCGTTGGTGGCGGTGTTGCCGGCAAAACCGGGCTCGGTGTAGGTCACCACGGTCTCGATGAACGGCGGCAGCTCGCAGATGAGCGGCGTCTCGGTGTCGGCCTCGACGGTGATTTCCACATACTGGCCATCCTTGAGGAACTGCGGCGCGTTGATGATAGCCTCGGGGATGTAGATCTGCTCGTAGGTCTCCGTGTGCATGAAGACATGCATGTCGCCCTCCTTGTAGAGGTAGGTGTAGGGGCGACGTTCTACGCGCACGATGTCAATCTTGGCACCGCTGGGGAAGGTGTTCTCCAGCATGCGGCCGGTCTTGACGTTGCGCATCTTCGTGCGCACAAAGGCGGCACCCTTGCCGGGCTTGACGTGGAGGAACTCGACGATGGTGTAGATGTCGTTGTTGAAATTGATGCAGAGTCCGTTTTTGATGTCGGTGGTTGTTGCCATAAATGATAAATGTTTATTTGTTATTGTTCTTCTTTTTCTCTTCGGCCAGGAGCAGCGTGAGGCGGCGCAGGTCGTCGCGCAGCTGGTCGTTCTCCTCGTCGCAGGCCTTGTAGCGGTGACGGTCCATCATCCAGCGGCAGAATATGGCCAGCGCCAACACCAGCATCGTCAGGGACAACCCCTGCTGCTTCATGACGAAATACAGCGCCGTGGCGCCCAATATCAACACGTAGGAGGCTATCTCGTAGACCTTTATCGCTGTTTTGTGGCTCATGCTTTGCTCTTTGTTTGAAAGTGCAAAAGTACGAACATTTTTTCATATACAAGGAATTATGACATAAAAAAAGCGCCACAAAGTATATCGCACGCGACGCAAGCACCATCACCACCACCCTGCCCTACCCCCTGTCCCTCACTCCCTCGGCCCCTCCTTCCCAGCCAGGCATAACGCTCCACGCCGCCTTGCATAGCACACAAGGCACTGAGAAACAACGCAATAGGCTCACACATAATACCCACAAGGCTAATTTACAGCACATTAGATGCTCTTCATCCGAGGGCGGTCCGGAGATGGTCCGAGGGTGGTCCGAGGATGGTCCGTCTTTTGGCGGACCAAGCGCGGAGCGGCACCGGTGGGGCGCCGAGGGCGCCGGCGACATATCGCACACGACGCATCGCGCCGTCCATACACACCTGCCATCGACCCGCCGCTCGGCCGGCGACGGGCAAATGCACCCCCGCCGCAGGTGCCGGCACAATAAAACGGAGCACTCTGCGTTATGCACTACAAAAACCGATATCACTATGGCAAACAAAGAACAACAGCAGAGCCTCAAGCTGAACATCAGCCCCGAGGTGGCGCAGGGCACCTACAGCAACCTCGCCGTCATCAGCCACACCCCCACCGAGATTGTCCTCGACTTTGCGCAGATACTGCCCGGCATCGACGGTGCCGCCGTGCGCCAGCGCATCATCCTCAACCCCATCCATGCCAAGCGCACCCTGGCCGCGTTGAACGACAACATACGCAAGTACGAGCAGCAGTTCGGCACCATCGAGGAGCCCCGCATGCCGATGGCCGGCGACACGGCCCCCTACGACATCCTCGGCAAGGCATGACCCTTGGGGTCCAATGGCTTGTGGCTCACGGGCAGTGGACCACACACGCTGCACAGAGCGCGGCGGCGCGCCAGTTGCTGCAGCGGCTGGTGGGTGACGCCGTGGCGGTGGAACACGACAGCCACGGCGCCCCCTACCTGCCCGCACGCCCCGACCTGCACATCAGCCTCAGCCATTGCCGCACGGCGGTGGCCGCAGCCGTCAGCAGCGACGGTCCTGTAGGCATCGACATCGAGAGCCGTCGCCGCGTCGGCGACAGCCTCATGCAGCGTGTCTGCACCCCCGACGAACTGGAGACCATCCACCGCAGCGGCGACCCCACGATGGCCTTCCTCCAGCTGTGGACCCGCAAGGAGGCCGTCCTCAAATGCCGCGGCACGGGGATAAAGGGCTTCGGCAGCATGGTGCATGCCCTCGAAGGCACCGACACCGTGGTGCGCGACCTCGACTGCGACCGGCCCGACACCGTCGCCGCCCTGTCTGCGAAAACCCAAAACCAATAGCACATTGAAGGCATGACAATCAGAGAGATAGAGACCAAAGGCGTGCTGACGAAGAGCAACCTGCCGGTGAGCGACTTCTCGGTGAACACCTACGTGGGCTGCGCCCACGCCTGCAAATACTGCTACGCCTCGTTCATGAAGCGCTTTACGGACCATCCCGAGCCGTGGGGCGACTTTGTGGACGTGAAGCTGTGGCCCGACATCAAGAACCCGCGCCGCTATGCCGGCAAGGAGGCCTTCCTGGGCTCCGTTACGGACTGCTACCAACCCTGCGAAGCCAAATACAAGCGCACACGCGCACTGCTGGAACAGCTGCAGGGCAGCGGCATCCGCATCAGCATAGCGACCAAGAGCGACCTCGTGCTGCGCGACCTGGATTTAATCAAGACCTTCCCCGGAGCCCGCGTGTCGTGGAGCATCAACACGCTGGACGAAGACTTCCGCCGCGAGATGGACCGCGGCGTCAGCATCGAACGCCGGCTGGAGGCCATGCGCCAATTCTACGAGGCGGGCATCGACACCACCTGCTTCATCTCGCCCATCTTTCCCCGCATCACCGATGTGAGGGCCATCATCCGTCGCGCCAAGGGACAGTGCAACCTTGTGTGGCTCGAGAACCTCAACCTGCGTGGCGACTACAAAGGGCGCATCCTCACGTGGACACACGAGCACCACCCCGAGCTTGACACCCTCTATCGCGACATCTACACCCGCCGCGACCGCACCTACTGGAGCGAGCTCGACGCCGACATGCGCCACTTCTGCGCCGACGAAGGCCTGCCCTACGTCCGCAACGACGACAGCGTGCACTCACGCCACGGCGAACCGCCCGTGGTGGTCAACTACTTCTACCACGAAGAGATTATACCCTCGGCCCGCAAGGAGCAGCTGAGGCAGACAAGAATTTGCTCTTAGGGACGGATGACCGTCTGGCTACCGTCGGCGTTCACCTTGACGATGCGGCTGCCTCTTGTCTCCTCAGAGCAGAATGCGGCCAGCGGCGGCACGCAATAGTCGACCCGCTGTTTCAACGCAAGCTCTATCTCATTATAATAGCGTGGCGACGGACGGCCGCTGAAGTTGGCGCTGGTGCTCACTATCGGTGCCCCGAGACGTCGCAGCACCTCCTGGCAGAACACATGCCGTGGCACACGGATGCCCAGCGACCCGTCGGCGGCGGGCAGGTTGTCGGCGATGTCGAGATGCATCCGGCCTTGCCATACCTCGCGTGGCAAGATGTAAGTCGTAGGCCGTTCGCCGTTCGCCACTTTCCACTCTCCTCCCTCCGTTAAAACAAGCATACTCTTCGAGTGGTCGCGCTCCTTGATGGCGTAAATCTTCTCCACGGCCTCGGCACAACGCGCGTCGCACCCGATGCCCCATATCGTGTCCGTCGGGTAGAGCACCGTGCCGCCATTGCGCAGCACCTCCACCGTCTGCCGTATAATCTCTTCCCTTTCCATTTCGGCTGCAAAAATACAAAAAAAATACACACACGATGCCAGTGTATCAACTTTTTTACGTATCTTTGCACATCAAATATGTTACGCGCGAAGTATTAAAAACAGTTAAATAAATTATAAACCAAAACATTACACATTATGTTTAAAGGACATCCTAAAGGATTAATCGCGGCAGCATTGAGTAATATGGGCGAGCGCTTCGGCTACTATATTATGAATGCCGTATTGCTGCTCTTCCTCTGCTCGAAGTTTGGCATCAGCGACAATGTAGCCGCCATCATCTATGCCGTCTTCTACTTCGGCATCTACGTGATGGCACTGCCTGGCGGCATCATCGCCGACAAGTTGCAGAACTACAAGGGCACTATCATCGCCGGACTTATCACCATGGCCGTGGGCTATGTGGTACTGTCGATTCCGGCCGGCTACAGTGCCACCGGCATCTCGATGTCGACTGTGCTGGTCATCACCTGCGCCGCCCTGCTGGTCATCGCCTGTGGCAATGGTCTCTTCAAGGGCAACCTGCAAGCCATTGTGGGTCAGATGTACGACAACCTCGAAGCCGAGGCCGCCAAGAAGGGTCCCGAGGCACTGGCACTGGCCCAGAGCAAGCGCGACCCTGGTTTCCAGATTTTCTACGTCTTCATCAACATCGGCGGCGTGCTGGCCCCCTTCGTGGCTCCCTCGCTGCGCCAGTGGTGGCTTGGACGCAACGGCATGACCTACAATAGCGATCTGCCCGCCCTCTGCCATCAGTACATCAACGATGCCACCGGCATGGACGCCACCCAGATGGCCAACCTGACCACCTGGATGAGCCAGAACAACACCCACTTCGACCCCGCCAACATGCAGGCCGCCTGCGAGAGCTACCTCCAGGTATTCAACACCGGTGTCCACTATTCCTTCTTGGCTTCGGTGGCCGCAATGCTCATCTCCCTACTAATCTTCCTGATTTTCAAAAACATGTTCCCCACGCCCGCCAAGAAAACCAAAGCCGAGGTGGTCGAGTACAGCCCCGAGGAACGTCAAGCTATGGCCAAGGACATCAAGCAGCGCATGGCTGGTCTGTATGCCGTGCTGGGCATCTGCGTCTTCTTCTGGATGTCGTTCCACCAGAACGGCCAGTCGCTCTCGCTGTTCGCCCGCAACTTCGTCAACTCGGACAGCGTAGCGCCCGAGGTGTGGCAGTTCCTCAACCCCGCCCTCGTCATCCTGCTCACGCCGGTCATCATGTGGCTCTTCGGCACCTCGTGGGGCCGCAAGTTCTCCGCGCCGCGCAAGATTGTCATCGGCATGCTCTTCGCTGCCTGCGCCTACATCTTCCTCACCATCTTCAGCATGAACATGGGTTATCCCTCGGGTGAAGCCTTCATGAAGCAAGATGCCACCACCATTGCGAACATGAAAGCCGACGCATGGGTGCTCATCGTAACCTACTTTTTCCTCACGGTGGCCGAGCTCTTCATCTCGCCGATGGGTCTGAGCTTCGTCTCCAAGATTGCCCCCAAGCATATCCAGGGTATCTGCCAGGGCCTGTGGCTCACCGCCACCGCCGTGGGCAACCTGCTCATCATGGTAGGACCTTTCCTGTTCAACAAGCTGCCCAACCTGTGGATGACTTGGGCCGTCTTCGCCATCATCTGCCTCATTGCCATGTCTGTGATGTTCGGCATGCTGAAATGGCTCGAACGCATCACCTCCCAGCAACAATAACTTGCCAGTGCAAACAAAATGAGGGCTGCCCTGCATGAATCGCGGGGCAGCCCTTCTCTCCAACTTAAAAGCCCCTACATCATTCCGATGCAGGGGCTTCTCCTTTTCCAATGGCGTTGCTCCATTCGGGAGCCTCGGCCCTACTTGTCAAGCTCTTGCTGGCGCAGGTGCTGGATGTAGATGGCCTTCAGATGCTTCTCGCGATTGATAACGCTCGGCTTGGTGAACTGCTGACGACGACGCATCTCCTTCACTACACCAGTCTTGTCAAATTTGCGTTTCAGTTTCTTGAGGGCTCTCTCAAGGTTTTCACCTTCTTTAATAGGAACTACGATCATTGCTAATACCTCTTTCTTGTTAAGGGTGAATAATTGATTTATTTAAGACTGTCTGTCTTCTTAGAACATAAGGTGTCCCTGCGCAGCAGCATCGTTGAGGGCAGCTATGATGCCTTTCTTGTTGATGATGCGCATTCCTTTGGCAGAAACCTTGAGGGTAATCCACATATCCTCCTCGGGAATATAGAACTTCTTGGTCTGCAGGTTGGGGGCGAAAGTGCGTTTGGTGTGGATACGCGAGTGCGACACATTGTTGCCCACAATTACTTTCTTACCGGTGATTTCACATTTCTTTGACATTGCAGTATACTTTTTTATTTTTTGTTACGTTATTTTTCGTCGAAACGAGGTGCAAAAGTACTACCTTTTTCCAACATGGCAAAATATTTCATGGTTAACAAATAGCTTTTTAATTTTATTTAACATATCATAAATCATACAGCAAACAATATCAGTAGAATAAGAAAAAGAACAAACTACGATTTAACATTATTTTTTCAGGCAGTTAAGGGACTTAGAACTACTTTTTATCAACAAAACAGATGGCATTTTCAGAGAAATTGGAGGCTTGGTACACCGACTTCGGACGCACTCTTCCGTGGCGAGGAATAGACGATCCCTACCGCATCTGGCTATCAGAAATCATCCTGCAACAAACGCGTATCGAACAAGGTCGCGACTACTGGCTGCGCTTCGTCGAGGCCTTCCCTACAGTAGACGCGCTGGCCACAGCCTCTGAAGAACAGGTACTCCGCCTGTGGCAGGGGCTCGGATACTACTCGCGCGCACGCAATCTGCACACAGCGGCACAATATATAATGAATGAATGCAACGGCCGATTTCCGACCGACTACGACGGCATCCGCCAACTCAAAGGAGTGGGACGCTACACCGCCGCCGCAATTGCCTCCTTCGCCTTTCGTCTACCCTACCCCGTCATCGACGGCAATGTCTACCGCTTCATCGCCCGTCTGCGCGGCATCAGCACCCCCATCGGCACCGATACCGCCTACTCCGAATTCGAAAACATACTGCAGACCCTGATCGATCGCCGTCGACCCGACATCTTCAACGCCGCCCTGATGGACTTTGGCTCGCTGCAATGCCGCCCCGTCCCCGACTGCCGCCAGTGCCCCTTCAACACCGAATGCAACGCACTGCGCACAGACCGCGTGTCTCTGCTGCCCGTCAAAGCCCCCAAAGCCAAGCCTACCGACCGGTGGTTCTACTATTTCGACCTGCGCTGGCAGCATGGCGAAACAGAATACCTAATGCTGCATTGCCGCTCCGCCAACGACATCTGGCGTGGACTCTACGAATTCCCCCTCTTGGAAACCGACCACCGCCTGACCGACGACGAACTGCACACCAACTCCATACGCTTCATACAAGACACCTGCGCCTGCCTCCCCCTCAACCACACCGTCACCATCGAACACCATCACCAACTCTCACACCGCACAATTCACGCACGCTTCGTCCGCGCAGATTTGCCACAACCACCCGCTTCTCTACCGGAAAATACGTTGGCCACAACCATCGAAGACATTAAAAAAATCCCCTTGCCACGGCTGATTGATAGATACTTGCAGCAGCTGTGAATATCTTTATTTGCCCATTTTGGAAAAAAGTTGTACTTTCGCAGCCTAATTCAACCAACTATTTAAACGACACACAACGATTATGATTGGAGTCAACAAAGTCATTCTTTTAGGCAACGTAGGCAAAAATCCCGATGTTGTGACCTTCCCCTCCGAAGGTTCCACGCCTGTCAAAAAAGCTTCCTTCCCCTTAGCCACCACCGAATACCGTCGCCGCGGCGACAACGAACGCGTCGAAATCACCGAGTGGCACAACGTCGTCTGCTGGCGCGGCCTGGCCGACGTCGCCGAACGCATCCTCACCAAAGGAGCACAAATATACCTCGAAGGTCGGCTGCAAAGCCGCTCCTGGGAAGACAAAGAAGGGAACAAGCGTCATGTCACCGAAGTGGTGGCAGACAACCTGCTCCTCCTCTCAAAACGCCAACAGGAGGAGCTGCGAACCAACAACCCCCTGATGGAAATCCTTAACAACGACACCGAGCCGCTCGGCGACCTGCCGTTCTAAGCATTCTTGTACTTCTCAATCTGAACCTTCATAGCGTCGACAGCCTCGCTGACGGCCTGCTCGAACGTATCCGCCTGCTTCGCGATAAACAGGGTCTGGCCGGGCAATGCCAATTGCAGCTCCGCAATCTTGTTATTGTCACTCTCCGGCTTATCTATCTTCAAAAAAACCTCGCACTTCGTCGCGCGGTCAGTCATTCGGTCAAGCTTCGCGACCTTTTCGTTGACAAACTTCTCCAGTTTCTCGTCAGCCTTGAATTTGGCAGTGTTGATGATTGTATTCATATCCTTTATATTTTTAGGTTAAACAGTCACTTCCTCCGGCCGCGCGGGTGTGCCTGACGGTACACCTCTTTCAAATGCTCGCGCGTCACATGCGTATACACCTCCGTCGTAGCAAGGTTCTCATGCCCAAGCAACTCCTTCACCGCCACCAAATCTCCTCCCTCACTCAATATATGCGTCGCAAAACTGTGCCTAAACACATGCGGCGACACTCGATCCGCATCCGACAGCGAAGTCATATACTTCTTCACCACATAATTCACACCCTCAGGCCTCATCTGCTCACCCTTGTGATTCACAAACAACCACTCCGTCCCTCCCAGCCCTTGCTGCTCCTTCTTTAACGCAATATAATCCGAAATATTGTGCGCCAACTCGATTTCTATCGGAATAACGCGCTCCTTGTCGCGCTTGCCGCGCACCTTGACAGTCAACGCCGCGATATCCACTGAACCCTCCCTCAGTCCCACCAACTCTGAACGCCGCATACCAGTCTCATACAACATCCTCAACATCAACTTGTCGCGCTGACCCCAGAAATCATCGCCAAACAAACCCGCATCATACAAATGCTCCGTCTCGCTCTCTCGGAAAAAAACCGGCAACCGCTTCGGCAAACGAGGAGCCGACACCTTGGCCATCAAATCACGGTCATACAACCCCTGGCGCCGCAAATAGCGCAACCAACTACCCACTGCCGACAACCGCTGGCACACCGTCGCCGCAGCCTCGCCACGAGCCATATGCTCCATCTCCCACGCACGCAAGTCGCGCGCCGTCAAATCCTCCATCTCCACCACACCCTGCACCCTCAACCACTCCTCCAACCCCTCAAGCACAGCATCATACGCCCCCACCGTCCGTGGCGACAACCGCCGCTCGTGGGCAATATAATCATGATACCGCGCTATAGCCTCAACTATTTTCATCGCTGCAAAAATACAACTTTTCCCCAAACCGGCAAAATAAAAAAACCACACGCCCCCCATCAACATATCAACCCATCAACATATCAACCTCCCCCCATCCTAAGCTCATCCTAAGCATATCCTAAGCTCATCCTAAGCATATCCTAAGTACAACCTAAGCATATCCTCCGCATAAAAAAGGGCCCCAGCCCGCCTTTCGGCGGGCTGGGGCCCCACATCGTCAGCCCATCGGCCGCACTACTTGTTATAACGCTGACACTCCTTCGGAGTGACACAAGTACCCGTAGCGCGCGCCACCAAGACACGCTCCTCCAGCACCTCCGCCGCGCTGGCGCTGATCTCCGGCAAAGTGCGGATCACCTTGTAAGCCTCAAACTTCATCTTGCGGCTCGTATTACCCACATGAGTAATCTCACCATAAGCCTCTATATAGTCACCCGCATACACCGGAGCCTTAAACTCCACCATGTCATAGGCGCAAAAGAGACCCTCGTCACCGTCCTGTTTAATCAAAAGTTCCGTCGCCACATCACCAAACAGATGAACCATGTGGGCACCGTCAACCAGATTTCCACCGTAGTGGGCGTCCTTCGCACTCATGCGGACGCGTAGCATAGATGTAACTGCCATAATATTTGTCTATTTTATTGCTTGTATTATTGTTTGCTTAGCTGTTGATTTTCAGCCGTGAATAATTCCATTCCCTATCCGCCTCCCACCACTCTCCACATTGCAAAATTACACAATTCCAGCCACCTGGCAAAATTTATTTTGCCAGTCTTTTTATTTTGCGTAATTTTGCAGCTGCAATGTCCCGAGAGGAATGGGACATGACGAATTGAATTATTAACAGCATTACTATTATTCACATTCGAATCAAAAGCGTCGGAAACTGGAGATTTCTTTTTGGATAATAGTTCACGGAGAGAGTGGACAGACTCTTACTATACGCTGAATTAGTATGTTTACACCATTAGGTGTGGACTATCTAAGCGTATAGGCGAGGTTCATCCGACGCTCCTCGTGAATGTGATAGAAAGGTCTACACCTTTCTTGTATCCTATAGTGATTGATGGCAATGCACAAACAGGCTGTCAATCACAATGGCAAACACCACATTGACCAATGCCCGCGAGTCGAAACAAGACGAGTTCTACACTCAGTACTACGACATAGAGCGCGAGGTGGAGGCCTACCTCGACTACAACCCCGACCTCTTCCGGGGCAAAACAGTATTGCTGCCTTGCGACGACCCGGAGTGGAGCAACTTCACCAAATACTTTGCACAGAACTTCGAGCGTCTGGGACTGAAGAAACTTATCAGCACCAGCTATGCCATCGAGCGCAAGCAGGAACGCTATGGTATACAGCTCTCTCTCTTCGAGACCGAGTTTGAAACCCGTTCACCAAAGTACGATAAGCATAAGACCCGTTCGCACGGCAAAATCTTCATCCTCGACCGCGACGGCAACGGCGACCGCCGCATCGACATCAACGACCTGAAATGGGACTACCTGAAAGGCGACGGCGACTTCCGCAGCAAAGAGGTAACCCAGCTCCGCGACGAGGCAGACGTGATAGTTACCAATCCGCCGTTCTCACTGTTCCGCGAGTTTCTTGCATGGGCTTTATCCACAAAGAAAAAAATACTACTTATTGCAAACAAAAACTGTATAACATATAAAGAGGTTTTTCGTCTTATAAAAAACAACCTACTATGGGTAGGGAAAACTCCGATGAGTCAGGACTTGCTGTTTGAGATACCAGATAGTATGGTTAATTCTTTTATAACTCAGGGTAAAGAAGGAAGCAAATACAGAGTATTGAACGGCAAAATTTATGGCAGATCATCCAGCGTATGGTTTACAAATATAGAACACGGTCGTCGCCATCAACCATTGGAACTTATGACAATGGCAGATAATATTCGTTACAGTAAACATAAACAAGTTGCAAATCAAGATTACAAGAACTATGATAACTATGATGCGATAGAGATTCCCTATACCGACGCTATTCCATCTGATTATGAAGGGGTCATGGGCGTGCCTATCTCTTTCTTGGATAAGTATTGTCCTGAGCAATTCGAGATAATCGGGATGAGCGCATCTGCTGGTTATGATCCAGAAATAGTTGGCATTCCATTTAAAGGTGGTAAAGATGCCAGACCGCTTATTAAAGGGAAAAATACCTACGCCAGAATACTAATCCGAAAAAAACAATAAACCATGCACACCGATCTGAAACAATACACCGTCGCCGAACTGTGCGACGGCTTTGTCTACAACGAACTGGAGGAAAAGGGCCTCTACGGGCTTTCCGGACGGCTGACCATCCAGCCGGAGTACCAGCGCAACTACCTCTACGCCGAAGACAACGGCAAGAAAGAAGTGGCAGTTATCGACTCGGTGCTGAAACGGTATCCCTTGGGACTGCTCTATTTCAACCGCCTGCCCGACGGACGGCTGGAGGTGCTCGACGGGCAGCAGCGCATCACCTCGCTGGGACGCTTCCTGACAGACAAGTTCTCCGTGATGAGCAACGATCTGCCCTACCGTTTCCACGCCCTGCCGAAGGACAAACAGACGCTGATAGAGGACACCCCTCTACTGGTATACGAATGCGAAGGGACGGAGAGTGAGATAAAGCAATGGTTCCAGACCATCAACATCGCCGGCATCCCGCTCAACGCGCAGGAGGAACTGAACGCCGTCTACAGCGGCCCCTTCGTTACCCAAGCCCGCGCCGTGTTCAGCAACAGCCGCAACGCCAATGTGCAGAAGTGGAGTGCCTACGTGCGTGGCTCGGTAAAGCGGCAGGAAATACTCAACACCGCCCTCGACTGGGTGAGTCACGGACAGGTGGAGGAATATATGCAACAGCACCGTCGCGACACGCAGATCGACGAGCTACAGGCTCATTTCAACGATGTCATCGCCTGGGTGGAAAGTATCTTTGCCGACTACTACAACGAGATGTGTGGCCTTAGGTGGGGGCAGCTATACGATGAATATCACAAACAGCCCTATGACCAGAAGAGACTGACAGCCCGCGCCGCCGAACTGATGGACGACCCATGTGTGAAGAACCGCAAAGGCATATTCGAATACCTGCTCGGCGGTGAGCAGGACACACGCCTGCTGGACGTCCGCGTGTTTGACGATGCCACCAAGCGCCGCGTCTACAAACGACAGACCGAGGAGGCCCGACGCAGAGGTGTCAGCAACTGTCCACTGTGCGCCATGGGCCACGAAGCCCGCCGCACCAAGATATGGGGCGAAAAGGAGATGGATGCCGACCACGTGGAGGCCTGGAGCCATGGCGGCGCCACCACCGAGGACAACTGCCAGTTGCTATGCCTCACCCATAACCGCGCCAAAGGCAACAGGTAAAAAGTGTCCTTAAGAGACCTTATTTCGCTCGGTGTTGTCCAATAATCAAGCCGATAGAGCATACACTCTACCGGCTTGATTGGTTGGGACAGGTCGGTTGCCTGCCGAAGTTCACTCTTACTTCTTGATGACGTAGTCAACGAAGATGCCGGGCGTCTTGACGTTCTCCGGAGCAATGCTGCCGGTGGCAACAATCTCCTGAGGTTCGACAATCACCGTGTCGGCAGCGGTAGCCATCATCGGGCTGAAGTTCTGGCTCGTGCCCTTGTAGACCAGGTTGCCGCTCTCGTCGGCAATGTTGGCGCCGATAATAGCCACGTCGGCACGCACCGGCTTCTCCAGCAAGTACTCCTTGCCGTCGACAGTCACCTTCTGCTTGCCGTTCTCCACCACCGTGCCCAGACCCGTCTGGGTCAGCACACCACCGAGACCTGCGCCAGCAGCGCGGATCTGCTCGGCCAGCGTGCCCTGCGGCTGCAAAGTCACCTTCAACTCGCCAGCATTCATCTGGTCAATCGTGTTGTTGTTCGTGCCGATATGCGTGGCGATGAGGGCCTTCACCTGATGGTTCGTAATCAGCTTGCCAACACCCACTTCGGGATAGGCAGTGTCGTTGCAGATAATCGTAAGGTCTTTGACATTGCGAGCCACAAGCTCGTCAATGAGGGCAATGGGATTACCCACTCCCAAAAAGCCTCCCACCATGACAGTCATACCGTCGTGAATCATGTCGGCGGCTTCTTTGATAGTGACAAATTTCTTCATAATAATATACTATTTTGTTGCTTCTTTCGTTATCATTTTCAGCGTGCAAATATACTACTTTTTTGCTAAATGGAAAAAAAATTTGTCCAGATGCCGAAATATGAGTATCTTTGCATTTGCAAATTAATATCAACAGCATGATAAAAAGACTGATTTTTGCCACAATACTGGTGCTCCTGGCCACCATCGTGAAGGCTCAAGAATACGTCGAACCCACCGAGAAATGGAAAGTGGTGGAAATGAAAGGCATCAACTACCACGGATGGTCCTTCCATCAAGATTGGGAGGTCGACTTCACCGTCGAAAACCAAGACGGCCGCTTCACTCCCACCGACGAAGAAATCGCCGATGCCGAACGTCTGATACAGAAACGCATCTCCTACGTCAACCGCGACCACTACAACCAGCAAGGCATGTGCCCGATCATCGACGAACACATGCGCATGTACCGCCGCCAATACGTAGGCTTCACCAACGACCGCGGCGACCACATCATCTGGGCCAACTTCCTCTGGGACGACAACCTGACCGACGACAGGCTGGCCAGCGACATCCTCCTCACGCGCGGCGGATGCGCCCACTTCTGGCACATCAAGTGCAACCTCACCACCCGCAAAGTCTATGGCCTTGAAGTCAACGAAACAGGCGACACTCAATACCTGCCGCGCGTTGCCAAACCGCAGCCTCGCATCAGCAAGCCCAAAGGCAACAAGAAACAGAAAGTCCGCAAGACCGGTATCATACACACAGACGCCGAGAAACAATTCTGACAGATGGAGCTTCGACCGCTCATCATCAAATTCCTGAAGTTCGGCATCGTCGGCGCCAGCGGCATGATTGTCGATTTCGGTGTGCTCATCCTTTTGCGCGACCTTGTCGGTCTCCCCGACCTCTGGGCCAACACCATCAGCTTCACCGCCGCAGCCACCAGCAACTACTTCCTCAACCGCATCTGGACTTTCCGCAGCAAAGACAAAGAAGTCGGCAAAGAATACGCCAAGTTCCTGATCGTTAGCATCATCGGACTCGGCATCAACAACGGGGTGCTCTACCTGTCGTCGCTCCTGTGGCCCCAGGCCTACAGCGCCACCATCTCTCTGCTGGGCATCAATATCGACGTCTTCTACCTCTTCAAACTCGTAGCCATCGCCGTCACCACCCTCTGGAACTTCTTCGGCAACATACTCTTCACCTTTAGACAGCGCCACTGACACATGAACGCATTCACACATTAACACATTCAATATCATGGAAATCCTGTCAAATAGAATTCTCAATATGGCCGAGAGCGAGACTCTCGCCATGACCGCCAAAGCCCGCGAACTCAAAGCCCAAGGCAAAGATGTCATCAGTCTCTCCATCGGCGAACCCGACTTCAACACCCCCGAAGCCGTCAAGGAAGCCGCCAAGAAAGCCATCGACGACAACTTCACCCACTATCCCCCTGTGCCCGGCTACCCCGACCTGCGCGAGGCCATCTGCACCAAGCTCCGCCGCGACAACGGCCTCGAGTACAAACCCGAGCAGATCGTCGTCTCCACCGGCGCCAAGCAGAGCCTCTTCCAGGTGGTCCAATGCCTCATCAACCCCGGCGACGAGGTCATCATCCCCACCCCCTTCTGGGTCTCCTACAAAGAGTTCGTCCGCCTCGCCGAAGGCAAGTGCGTCTTCGTGAAAACCAAGCTCGAAAACGACTTCAAGGTCACGCCCGAGCAGCTCGAAGCCGCCATCACCCCCCGCACCAAGCTCATCATGTTCTCCTCCCCCAGCAACCCCACCGGCATGCTCTACACCAAGGAAGAACTGAAAGGCATCGCCGAAGTGGTCGCCCGCCACGAGAACCTCTTCGTCATGGCCGACGAGATCTACGAGCACATCAACTTCGTGGGCAAGCACGAGAGCATCGCCCAGTTCCCGGAGGTGAAAGAGCGCGTCATCACCGTCAACGGCGTGGCCAAGGGCTTCGCCATGACCGGCTGGCGCATCGGCTTCATCGCCGCCCCCACCGTCATCGCCAAGGCCGCCAACAAACTGCAGGGCCAGGTGACCAGCGCCACCTGCTCCATCGCACAGAAGGCCACCGTCTGCGCCATGCTCATGGACCCCAAGACCTCGAAGGACATCATCGACATGCGCAACATCTTCCAGCAGCGCCGCGACATGGTCTACAAGCTCCTCTGCGACATCCCCGGCCTCAAGGTTCGCCTGCCGCAGGGCGCCTTCTACTTCTTCCCCGACGTCAGCGCCTACTACGGCAAATCGTTTGGCGGCAAGAAGATTGAGAACTCGACCGATATGGCCTTCTACCTCCTCAACGAGGCCAACGTGGCCACCGTTATGGGCTCCGCCTTCGGCGACGACAGCTGCATCCGCCTCTCCTATGCCACCTCCGAGGACCTCCTCCGCGAAGCCCTCCGCCGCATCAAGGAGGCCCTTGCCAAGCTGCAATAATCTTTCGGCACACACTCAACAAGGAAGAGCCTCCCCCCAATCGGGGAGGCTCTTCCTTTTATTTCATACATCACTA
This sequence comes from Bacteroidales bacterium UBA3630, assembly GCA_002373995.1. Lineage (GTDB taxonomy): Bacteria > Bacteroidota > Bacteroidia > Bacteroidales > P3 > Colimorpha. The sequence goes on along the minus strand of DFLB01000032.1, from coordinate 68,136 downwards.
CCTCATTTCAACTGTGAGGTTGACCTATTGTTATAACGAAAAAATACCAAAATTGTTACATTTAATCAAAAAAAAAGAAGGAGCCTGCACATATCGTACAGGCTCCCTTTGCATTTTTCTTTCGCCGTTAATCGGCCTCATAGATAAGCAGTTGCCCATCGGCCCAGATGAAGAGGAGGGCGTCCTTGTTGTGCTTCTTGCTGATCCAGCAACCACCGTTCTCGCTGTCGATGACCATGTTGCAGTATTTCCTGTTGATCTTCTGCTCTGCCAGCAGATGGTCGTCTTTGTCATAGACCTGCAGGTAGGTGCTGCCGCCATCGCGGACTATGGCGTACATGATATCTCCGCTGATGCCATAGGTAACCATGTCCACATGGTAGGTGTCCTGTACGTATTGCCGCACCACGACGACATCAGTCACATGATAGTCATACCAGTAGCTGTTGCAGTAGTGCCAGAAACCAGGCCAGTACCAGGGACGCGGAGGCAGCGGGTCCCAGAAGATGGGGTGGCAATGCACCACATAGCCGTGCCACGGATGGTGGAAGTAGGGTGCCGGATGGATAGGCCTTGCTGCCGGAGGCAGAACACCACCGGGGCGGCCTGGCCGCGCATACCCGTGCCCTTCTCCGCGGCTGGGAGAAGGATACACTGCCGGCCCATGCGAAGAAGATCCTCTTGCCACCGATGCTGCCGGACGGCCACCTGACGGGGTCGATACACCCGCACGCGATGCCGACGGCGTGCGTCCGGCCTCACGGCCGCTGACACCCGCACGGCTCGGGCTGCTCGAACGCGACGGGCTGCTGTAACTACTGCTGCTGCGGCTCGGGCTGCTCGAGCGCGACGGGCTGCTGTAGCTACTGCTGCTACGACTCGGACTGCTCGAGCGCGACGGGCTGCTGTAGCTACTGCTGCTGCGACTCGGACTGCTCGAACGCGACGGGCTGCTGTAGCTACCGCTGCTACGGCTCGGGCTGCTCGAACGC
>DFLB01000032.1:43364-67036 GCA_002373995.1 Bacteroidales bacterium UBA3630 | reverse complement strand
GCGACGGACTGCTGAAACTGCCACCACTGCGGCTCGGACTCGACGAGCTATGGCTTCCTCCGCCACGGCTTCCGCCACCTCGCGACTGTGCCAAGGCAGGCGTGGCACTGAGGGCCAGCGCCATCATCAACAGAGTTATTGCTTTCGAAGTTTTCATTTCGTTACTCCTTTCTTTTTTGGTTTCGTTTTAGAATTGTCCCTTTTTCTGCTGCAAAAGTACTGCCTTTCCTCGAGGGAATTTCCTAAACCTTTACCTATTTTTCCTCATCACCCCACAGAGCATCCGGGAGCGACTAAGTCTGAGGGCGTTAGCAACACCAGGCGTCCGTCCTTGTCCTCGGCGCTGAGTATCATGCCCTGACTCTCGACACCCTTCAGCTTGCGCGGAGGGAAGTTGGCTATGAAGCAGACCTGCTTTCCGACCAGTTTCTCCGGCTCGGGATAATACTTGGCTATGCCGCTGACGATGGTGCGTGGTGTACCAGTGCCGTCGTCGAGGCTGAACTGCAACAATTTGTCAGCCTTGGGCACCTTGCTGCAGGCCATGATGGTAGCCACACGAATATCCATCTTGCCAAAGTCGTCGATGGTGACATTCTCTTTGATGGCAGCCGGCTGCCAGGCGTTGAGGGCATTCTGTTCCTTGGTGGCCTGCAGTTTGTCCACCTGAGCCTGGATAGCCTCGTCGCTGATCTGTTCGAAAAGCAACTCGGGGGTACCGATGGTGTGACCCTCCATGAGGAGGTCAGCCTTGCCTGCCTCCTTCCAGCCTCTGGCCGGGAGGTTGAGCATCCGGTGCAGCTTGTCAGCCGTGAAGGGCAGGAAAGGTGCACAAAGGATGGCCAGGTTGGCACAAATCTGCAGCGAGAGGTTCATCACCGTGGCGGTGCGCTCGGGGTCGGTCTTGATGAGTTTCCAGGGCTCGGTATCGGTAAGGTACTTGTTGCCTAAGCGGGCCAGGTTCATCATCTCGCTCAGGGCCTCGCGGAAGCGATAGGTCTCTATCGAACGGCCTATGCGCTCCGGGAAGGTGGCCAACTCTTTAACAATCTCCTCATCCTGTGCGGATAACTTGCCCTGTGCGGGCACGCACCCGCCATAGAACTTGTGCGTCAGCACCAATGTGCGGTTGACAAAGTTGCCCAGAATGGCCACCAATTCAGAGTTGTTCTTCAACTGGAAGTCTTTCCAGGTGAAGTCATTGTCCTTGGTCTCGGGGGCGTTGCTGCAGAGGGTGTAGCGCAGCACGTCCTGCTTGCCGGGGAAGTCCTTCAGGTACTCGTGCAGCCAGACAGCCCAGTTTCTTGAGGTCGAAATCTTGTCGCCCTCGAGGTTGAGGAACTCGTTGGCGGGCACATTGGCAGGCAATATATAGCTGCCGTCGGCGTGCAGCATCGAGGGGAAGATGATGCAGTGGAAGACGATGTTGTCCTTGCCGATGAAGTGCACCAGCTTGGTGTCGCGGTCTTTCCACCACTTCTCCCAGTCGTCACCCTTAAGCTGCTTGGTGAAGCTGATGTAGCCGATGGGGGCATCGAACCACACATAGAGCACCTTGCCGTCGGCACCCTCGACGGGAACCTTGACACCCCACTCGAGGTCGCGCGTGACAGCACGCGGCTGCAGCCCGGCGTCGATCCACGACTTGCACTGTCCGTAGACATTTGTTTTCCAGTCACCTTTGTGGCTTTCGAGAATCCACTCGCGCAGCCACGGCTCGTCCTGGTCCAGCGGGAGGAACCAGTGCTTGGTCTCCTTCAGCACAGGCTTCGAGCCGCTGAGGGCGCTCTTGGGGTTGATGAGGTCGGTGGCGTTGAGCGAGGTGCCGCAGGCTTCGCACTGGTCGCCGTAAGCGTGTTCGTTGCCGCAGTGAGGGCAGGTGCCGGTGATGTAGCGGTCGGCCAGAAACTGCCCCGCCTCTTCATCGTAGTATTGCATCGACACCTTCTCGACGAACTTGCCTTCTTCATAGAGTTTCTTGAAGTAGGCCGCTGCGGTCTCGTGGTGTTCCTTGCAACTGGTGCGGCTATAGATGTCGAACGAGATACCCAGCTCGGCGAACGAGTCTTTGATAATCTTGTGGTATCGGTCCACAATGTCCTGTGGCGTGACGCCCTCCTTGCGGGCTTTGATGGTGATGGGCACGCCGTGCTCGTCGCTGCCGCCTATGAACATCACATCCTCGCCCTGCGAGCGCAGGTAGCGCACATATACGTCGGCCGGCACGTAGACACCGGCCAGGTGCCCAATGTGGACCGGACCGTTGGCGTAGGGCAACGCCGATGTGACGGTATAGCGTTTGTATTGGTGGTCTTTCTCTGTGTATACCATGCTTTTATCTATTGAACATAGATGTACTCAACGGTCTTATCACCGTTGTTCTTGCTGACCGGGAAACCGGCGGCGTTGTACTGGTAGGTGTAGTTCTCGCTTTCGCTGGGGACGGGATAGCTCATCGTCTGGTTCAGGTCGGGAACGGCAGCCAGGAGGGTCATGAGCTCCGCCGGCAATTCCATTGTCATGGTGCCGTTGCTGGTGAAGCTGACGACATTCTCTTTGCTGAGCAACGAGAACTCCTCCAATCCGAAGAGGAAGCCGCAGAAAGGATTGTTCTTGCCGTCATAGGTGTAGTTCGCGGTGTCGGCGACGCTGATGACGAGGTCCATCGGGCGGCTGCCGTAAAGATTCAGAATCGTCTGTATGGTAGGATACTGCGCGACGAGGCTGTTCAGGTTGAGCATTTCGGCTAACTGGCTCAGCGGCACGGTAACGGTGGCGCCAAAGCTGGTGATGGTACGCGTCACATTGTCACCCGTCCACGTCAGATCCACCGTAGAGACGACGTTGCTCACAGCGTCATCGCTTATGTTGCCCACCATCTCGCCCAACATACCGCTGATAGCCCCTTCACTTATCTCAACGTCCAACTTGCTGATTTTGTCGTTGGCGCGGGCGCTGACCGTGGAGGTCATCATCGTCTCGCCTTCGTTCTTGAATGTGAACGACTGCAGCTTGTCGCCGCTGTAGGCAAACGTCATTTCCATCTCGCCATCGGCGATGGAGGTGATGCGGTTATGGCCGTCATAGGCATACAGGCGCGCATCGGCCGTGGCAGCGGCACCGTCTTCATAGGGAGTCACCGTCGTGAGCTTGCCGTTCTCCCAGGACCACTCTTCGACAGTGATGCCATCTTCCTTGATGGTCTGCACCTTGGCATCGGGGGCATAGATGCCTTCGGTTGATGCCGTGACGACCGGGGGATTCGAGGTGCCACCGCCAGCCGGCTCCGGCTGCGGGTCGTCTTTCTTACATGCGCTGAGGCTCACTATAGCCACTACGCCGAGCAATGCAAAAATCTTTTTCATCGTTGTTGTATTTTTTGGGTGTTTCAATTCTCTTTGTCCTTGACCTCACCGGCGGCCTCGGCCGGCTGCTCCTCGTCGAGGGTGATCTTGCCGGCTCCAAGCAGGATATTGTACCACGCAAAGAGCTTCTTGGCATCGGAGGTGTGCACGCGCTCGCGGTCATAGTCGGGCAGGGCTTTCTCCAGCAGGCCGAAGAGCTCCTTGCCGTCGGCCTTCTTGGGGTCGAAAGCCGTAGCCTGGCCGTCGAGCACCTTGTAGATAGACTGCATGACATCCTCCAGCGGACGCTCATCGCTGTCGGTAAAAATACGTATCTCGCCCAGCGAGCTGATTCTGTCGGTCTTGAAGACAGGATATTTCTGGCCTGTCACAAGGTTTTTCACCACGGCGCCGCCCTTGGTCTGCGACACCAGTTCGCTCAATTCCGGCTTGCCGGCAATCACTAAGATGTTGGTTAAATCCATTTTAGACTCTTTTTATTTTGTTTTAGTAGTTATCGAATTGGAATAACGCCGATAACATAATATTATTGTGCATCGGTGCAAAATAATACCCAAAGGGAACATCCGCCGCCGCACCGCCCTTCATCCGCTTTTCGTCGGACCACCATCGGACCATCCTCGGACCACCACCGGACCATCACCGGACCAAGAACCTAAAGACTGAGGTGGTGACGGCGGAGGCCATCGATGGGGTCGGCAACGATAGTGCCGAGACAGAGCGGGGTCGCAGCGAAGAAGTGTCGCAAAAGGGGCTCGACAGCACGGGCAAAGCCACCGACGATATTCAACTCTTCCGCTGGATAAACAGCTTGCTCACAAAGGGTTGCCAGCGGGCCGCGATACCAGCTGCTGATGGCCTCGCCTATGACTTCGGCACAGTACGCGTCGTCCTGATGCCCAACAGCAAAGGGCGCAAGCGAGGCCAGGAAACGGTTGGGGTTAGGGCGATGATAGACAGCCTCCATCAACTCGGCATCCGAAAGGCTGTAAACATCATGGAACAAAGACCTTAGCGCCTGCGGCATACGGTGGGTCAGGTAGTCGTTGAGGAGGATGCGCCCCACATGGTTGGCCGAACCGTTGTCGCCAAGGATAAAACCGGTGCTGACAGGCTGAAAGACAATCCTCCTACCGTCAAAGCAGCAGGCGTTGCTGCCGGTGCCAAGGATGCCGACGAGCGAAGGACGACCGCTGCTGACAGCACGACACGCAGCGAGCATGTCTGTCTCAACATACACGTTGTCAGCACGAAACGCGACCATCAACAGGTGCTGCACACGTTGCCGTTGACTGTCGGAGCCACAACCTGCCCCATAGAAGTAGATGGAGAGATGAGAATTAGGGATAGCAAATGCTTCCCTGACTTTACTACAGGCGGCGAGGAAGCGCTCGTCAGTGGTGAAATGGGGGTTGAGGCCTTCGGTAACTATCATGTTACCAGACGCCACCTCCATCCACGTGGTTTTGGTGCTCCCGCTGTCGGCAATAATGGTCATATTATGCCGATAATCTCATTGATGTCATTGATAGCATGGCGTTTGCAGTAGTCCTCAAGACCGTCTATTATCTTCATGGTGACGGCGGGGTCGATGAAGTTGGCTGTGCCAACCTGCACGGCTGTGGCACCAGCCATGAGGAACTCAAGCGCGTCGGCAGCCGAGCAAATGCCACCCAGCCCAATAACCGGAATTTGCACAGCATGAGCCACTTGCCACACCATGCGGACAGCTACGGGCTTGACGGCGGGGCCGCTGAGACCGCCGGTGACGGTGCTGAGCATGGGACGACGACGTTCGACATCGACGGCCATGCCGAGGAGGGTGTTGATGAGCGATACGCTGTCGGCACCGGCATCCTGCACAGCCTTGGCTATGTCAACAATACTGGTGACATTGGGTGTAAGCTTTACTATCAACGTTTTATGATACACTTTGCGTACGGCCGACACCACCTTGGCCGCCTGTACAGGGTCTACACCAAAGGTCATACCCCCCTGCTTGACATTGGGACAGCTGATATTGAGCTCGATGGCGGGTATGCGGTCGAGCGCGTCGACCTGCTCGGCCACGGAGCAGTACTCCTCGATGCTGTGTCCGCTGACGTTGACAATGATATTGGTATCTAAATGCTTGATTCTATGGTAGACATCGGAGCAGAAACGTTCCACCCCGCCGTTCTGCAGCCCCACAGCATTGAGCATGCCCGAGGGGGTTTCGGCCATGCGAGGATACGGGTTGCCCTCGCGATGGGAACCGGTGGTGCCTTTGACGATGAACCCGCCGAGACGCTCAAGATCAACGAAATCGGCGAACTCTTCGCCGTAGCCGAAGGTGCCACTGGCGGTCATCACGGGGTTCTTCAGCTTGAGATTGTGTATGTTAACGTTTAGCATTGGTACCATTTTTTCATTGAGGAAATATCGAATACCGGACCGTCCTTGCAGACGCAGCGGTGGCCCTGGTCGGTATCGGTGACGCAACAGAGGCAGGCACCGACGCCGCAGGCCATCATGTTCTCAAGACTCACCTCGCAGCGGATGCCACGCTCGGCAGCACTGCGAGCCACGGCTTTCATCATCGGCGTGGGGCCGCAGGTGTAGATCATATCATACTGCTTGGCGAAGTCAGGATGGCTGATGACAAGGCCTTTATGCCCAAGTGAGCCATCGTCGGTGGCCAAGAGGAGGTTGCCATAAGGCAAGAAAGCCTCGCGCACAGGGATGAGGTCGGCGGTGCGCCCACCGAGGAGGATAGTGCTGTCGACACCCCTTGCTCTCAGCACCTTAGAGAGATGGAGCAGCGGAGCAATACCAGCACCGCCACCGACCAACAGAGCCCGGCTACCGGAGGGAAGATCGGTGGAGAAGCCGTGGCCAAGGGGATAGACAAGGTTGAGGCGGTCGCCAATCTGGAGCTCGCTGAGGCGACGGGTGCCGTGGCCTACGATTTGGATAAGCAGCGACAATGTTCCGCCCTCTGAATCAACATCATGTACCGATATAGGACGACGGAGCATGACGTCACGGATACCAGGTACCTGCACCTCGACAAACTGCCCAGGGAGGACGGTTTGCATGGTGCCGCCGTGAGCAAGGAGGAGGGAAAAATAGCTCGCGCCATGCTGATGTCTCTCTCGGATGACAAATTCGTGTATCTCTTTCATTCTATGATATTTGCTATGATATTTGATTTTCTTTCTGTTGTCGTACAACGAGTTTTACGAGGCTCTGGAAACGACGTTTCCATGAGGCACTGTCGAAGAGGGAGGAGTCGGTGGTGGCTTCGACAGTGAGCACGATGCCTATGGGGAGCATAGCAAAGGTGCTAATCCACATACCTACAGGCCCTATGGCCCCCTCACGGACGGCTTTTTCGGCAATCATGCCTATGACATAATATAGCACAAAAAAGACAACCGATGCCACCAGTGGGAGACCAAGACCACCCTTGCGGACGATGGAGCCAAAGGGGGCACCGATAAGGAAGAGCAGCAGGCAGGCCACAGAGAGGGTATACTTGCGCTGCCATTCGATATAGTGGCGATTGATGTACTCCTGATCGCCACGTTGAATGTCATAGTGCATGCGCGCGTCTTTTGCGGCCGAGGTAGCAGCGCTGATGGCATAGTTATAGGCTCGGCGGCGATAATCGAACCGCGAAGCTCGGTTGAAGGGCTGCGTGCTATCGTCGGCCTTGACGGAGGGTGCGTCTGCGCATTTCTTCCAGGCGTGGAAACTGGCAGTGACATCACCGAGGCTCTCCTGGCGACGTGTCTCAAGTTTGTCTTCGAGGCGACGCACGGTGGTGTCGAGTTGGACAACGTTCATCATCTGATAGCTCCCTTTGAAAAGATCTTCTCCACTGCGGTTGAAAGCGAAGGAGGAGATATCGAAGGTGATGGTCTGCTCGTCGAATCCGATGGAGGTCAGCGGACGACGCAGATAATTGTCGCCAGAAGACGACTCGCTGTACGAGTAACCGTTACAGAGAGTGAAACGCAGGAAGCGGTTATCGGCCGAGGCCTGCATGACTCCACTTTCGGCCACAATGACATTAGTCTCGGACATACCCTGGGTGTGGTCGTAGATAACCACATTGCGGAGGGTGCGTCCGTCCTGGTCTTTGGACCCCACGCGAATGACGTATCCCTCTATGTCTTTATAGTACTCACCGGGGCGGATATTGACAGCGGGCTTCTTGCGACTGATGTCATAGAGCGTCATGCGGTAGCGGAGCATAGCGGTAGGCATGACATTGTTAGAGAAATAGAAGGCCACGCCGGTGAGGAGCAACACCACCATCGTCATAGGCATCATCACACGACTGACAGAGATGCCACCGGCTTTCATGGCAACAAGTTCATACTTTTCGCCAAAGTTTCCCATGGTCATGATTGAAGCGAAAAGCACTGCAATGGGGAGTGCCATGGGCACGAAGGTGGCTGATGCATAGAGGAGCAATTCGGCAATAACCGAGAAATCAAGGCCCTTGCCCACCAGGTCATCAATATACTTCCAGACGAACTGCATCAGTAGCACAAAGACCGCAATGGAGAACGTGAGGACCAAAGGGCCTATGAACGAGCGCAGTATCAGCCGGTCTATTTTCTTCATCATGCTTAGAACTTAGAGCTCAACCATCGCCAAAGATCGTTGCCGTTAGCCACAATCATAAGGGCCAACAGAAGGAACATGCCAACGTTCTGCGCGATGGAGAGGAACTTGTCAGAAGGCTTGCGGCGGGTGATGATCTCCCAAAGAGTGAAGACAATATGGCCTCCGTCGAGACCCGGAATGGGGATAACATTCATAAATGCAAGGATAAGCGCAAGGAAAGCCGTAATGTTCCAGAAGGAATACCAGTCCCAATAATCGGGGAAGATACTGCTCATGGTGCCAAACCCACCGAGACTCTGCATGCCACCAGGGGAGAAAAGAACCTTGAGGGAGGAGACATACTCGACAAGGGTCTTCCAGCCGTGGCTGATGCCCGCAGGAATAGCCTGCCAGAAAGTATATGTAATATGCTTAACTTCAAAGAGCTGAGCAATATCAGAGACAAGCTGAACTCCCAATTTGCCATCTGATCCAAGCTGAACCTGCACCGAATCGAGTTGCCCGTGGCGATAGAAAGTAACGGAGACCATTTGGCCTGCATGGGCGGTAAGAGCAGGAGAAATCTCACTGTAGGCCTCCAGATGTTCCCCAGCGATACCCACGACGCTGTCGCCTGGAAGCATACCTGCACGCTGGGCGACAGAACCGGCCACAAAGTCTTTGACGACGAATGGCATACGGGGTGCTATCAGGCGTTTAACATGCTCGCGATTTGTACGTTCTGTGAGATTGCCGCTCATAGGAAGCGTCACCATAGAGTCGCCGCGTAAGACAGTCACCTGACGGGGATTATCGAGCAGCAACGACATGGTAGCGTCGGCGAGGTCGTACTGCTCGCGACCATCGATGGTATAGATAATGTCACCATTACGGAACCCTTCGTCAATCATTACCTGGTGGTAATCATAGCCCAACGTGGCGTTGCGAAGCGGTAGTTCGTCCTTACCCCAATGAGCAAAGATGGCTGTGAAGATAATCAAAGCTGAGATAAAATTAACCATCACACCGCCAGAGATAATAAGCAGACGCTGCCAAGCGGGTTTGGACCGGTATTCCCAAGGTTGTGGTTCGCTCTCAAGGTCTTCGGCACTCTTGGTTTCGTCAATCATACCTGCAATATCGCAATAGCCACCGAGGGGTATCCAACCGATGCCCCACAGGGTATTATTCTGATCCTCTGGTGCAAGGTTCTTTTCGTCCCACGAGTCTGGAGTCTTCGAGTTGAAGAAAAGGAAGTGCCACTTACCCCCAAACTTTTTGGCTTTTAGGATAGAGAATTTCCAATTAAAAAAAACATAGTACCTGCGCACACGCGTGCGAAACAATTTAGCGAAGCCCAAGTGACCCAATTCGTGGGTCATGACAAGCAAGGAAAGACTAAGTAATAATGCAAGCCACTTCATTGGTTACGAATAGTTTTGTCGGTTAAAAAAAGATCTTCAAGCGTCGGATTGGCGATAAAGACGGCCTGTTGCATGGCATGCTCCACACAATCGGCAATATCAAGGAAACCTATACGTCCCTCAATGAACTGCTGCACAGCTACTTCGTTGGCGGCGTTCATCACGCAGGGCATGTTGCCCCCGCGTTCGATGGCACGATAGGCAAGGTCAAGGCATCGAAAAGTCGTGCGATCAGGTTTCTCAAAAACAAGGTTGGGGTACTTCGAGAAATCAAGCCGTGGCAAGTGACTCTCAATGCGTTCAGGGTACGTGAGAGCGTATTGGATGGGAGTTTCCATGGTAGGGACACCCAACTGGGCCTTAACACTTCCATCATGGAACTGCACCATGGAATGCACCACTGACTGCGGGTGAACAACCACTTCGATATCTTTGGCCTCCACTCCGAAGAGCCACTTGGCTTCGATTACCTCGAGCCCTTTGTTCATCAAAGTAGCACTATCAATAGTCACCTTTCGGCCCATACTCCAGTTAGGGTGTTTGAGAGCCTGAGCCAACGTCACGTGGGACAATTGCTCATGTGTCATACCCCGGAACGGACCTCCGGAAGCAGTGAGCAATATCTTGTCAATCGGGCTCACTTCACCCACAAGGCATTGAAAAATAGCCGAATGTTCGCTATCGACAGGCAAAATAGGAGCATGATGCTTAATGGCAGAGGCCGTAACAAGGGCTCCGGCCACCACCATCGTTTCCTTGTTTGCCAGTGCCACTGGCTTTCCACATTCGATGGCCCTCAATGTTGGTTTGAGACCTGCAAAACCCACAATAGCAGCCAGCACCATATCGATACTGTCCATTTCCATAAGATCAACCATGGACGACTCGCCGGCATAGACCTTCACATTGGTGGAGGCAAGAGCATCACGTACCTGTTCGTACTTGCTTCCGTCTGCAATCACCACTGCATTGGGGTCAAACTCAAGAGCTTGTTCTACCAACAATGTGGCGTTGGAACCGGCACACAATACCTCGACTGAGAAGAGATCGCGGTGACGGCGTATGACATTGAGGGTCTGTGTACCTATCGACCCCGTTGAACCTAATATTGCGATACGTTTCACTTCGTTCAGAAAGATATATATTCTTCGGGATTGACGGCCGTACCGCCCACCCAGATCTCAAAATGCAAATATGCTCCCAACTCCTGGCGGCCATTGTTGCCAACATAGGCTATCGGCTCTCCTGCTCGCACTACATCGCCTTGCCGTTTCAGCAGCGCACCATTATGCTGGTAAACAGTCACCACATTGCCAGGGTGTTGCAAGGCAATGACATGGCCTGCCTCAGCAGCAAATCCGGCAAAGACCACAGTACCATTGTAGGCCGCGCAAACCGCACGACTGGCATCACCCGCAATATCCACTCCGTGATGAGTACTGCTATAGGGGGTCAATATATTACCCTTCAATGGTGTAAAGAAAAGATGGGTAATGGCCGGCGAATGGTCCGTGACAACCATGTTCGACGACGACTGCACATCTTTAACCTGATAGCGATTGTCTTCGTGTTCCACCTCAGCGCGCAACAAACTGTCTTCCTTTGACCGACGATAGACTGCCATTTTTTGCTGCAAGGAGGCGGTGCTGTCAAGAGTTTCTTCTTCTTCCATACCAAGGATCTCACCCCTCAGCACAGCCTGTAGAGTGGCTATCATCCACTCTTGGTTCTCAAGTTGCACCTCGAGCGAATCTATCTTTTTGGCATTCTGATAGGTCTGCTCGATCATCCGGGTATCGGTATAACCAGGAATGTACTCACGCAACGGGGTGAAGGCTATCAAGATGGTAGTAAGAAGTATGAGCACAATGATGGTGATACCCGTCGTGACAAAAAGGTTGACACCCGACAACTGGAAGGAGAATTTCTCCTTGAAGGTGTCAGTGTCCATCACCACAAAGCGATGTTTCCGCTTAATGACGTCGGTGACGGGATTGCTTTTCAGCTTATACCACCAATCTTTAAGGCCCATCGGTATAACAGCAGTGGTCAGTCGTCAGTGCCGGGTGGTCAGGCTCAGCCACTCATTGCACCGGCCACTGACCACTGGCCACTCCTTTTCTATGCTGTTTCTTAGAAGAACTTATTGCGTTGGTCGGTTATCTTGGCCGCACTGCGCAACACCTGCGAGAGGTAACGGGCTTTGGCGTTCATGCCCTGCTCCATACGTCCCATGACGTTGGCACCGGCCTCATGAGCTTCCTTGCTGTCAACCTGCACCACATAGACACCGTTGGCGCCCTTTACAGGCCCCACAATGCCGCTCTTGGTGGCAGCCACGGCGGCCAAAACCTTAGGTTCCATACCGAATTTCTGGAGGTTATAGTCGCCAAACGAGACACCTTCCAGAGTATCTACTGCGACATTCAATGCCACAGCCACCGAAGCAATATCCTGTCCTGCCTTTAGAGCAGTCGTGGCACGATCCATCAACACCTGGGCTTTCTTCTCAAGGCGCACCTGCGATTCAATCATCGGACGCACCTGGTCGAGGGTGGCATAGCCCTTTTTGTATACGTCTTTCAGAGCCACTACAACGAACATTCCGTCGCACTCATAGACCTGGTCTGCCACGGTACCCATCTTGGTGTCCTCATTGTAAGCCCATTGCACAATGCTACGCGCATTGGGAACACCGGCCATATTGTCACTCATCAGCCCCACACGTGCACTGCGCACCTGCAGGTTTTGTTCACGGGCAGCTGTCTCAAATGCCTCGATGCTGCGGTTCTGACCCGCAAAGCGGTTGGCCTCGTTATAAATAGCGCGGTTTGTGTTGTTAGAGGCAGCAATCTCTCTGGTAATCAGCGCTACACGATATTTCTTGTTGGCAGGAGTCTTGTCGGTGACCTTCACCACAAAATATCCCACACCCTGCGGATGGGTAAAGAGGAAACTGTTTCCAACAGGAGTGTTTACAATCTGCTCATTCAGGAAACCATAACCTCCATCAAGTTGCCAGTTCATATCACCCTTTGTTTCTCCTTTTTGCGGGTCGTCACTGAACTGTTCCACAGCCTGCTCAAAACTCATCTTGTTCCCGTTGACCAGTGCCAGCACACTATCAGCCAAGTGTTTGGCCTGCTCGTCGCTACGGGTAATTCCTCCGCCGGCATTGCTGTTGAGAATATACACCACACTGGCACGCAGACTGTCCGGACGCACAGCACTTCCCATCACCTTAGCCATCATCCACTCGCCACCGGCCATAACCGGAGCCAACATATCACCCTCCTTGGAGGCTGCAATCTGCTCATCAAAAGGCGCTTTGAAAGAGGCAGCCTTCACATAGGAAGAGTCATAGCTGCGATCCGATTCGGCATTGACAAAGAATGCAATCTCCTCGGCAGGCACCGTTTGAAACTCTTCCCACACTTTCTGCACCTCGTTCTGAATGTCGGCAAGGTCTTCGGGGGTCGGGTTGACGGGGAATGTAATGAACTCCAACTCACGCATTTCTTCCTGAATTCGGAACTCGGCGCGGTGCTCGTTGTAGTAGGCCTTGAAATCGGCATCGCTCACCGGAGCCTCTTCGTCGCTCACAGTGTTGAACGCCAGCGCCGCCACGCGAATGTTCGAAGCCTCCGCGCCATAGGCAGACACCTGCTCGTTAATAACTTTGGGCATATAGAAACCACGGCTGATGAGGCTGCTGTATTTCTGCTGCTCACGGTCACGCTTGACATATTTCTCTATCTCAACCCACTGCATACGGAACATGGTATCCAGCTGGTCAAAATTCTCAATCAGGTAGTTAACCTGACGCATATCATACTGCCCCGTCTGCGGATTGGTAAACATCTGGCGCAGATAAGGATGGATGAAAGTGCCTGTGTACATGTCACTCACCTCGGCAGGCGTCACCTTGAGACCAAGCTTGGCGGTCTGCTCGTCGAGCAGAGTCTCATCGACAAACTGCTGCCACACCTGCTCGCGGATCTGGCTCTCCACGTCGGCAGGCACCTGGGCCGTCTGCTGCTGTGTCTTGTAGTTGTTCTCCATTTCGGACACCAACTCGTTGAAACGCTGCGAGGTCATGGTGGCGGCGTTCACCTTACCCACGTCGGGGATACCGCCATTGTTCTTGGTCAAATCACCAAGAATAAATGCCAAAATAGCAATTCCGACGATAGCAACAGCTATCCACGAATGTTTTCTGATACTTCCAATGATTCCCATTTTCTGTAGTTGTTAGTTTATTTTGTTTATTATTATATTCTTTAATAAAGCGTGCAAAAATACAAAGAAAAACGCGTGTGCAAAAATTTTTTTTCTCCACGCACACGTTTTCTGAACATAAACATCATAGAATCAGCCATCCATAAAGAATGATTTTTGTATCGCACCATAGGGTGCCGCACCTCATAACACACCAACCTCAGCAGGTCGGCACACTAAAATTGGAACGAGAACGGCAACAGGTCGCCCACGCAGGAAAACTCGCGAATACAACGCTCCGACACATAACAGAGCACCCTCAGCGGATGGCCCTGATGTTGTTCATACTCGGCCAACACTTGCCGACAGGCACCGCAGGGCGAAGCCTCGCAAAGCTGTCCCGAAGCATCCTTGCCAACTATGGCAAGCGCCTCATAATCACGTAACTCCGGATACTGCGCCGAAGCAGCAAATATGGCCGTCCGTTCCGCACACAGGCCCGACGGATAAGCAGCGTTCTCCTGATTGCTGCCCACAACAACACTTCCGTTACCCAACCGTAGCGCCGCGCCAACCGAGAAACCGGAATAGGGCGCATAGGCGCCACCGGTAGCGTCGATGGCACGCTGTAGCAATTCACGGTCCCCATCCTGCAATCCCTCCATCCCGTCATACTCTTTAAATCTGATAACAAGACTTTTATCCATATCTTACATACTTTTTTCTTCGGCACAAAGATACCACTTTTCCCCCATTCCACCACCCTTTCTTCTCTCTCCTGTCTAACGCTTCTACCTTATCCTAAGCTCTTCCTAAGCATATCCTCAGTATATCCTAAGCACAACGTAGGCATCCTGATAGCACCCCCCTCATCTTCTCTTTTAGAACATCCCTCTATGGCGACCATTTTTATCCACCATACTGGTTTTTAATAAGTTCAAGTACATGCTCCACCTCTTCTGCCGTGTTGCTTCCAACCAGTGCCAACCGCAGCGGCTTAAAATTGAAAAGGCCTTTGAAATAAGCACCATAGTGCTTGCGCATCTCAAAAATAGCTGTACGCTCTCCTTTGAATTCAATGGCTGCACGCAAGTGCCGTCGGCACACCTCAACTCTCTCTTCCACTGCAACTTCACGCTCAGGCTGCCCGTCGAAGGCTCGCCGGCACTGCTCGAATATCCACGGATTGCCAATGGCACCGCGTCCTATCAATATGCCGTCAACGCCATAACGTCGCTTGTTATCAACAGCTTGTGCTGCCGAAACCACATCCCCGTTGCCAAAAACGGGAATACGCATCCGCGGATTGTTTTTCACCTCACCTATGAGCCTCCAGTCAGCAGCACCGCTATACATCTGAGTCTTAGTGCGTCCGTGGATACTGATGGCAGCAATGCCCACATCCTGCAGTTGTTCCGCAAGCGTTACAATAGGCATAGAATCAGCACTATATCCCAACCGCGTCTTCACAGTCACCGGCAAATGGGCATGCTTCACCAGCGAAGCGGTGATTCTAAGCATTTTAGGCAAGTCCTGTAGAATACCGCTTCCGGCTCCACGACCCGCCACCTTGCGCACCGGACAGCCCCAATTGATGTCTATAAAGTCCGGCTCGGCTTGCTCAACCACCTCAAGGCAGCGCAAAAGCTCGCCCTCATCAGCACCAAATACCTGAATTCCAATTGGGTGCTGCGTTTCGGTAAACCGCATCTTGCGCAGACTCTTCTCTGCATCGCGGTTCAATGCTTCGCTGGCAATGAATTCTGTGATGAGCAGATCGGCACCAAACTCTTTGCATATCTGGCGGAAAGGCAGGTCCGTGATATCGTCCATCGGCGAAAGGCCTATGATGCAATCTTTCTGTGGCAACTTCAGTTCCATAGTGTCTATTCGTATAGGTCTTCCACCTGGTCTATATAGTCTGATTCTATGGTCTCTACAGCACCCTGGATGGCATCGCCATATCCCGTCAGGGCCGCAAACGGCGAAAACTGTGCCGCCCTCTCTTTGAGGCTCATGCGGGGGTAGCGCGACGGACGCGGATAGGCCAAATCTATGATGTCGCTGTAGTCTTTTTCGTTCATGCTTTGTGTCCCCCTATTTGTCGGTTGCGGTCTTTGGCCGTGGCGCCTTCTGCAAAGTTCGACCCGTGGAGGAGGGCATTCTTGCCAAACTTCTTTTTGATGGCAAGGGTGGCCTGCAGCACACGCTTCTCGCGGTCGTTGCGCTGGCGCTCGTCTTCCTTGGTGCGACTCTCCGATGCTGTTTCCCCAAAGAGGGTCAACTGCTTGCTTGCTGATAACCTGTCCACTGCATCTTCCGAGAGCAGATTGTTGACGGTGATCGTAAGCCTCCTCACAAGCAGTTTGGCATCCACTATGTCGTCATAAAGACGCGTTGCTGTATCGGCAATCAGGCGCCCTGACGCCGTCGGACTGGCAAACGCGGCTGCGCCGTGGGCATATTTTGGCACCGTGCGACCGTAATAGTCCTTGACGACAGCCCCCTTGTAGCCGTCACGCGCCGCCGGAATACTCTCTGCATCATAGTTGACCATGACTGTTATCTGACTGGCAACAAGCTTTTTATCAACAAGCGTAAGCGCCATATTGTCTGCCATCTCCCGCAGTACAATCCTCGCCTTGGCAGCGCTATATGGTTCGCCAAGCACCTGGCTGTTGCTGAACGAGTTGCTCCGTGGACGGTAGGCCTTGATCTCCTTCATCGTGCATGGCTCATAGCCCCATGCATGGTCTATTATCAGTTCCGCGTTGACACCAAAGAGTTTGTGCAGCAGCGCCTCGTCGTTTAGGGAACGTCGGGCCACATCGCCAAGGGTCATCATGCCGTTGGCCTCAAGCCTGCGGGCCACTCCGCGGCCTATTCTCCAAAAATCAGTCATCGGACGATGGCTCCACAGCTGGCGCCGGTAGGCGCTTTCGTCAAGTTCGGCAATGCGCACCCCGTCCTCGTCGGCGGGAATGTGTTTGGCCACAATGTCCATGGCCACTTTGCTCAGGTACAGGTTGCTGCCTATGCCCGCCGTGGCAGTGATGCCGGTCTCTCGCAGCACTTCACGCACAAGCTTGACGGCCAGCTGGTGCGCCGTCATGCGATAGGTCTTCAGGTATGCCGTGGCATCTATGAAGACCTCATCAACCGAATAAGCGAAAATGTCTTCCGGCGCAATGTATCGCAGGTATATGCCGTAGATGCGCGCCGAATATTCCATATAGAAGGACATCCGCGGCGGCGCCACGATGTAGTCAAGCTCCCAGTCGGGATGGGACTGCAGGTCCGGGTCGTGCGTCGATCGCCCGTTGAATATACCCTCGGGCGAAAAGCACAGGCGCTCGTTGTTCACTTCCCGCACTCGCTGCACCACTTCGAACAACCGCGCACGTCCCGATATGCCGTATGCCTTCAGCGTCGGCGTGACTGCCAGGCAGATAGTCTTGTCCGTACGCGTCGCATCAGCCACCACAAGATTGGTCTTCAACGGGTCAAGCCCCCGCTCTACGCACTCCACAGAGGCGTAGAACGACTTGAGGTCAATGGCTATGTATTGTCGTTCGGTTGGCATGACTTTTTGATAACGCAAAACGGCTCGTTTTATTGCAATATTTTATTGGGATGTGCGTTATTCCATTATGAAACAGGGCAAAATTCTCTATGGAGGCCTGCGGTCGCTGAACCGCGAACTTGCGACAGACAACTGGCGCCGCACCCGGTACACAGTCCTGCTGGACGAAAACTCTTTCCAGCACTGTCTGCCGCTCTTGGTATCAAACGTGGAAGCACTGCAGGAGGCCGAGTTTATCGAGGTGCCGGCCGGCGAGGAGTGCAAGAGTATTGAGGTGGCGGCGCAGGTGTGGCAGTCTCTGCTTGATGGCGCCGCCGACCGCCAGTCGGTGATTGTCAACCTCGGCGGCGGTTCTGTCTGCGACCTGGGAGGCTTTGTGGCAGCCGCATACAAACGCGGCATCCGCCACATCAACATCCCCACCACCTTGCTGGCTATGACTGATGCTGCCATTGGCGGCAAGACAGCCATCGATTTCGGCGGCGTGAAGAACAGCATCGGGCTCTTCCACCCTTCTGCCATAACGGTCATAGAACCAGCGTTTTTAGACACGCTCCCTCCCAGTGAGCTTCTGTGCGGACAGATTGAGATGCTGAAGACCGCAGCGGTGACAGATGCCGAGCTGTATTCCCAAATGCTGCTGCTTTCCAATCTGAACAAGGAGCAGATTGTGAAAGTGGCACGCATTAAGTCCAGAATTGTCAGGTTCGACCCTTACGACCATACTATCAGGCGAATACTCAACTTTGGCCATACTTTCGGCCATGCCCTCGAGGTCTATTCCTCCCTGCCGCATGGCTTGGCTGTCGGTGCGGGCATGAGCGTGGCATTGTACCTGTCAGTACACAAACTCGGGTTCCCGGAACAGGAATACCAGCGCTACCGCAACTGGATCAATCAGCGGATACAACTCTCCCGCTATTCGCTCCGCGACATTGAGCAGTTGCTCTCTTTGATGCACCAGGACAAAAAGAACGCCGACGGCGAATTGCGATGCGTGTTGCTGCAAGAGCTTGGCGTACCCGTAATCGATGTCTCTGTCTCTGACAACGAGGTCCGCGACGCATTCCTGCATCTCACCCGCTAATTCCGCTGTACTACAATCTGTTCTGTCGAGCGGCTGCGCTGTTCGAGGAGCACTTTGCGCCCGGCCACAATGCTGTCTATAACCGTCTGCGTATAGTAGCGAATGGTGACAAGCTGCAGATTGTCGTTGTAACGCACTTGGAACCTGGAGCTAAGGTCTTCCATCAGTTGGGCGATGCGCTGCTCGTCGTGGTCCACGCAGATCGAAAAGCTCAGAGCCGAGTTCTGCATCAGATTAACCCTGATACCAAGCGCGTTAAGCCGCCCAAAAATGTACTCCAGGTTATCCTCGGCGATAAAGGAGAAGTCGCGCGGCAGGATGGAGAGTAGTATTTGGTTGTTGCGGAAGATATAAAGAGGTGTCTCTGGCTTGATAGTATGGTAGTTACCCACCGATGAACCCTCTCCTTCAGGGGTGATGAACGACCGAATATAGAGCGGTATACCCTTGTTCTGGATGGGTTTCACTGTCTTGGGGTGGATAACGGAGGCCCCATAGTAAGCCAACTCAATAGCCTCATTGTATGGTATTTGCTCTATCTTGATTGTATCAGGGAAGTATTTCGGGTCGGCATTGAGAAATCCCGGAACGTCTTTCCAAATGGTGACGCTCTCGGCGTCAAGGCAGTAGGCAAGTATGGAGGCCGTGTAGTCTGATCCCTCCCGTCCCAGCGTGCAGGGATGAACTCCACCGTCAGGACTGGCTATAAAACCTTGTGCCAGCACTACATCGCAATCCTTCCCCTCATTCCACATATGCCTGACAGCCACCAGCGTCCGCTGCCAATCGACCCTCGCATCGCTGTACGAGCCAGCCTGGGTCTGGATGTACTCAAGAGCGTTTGTCAGCCGGCAGCGTATACCGAGGGAACTCAGGTATGCATGAATGATGTTGGTGGAGAGTATCTCTCCGTGCACCACAATGCTGGCACTGAATTGTGCATCGTCCTCATGACGCGACGAGCGTGTGCGGCAAAGGTCGGCAAGGTGTGCCAGCAGGTTGCCAATCCGCTGCTGAACCTCTTCGCCACCGGGCAGCAACTCGCAAGCAATGCCGCGATGGTACTGTTCAATCTTGTCGTAGAACGCACCCCACTGCTCCGACCCGTAATCTTGACGCGCCAGCGCCTCAAGGTCGTTTGTCGTCTTGCCCATGGCAGAAACCACCACAGCCAACGGCTCGCCAGCCAAGTGATGCTGCACTATCCGCGCCATGTTGCGCACGGCTTCGGCGCTATTCACCGATGCGCCTCCAAATTTGAATACTTTCATGCCAGTTCCCTTTCCATATCGCGACGCGAGTCTTTGGCCTTGATGCTTTCGCGTTTGTCGTAGTGGTGCTTGCCCTTGGCCAGGGCAATGGTGAGTTTGGCATAACCCTGCGGATTGACAAAGAGCAACTCGGGCACAATGGTGTATCCGCGTTCCTTGATTTTATTCTGCAACTTACGCAACTCGCGGCGGTTGAGCAACAGTTTCCGGTCGCGTTTGGCTTGATGCCCCCAGTAGGAACCAAACTTGTACTCCGAGATGTGCATATCTCTGACAAACAATTCATTGCCAACAAAAGTACACCACGCATCACTCAGGTTGGCCTTGCCTTCGCGAATGCTCTTTATCTCGCTACCCATCAGCACCAGCCCCGCCGTGTACTCGTCCAGCAGGAAGTATTCGTAGGCAGCGCGCTTGTTCTTTATCTCAATGAGATTTTTTTCTTCCATAACGGAAGAAACGCACTTTGCTCTGAAAAATTGTGTCACCCCCTCGGTATTCTCGTCGAAAAATGGAAATCCGGCAGCCGCATAGCGCTACAATAAATGCACACCTTTCTCGTTATCTTATTCATATTATGAAACTGGAACTCCTCTCTCCGGCCAAAAACCTGGAATTCGGGCGCGAAGCCATCAACCACGGCGCCGACGCCCTCTACATCGGGGCACCGGCTTTCGGAGCTCGCGCTGCAGCTACCAACAGCCTCTCCGATGTCGAAACGCTCGTCAATTATGCTCATCTGTATGGTAGCAAGGTTTTTGCAGCCGTCAACACGCTGCTTTTCGACGACGAGTTGGAACCCGCCGTCCGCATGATTCGCAACCTGTACAACATGGGGGTCGACGCCTTGATTGTCCAGGATCTTGGCCTGCTCGAATGCGACCTGCCTCCCATCGAACTACACGCCAGCACCCAGTGCCACAACGCCTCCATAGAACGAATAAAGTTCTTGGAATCAGCCGGATTTAAGCGCATCATCCTGGCACGCGAGACTTCTCTCGATCAGATGCAGGATATACGCCGCAACACGACCGTCGACTTGGAAGCCTTCATCCACGGCGCCCTCTGCGTCAGCTACAGCGGCCAATGCTATATGAGCCAATATCTTAACGACCGTAGCGGCAATCGCGGATGCTGCTCGCAGCCTTGCCGCAGCTCCTACGACCTCGTCACCTCCGACGGCCGCCTGCTGATAAAAGAAAAACACCTACTCTCCCTCAAAGACTTCAACGCCTCACAACACATTGATTCCATGATATGTGCCGGCATTTCATCATTCAAAATAGAAGGGCGCCTGAAGGACCTCAGCTATGTGAAGAACATCACAGCATATTACAGGCAACTGCTTGACAGCATGATGAATGACGGCCGCAAGCCTGCCTCGTCAGGCAAATGCACCTTCCTCTTCACTCCCGATGTCGATAAAACCTTCAACCGCGGCTACACCGACTATTTCCTGACCCAACGTCACCCCATGGCCTCACTCGAAACACAGAAATCGCTTGGAAAACAGGTGGGAAAGGTATCCACCGTAGGCCGCTACACCCTGGCTGTCAGCGGCAACGAGGAGTTTTCCAACGGCGACGGACTCTGCTTCTTCGACGCCAATGGACGGCTACAGGGCTTCCTCGTCAACGCCGTTCAAGGACGCACGCTGACCCCAAACCGCATGCCCGACATCAAAATAGGCGACTCCCTGTGGCGCAACAACGACCAACAGTTTGAGAAACAGCTCCAGAATCGCAGCGCCGAACGCAAAATCGGACTCCGATTGCTCTTCTGCGCCACCAAACAGGGCTTCTGTCTCGACCTCACCGACGAAGACGGCATCAGCGTATCTCAAAGCATCGACGCTGAACACATCGTCTCCGACAAACCCACCCACACCTCTAACACCATCGTCCGACAACTGGCAAAACTCGGCGACACACCCTTCTCGGCTCTCACCGTCACCGACGCCACCGAAGGTCGCTACTTCCTCCCCGCCGCCATCCTCAACCAGCTGCGCCGAACAGCCATCGCGCATCTGCAAGCCAAACGCATCGCTCACTTCCACCCCGCCGACTGCCCACGGCATGACCAACTCCTCCCCTACCCGGAAACAACCCTCGACTACCGCGCCAACATCGTCAACCAAAAATCCGAGACCTTCTACCGCCGGCATGGGGTGCAATCCATCGAACGCGGCCTCGAGCAAACCCACGACTACAACAACCACGCGCTGATGACCACCAAATACTGCATCCGCTACGAACTCGGCTGCTGTCTGCAAGGCAAGAGCCAAAGCCGTCCGCAAGTGCCACTGCAACCCTCCGACAGGCTGCTCCTGCGCAACAACGGCCAGCTGTTCCGCCTCGAATTCGACTGCTCCCAATGCCTCATGCGCATCTACAAAGCCTAACCCCCACCCATCCCCCTCCATTTCCTCCACCACTCCATCCCCTCCATTCCCTCCATCCCCTCCATTCCCTCCATCCCTCCATCCCCTCCAATTCCCTCCATCCCCTCCATCCCCTCCAATTCCCTCCATCCCTTCCCGTCTTTCCTGCCTCCCCTCCCGTCTTTCCTGCCTCCCACCCCCGTCCTGCATCCTATCCTTTCCCTGCCCATCCAGCCCCCCCCCGCCCACTCCCACCCCATCCATCCCTCTCACCCCACCCTAAGCCATCCTGGCCCCTCCCCGCACATCCCTTCCCGCCTCCCGTCCCCTCCCACCTCCCCCCACCCCCATCCATCCCTCCCATTCCCCTCCCCTTATCCATTCCAGCCCGTTTCTTCCATCCCTGACCCGCCACAGGCAGGCCACAGCCCCCATCATCTTTTCCCCCGAGAATTTGCCACTCTCCATCTCCGACCATCTTTTACGGTCGGCCCCCATCGTTTTTACCACCCATCTTAGACACATCCTAAGTACATACTTAGCATATCCTAAGTTCATCCTAAGCATATCCTAAGCACATCCTCTACATGCATCTTCCCTTTTTCTTCCAAAAACACCTCTTTTCAACACCTTATATTTCAACTTTCTAATACGTCTACCTTCTTCCTGTCTCCTTATCTTCCCCTAAAAATATTCCAACCATAAAATAAATGTTTAAAAACCGCGTTACAACATCATAGAACAACCTAAACACTATCGTCATGGCAATACTTCAAGCAACCTCGGCAGCCACTTTCCGCGGACGTGTGGGAAACAACGTGGGGTACCTCTGGAAGGGCAAAGCATGCCTGCGAGCCTACCAACCTGTAGTCCACTACCCCAACACCGAAAGCCAACAACAGCAGCGGAACTGGTTTGTAGGCATGGTGCGCTTCGCCTCGAAAGCCACCGATGCCCTCCGTTTGGGACTCCGGCAACAAGCCGAGGAAAAGCAAATGACAGAAAGCAACTACTTCATCCTGAAGAACAAACAACATTTCAAACTTGCCGATGGCATCCTTGAAGTGGACTACGATCGGTTGAAGATTGCCGAAGGTCATGCGTCCGACGTGTACTTCAAAGCGCCTCGCTTCGAAGAGAACGAGACGGTATGTGTTGATTTCGAGAAAAACATGATGTCTTTCCGTGCCTCTGCCGAAGACAAAATCTACCTATATATCTACGCTCCCGGCCGCAACGCGGGCCTGCTGACAGCGCCCGTGGCGCGACGCACCAAAACCGTAAAAACAAGGCTCCCAGAAAGCTGGGCCGGCGAGGAAGTGCACCTCTACGGCTTTGTGGTCGATAAGGAGGGACGCGCATCAAACTCCACATACATCGGCGTCGGACGCGTCAACCACTACGAAGATCGCGGTCGCTACATCCCGCTCAACAAGAACTGGAAAGAATTCGTTGAGATTGCGAACGAAGCCAATACCGCCACACCCCATAACGATACCTCGCTCGACCCCGCCAACGCCCCCTCAAAACCGCCCATCAACCTCTTCAACGAGCCTCCCGAGGTGCCATAACATCTTTGATTTATCAAAAAATACCTCCACCCTCTTGCACTGGTACTCAGCAATATGCGTGCCAGACATAAGACTTTGCTCATAAATTATTTGGCCAATATCAAAAAAAGTTGTACTTTTGCACGCTCATTTTAAGGGTATAAGGCCTGAAAAAATGATGACTCAGTAGCTCAGTAG
>DFLB01000032.1:220-43311 GCA_002373995.1 Bacteroidales bacterium UBA3630 | reverse complement strand
GGTAGAGCACAACACTTTTAATGTTGGGGTCCTGGGTTCGAGCCCCAGCTGGGTCACAGACAACCATCAGCAAGTCAGCAATGACTGACTCAGTAGCTCAGCAGGTAGAGCACAACACTTTTAATGTTGGGGTCCTGGGTTCGAGCCCCAGCTGGGTCACATAAACAACGAGAACCGGAATGAAACCTTCCGGTTTTTTTGTATGACAACACACCGTATCAGGCTGGTTCTATGGTCACTACTGCTGCTGACCGCCATGTCGAATGCCTCGGCACAACAAAACCGAGAGCAGATGGCAGCATATTTCTATGACAACAAGGACTACGACCAAGCCGCTCAACTCTACGAAAAACTCTACCAGCAGGGAAACAACAGGTACTACTACCAACGGCTACTCTCAACCTACTTGGAATTAGAGAGATACCGCGATGCGTCACACCTGGTGGAACAGCGGCAGAAAAAATTTCCCAAGGACCTTTACTTGTATGTTGACGAAGGAACAATAGCCCTGAAGCAACAGAAAGAGAAAAAAGCTCGCAAAAGTTTCGATCAGGCTATCAGCCTCATTACCAGCAATCAGCAACCCATTCCTGACCTCGCACAGGCTTTTCTCAATATCGGCCGCACCGACTATGCCGTGCAGACCTACCGCACCGCCAGGGCAAAAACAAAAAACAATGCCCTTTACTTCAACGAACTAATCAGCGTCTACCAACGCATGGGCGACTACGAGGCCATGACACAAGAGTATTTCGACCTTCTCGACCACCAGCCGGGAATGATGTCAAGCATCCAAATCTCGATGCAACGCAGCCTGCAAGAGGCACCCGACAAGCGCCTGTCAGACGGGGTGCGCAAAGCCCTCATAACTCGAGTCCAAGACCATCCGGAAAACGACCGGTATCTGGAGATGATGATATGGTTCTCGCTACAAGAAAACGACTTCCGCTTTGCGCTGGAACAAGCCAAGGCAGTAGACGCACGCTTCCCTGAAAAAAACGGAGAACCAGTGATTCGCGTGGCCAGGATAGCACAAAGCAACGACGCCCTCGAGGTAGCCTCCGACGGCTATAAATATATCCAAAAAAAAGGAAAAGAAGCACCCTACTACTTCGATAGTCGTGTAGGAGAGCTCGAGGTGGAGTTCGCGCGGGTCAATCAGACACACAACATTCCCGCCAAAGAGCTTACAGCGCTGAAAAACAAATATCTGGCAGCATTTGAAGAACTGGGGAAAAACATCCGCACCATCGCCTTGATGAGGCATTATGCCAACCTGGTAGCCTACCACGGAGGCGATATACAAGAGGCTGTCAGCATGCTGGACGACGTACTGGAACTACCACGTCTCAATGCCCAGCAACGCGACGAGGTGAAACTCGAACTGGCCGACCTCCTGCTCTTCGCCGGCGAAACATGGGATGCTTCGCTGCTGTACATGCAGGTCGAAAAAGCCAACAAAGACGACATTCTGGGGGCTCAAGCCAAATTCAAGAACGCCAAGCTTTCATACTACAACCACGAATTCGAGTGGGCCAAATCGCAACTGAATGTCTTGCGCGCCTCAACCAGCAAACTCATTGCCAACGATGCAATGGAACTTTCGCTGCTAATCTCTGACAACATGGAAGATGACAGCACCTATGGAATGTTGGAATTGTTCGCCAACGCCGATCTGCTACTATACCGCAACATGCTCGACTCTGCGTGGGCAGCATACGATGCAATCAGCCACGCAGCACTGTCTCATCCCCTATTCGACGAAGTACTGTTACGCAAAGCCCAAATCCGCATAAAACAAGCTCGTTACGAAGATGCCGACAGCCTGCTACAGCGCCTCGTCGACTTCTACCCTGAAGACCTCACCGCCGACGATGCACTAATCATGCGCGGGGAAATCAACGAAAAACATCTCAACAACCCCGAACAAGCCCGCCAGTGCTATGAAAAAATCCTCCTCGATTACCCCGGAAGTCTATATACCGACCACGCCAGGAAACGATATAATGCACTGAAAAAATGAATGAAGTACACGCCAAAAAGTTCTTAGGTCAGCACTTCCTGACCGACGAAAATATAGCACAACGCATTGTCGATAGCCTTTCGCCTGATGCCAACCACGTGCTGGAGATAGGCCCTGGCATGGGTGTACTCACTAAGTACCTGATAACAAGAACCAACACCGACTTTCACGTAGTGGAAATCGACCGTGAAAGCGTAGCCTGGCTGCACGAAAAATACCCTGGACTTGATGTCATCGAGGGCGACTTCCTCAAATACGACACAAGTGCCTTATTCCATGACACCTACGCAATCATAGGCAACTTCCCATACAATATCTCATCACAGATACTTTTCCGTGTCTTCGAACAGCGAGACAGGGTGCACGAAGTGGTCGGAATGTTCCAAAAAGAAGTAGCCGAACGTGTAACAGCAGCCCCGGGTAGCAAGACCTACGGAATACTATCCGTATTGCTGTCGGCATTCTACAAAATGGAATACCTGTTCACTGTTCACGAAAACGTATTCAATCCCCCGCCAAAAGTGAAGTCGGCCGTCATCCGATTGATCCGCAACGAAGTTGAAAAACTCCCCTGCGACGAACAGTTGTTCGTACAAACAGTGAAAGCCGGTTTCAACCAACGACGGAAGACACTTCGCAATGCCTTGAGGTCCATAGGAGCGCCTATCGACGCTCTCCCCGCAGATCTCCTTTCCAAGCGGGCAGAACAACTCTCTGTCGACGATTTTATAATCCTCACAAAACACATAGAATCATGTCAATAGTATCTTATATCGTCATTGCCCTCGCACTGGGGCTCAACTCCATGTTGCTCTTCCGACGCTGCGGAGAGGCGACTCCGGTGCGGCTTTCGGCAGGCCTGCTAACGGTCATCGGTGTCTCTATTATCCATGTTTTTCTCTACTACATCGGATGTATTGCCGGTCGATGGCTCTGTTTCTATTCTGCCGACGACCCGCAGATGTACTCTGACCTGAACGCTTACATCTTTCTCGGAATGACGATTATCGTCCTCCTGAAGGTACTTGTGCCTTACCTGCGCCGCAATCCTCAGCTACCGATATTCTCCCTGAAAGACAGCAAATCCGTTCTGGCACTGGCTTTCGCCACAGGCATCAATGTCCTGCTGATGGGTATCGGCGTTGGATTTGCAGACAACACCATCAACCCCATCCACAAAATCCTCTGGCCTTTGCTCATTGCCAACATTTTGCTTGGATATCTTGGCCTTATGTTCGGCCGTCAGAAGGTGCAGCTTCGGCCTCGCCGCTGGGCAATTGTCAGCTGCATATTGCTTCTGGGGGTCGCCATTGCTGCCGTTGTCAATGCCGGCGGCAGATGACAAGCCTTACAGCTTGAACAAAAAATGTGGTGATATTGAATTTATTTCGTATCTTTGCAGCCAGAACAATACACCAAAACATGCAACTAAACATCAATATCAAGCAAGGAGTCGGAGACCTGCGCTTTGCCATGCCGGTTGAGGAAGCTATGACCGTCATGGGTACAGCTGATGAAGTGGAGAATATCGACAATGCTGCCGACGAATCCACTACCGTTCTTCGCTACAATGACCAAGGTATCACTCTTTTCTTCGAAGGAGAGAATCCACAGCTGGCCTGCATAGACCTCGCCAATGAAGAATGTACCCTCTTCGGGCAATCGGTTTTCGAGCTGAACGAACGCGCCATTGTTGACCTGATGGTCAAGAACAACTACCTCGAGCAAGACGTTGACGACGAGGACTGGGGCGAGCGACGCGTCAGTTTTCCCGAGGGCAACATTGACTTCTACTTTGACGAGGGCGAACTTGTCTCTATCATCCTCGGCGCATGACACCGCTGTTCAGCACCGCTTTCTTCCCCCCTATAGCCTATATTGCAACCCTGTCGCAATATGCCGAAGCCTATATTGAGGCAAAGGAAACCTTTCCGAAGCAGACCTATCGGAACCGCATGGAGATCATGACCGCGGGCGGCGTACGCTTCCTTACAGTTCCTGTCAAACGAAACAACCACAGCCGCACCGAAGAAGTGACGATTGACTACCGCGACCGCTGGAATGTCATCCACCTGCGCACACTCACCGCTGCCTACAGCGCATCACCCTACTTCCAGTATTATTGCGACGACATAGAGTCGTTGCTGATGCAACATTACACCGGACTGATTGAACTCAACCGCAAAACCCTTGAGTGGACACTGCGGAAACTTGGCATAAACTGCCTGCTGACAGACACCACCGACTACCTGCCAGCCACCGGCGCAACCACTGACTTCCGCCATACCTTCTCACCCAAGATCCCATACCCCACCAACCGCTTTCCTGGCTATTACCAAGTCTTCTCCGACCGGCATCCTTTCGTTCCCAACCTCAGCATTCTCGACCTCATCTTCAACCTCGGTCCGGAAGCCCGTGATTATATAAACAAATTAAAACAAAGTGTTTAACAACTTGTTTCACGAGAAACAACAGCGTAAAAAACTATTTTTCAACGGGCAAAAGCGAGTAAAAGCACAGACACATCGGCAGGCGAAACACCACTGATCCGCGACGCCTGACCAATAGTCGACGGACGGTAGCGATTCAGCTTTTCCCTACATTCATAGCTCAACGCCGTCAAAGCATAATAATCGACATCCGGCGGCAAGGATATATCCTCAAATTTCTGGATGCGACCAGCCACCTCTTGTTCCTTCTCAATATAGCGCTGATACTTTATCGACGTCTCTACTTCCTGGATGACATCCTCCGGCAGTACAGCCATTGCCTCACCCACCGACTGTGCCAACTGCCCAAGTTGCACGAGCGACAACTCAGGGCGCAAGAGCAGCGTTGAAAGTCTCACGCGCTGATTCAGCACCGCCGAGCCATGTTCCTCGAGCCAGCCATTGGCCTCTGACGGCACAACGAAAGTCTCCTCCACCATCTGCGACAGCTGCGCCACCTGCCGCTGCTTCTCCTCCACGCGGCGCATCCGTGCATCATCGGCCAATCCTATGGCATGCGACAACGGCGTCAACCGCTGGTCAGCATTGTCCTGCCGCAACAAGATGCGATATTCTGCACGCGAGGTAAACATGCGGTACGGCTCGTCCACCCCTTTAGTGACCAGGTCGTCAATAAGCACCCCTATATAGGCTTGCGAACGCCCAAGGACCAGCGGATCCTTGCCACGCACCTTTTGTGCAGCATTGATTCCGGCCATCAGGCCCTGGCATGCAGCCTCCTCATAGCCCGTGGTGCCATTGACCTGTCCAGCGAAATACAAGTTCTCCACTTGTTTTGTCTCCAAAGTAAAGAACAACTGCGTCGGCGGGAAATAGTCATATTCGATGGCGTAGCCCGGCTTGAAGATTGCCGCCTGCTCAAAGCCCTCGATGCTGTGCAAAGCAGCCAGCTGCACCTCAATGGGTAGCGACGACGAGAAACCGTTGAGATAGTACGACTGCGAGTGCCACCCTTCAGGCTCGACGAACAGCTGGTGATGGTCCTTGTCGGCAAAGCGGTCTATCTTATCCTCAATCGAGGGACAATAGCGTGGCCCGCGGCCCCGGATGCGGCCGGTGAACATGGGCGAACGCGAGAAACCCGTGCGCAGGATGTCGTGCGTACGCAGGTTGGTATTGGCGATATAGCACGACCTCTGCTCGGTCAGCGGAGCGGTGTCGGTGAACGAAAACTTGGCCGGACGGCTGTCACCGGGCTGTTCCTGCAGCTTCGAAAAGTCGATGGTGCGCCCGTCAACACGCACCGGTGTACCCGTCTTCAGCCGTTGCACCTCGAAGCCTGCCGCGCGCAGTTCGTCAGACAAGCCCACCGCCGGAGCCTCCCCCACCCTGCCACCTTGCCACGACTCCTCGCCGATGTAGATGGTGCCATTGAGGAAAGTGCCACTGGTAAGAATGACAGCCTTTGCGGGGATAGTGTGCCCCATACGCGTAACGACGCCACACACCGCCTTGCCGTCGCGCTTAAGGCCCACCACCTCGTCCTGCCAGAGCGACAGCCCCGGCAGCGATTCCAGCACCTGACGCCAGTTGAGCGAGAAGAGCATACGGTCGCACTGCGCCCGCGGGCTCCACATGGCAGGTCCCTTTGAGCGGTTGAGCATACGGAACTGTATGGCCGAGCGGTCGGTCACGATACCCGACCAGCCCCCGAGAGCATCGATTTCGCGGACGATCTGACCTTTGGCCACACCACCCATAGCAGGGTTGCACGACATCTGGCAGATAGTGTCGAGCATCTGTGTCACCAGCATCACACGGCATCCCAACCGGGCTGCCGCTGCCGCAGCCTCGGCGCCAGCATGTCCAGCACCCACAACAACTATATCATAAGGCTCAAATGTCATATTCTATGATATTTACACCGATTGTTCCTCGTGAAACAACTCATTCCACAACGATAGCGCCTGCTCCTCTTGACGGCGCATCTCGGCAGCCTCGGCATCGGTCTTGTCGCCCTGACCGAGCAGGTGCAACACACCATGCACGATGACCCTATGCAGCTCCTGCTCGAACGGGACACCATATTGCCCAGCGTTCTCCCCCACCCTTTCCACACTGATCATAATATCGCCCGAAACCAACCCTCCGGCCACATAGTCGAAGGTGATGATATCGGTATATGTGTCATGGTTGAGGTAATGCCGATTGACTTCAATCAAATACTCGTCGTCGCAGAAGAGGTAATTGATATTGCCGACCGTCTTACCGCGCCTCACAACCACCTCAGCAAGCCACCGACGCACTTTTTCTTCCTCAGCGAGCTCAAACGTTCCAGATTGTACAGAAAAACGGATAGCCATTATTGATGCAGTATTGAATTGATTACCAATGTTTTATGTTGATTTTCGCAGGAATTTTCGTCAAAATGCAGCCCTTATTTGCCCTCTGGGTGGACGGGAGCACAGCCTGCGCGACGGAAATCGAGGAATCGATCTAAGCCGCCACGGTAGCGAAATGGCTCCTCAGGACGGCGATGCGCTCAAGGGTGTCTGTCGGAGCAATGCCGTCCACCACGAACTCCATTCTCACACGCCGACCCTGATCGGAATACTCCATGCGGTCGGCGAGCGACTTCATGACGAAGATACCCTCGCCCGGGGTTTCGATGCCGACAGGCAACTCGCCATAGCGTTCGAAGTCGAACCCCCTACCCTCGTCGGCCACCTCGATGGCGATACCTCCGCGGCAGGTGGTGAAAGTGATGCCGACCTGCTTCGATGCGTCGGATCCGTTGCCGTGCACGATGGCGTTGGATACGGCCTGCAACAATGCCACCGAGACGGCCGAGAAGCAATCTCCGACATGGCACTCGTGGCAGAAGTGGAACAACCGCTCCTCCACCACCGGCAACAGGGCGATATCTGACTGTATAGCAAACGTTTCTGTCATAACAGCATCGTCTTAAAACCGGTACAAAGTTACACTTTTTTTTTAATATACACTCCAAGCGTCAAAATAAATAGCGCGACAAGGCCGGTGGCACACCGCTGTCGGTCCGCCAAAAGCCGGACCATCTCCGGACCATCCTCGGACCATCCCCGGACCATCCCCGGAGGGAGAAGCTACGATAGGCTGAATTACAAGCCCTTAAACGCGGCGCGTAAGCACGGCGTTCATACTGCGGTTGAAAAGGGTGGGGGAGGGCTACCGGTAGAAGTAGTCGTTGACCTTCTGGCGGTAGTAGGGCTGCAACGAGGGCGGCACGGTGCGCAGCGGGTCGGCGGCGGGACGGGCTTGGCGCTGGTAGCGCTCGAGCTCGTCGGGCGAGGGCTGGCTGTAGAGGTCGCCGGCCTCGCGGCTTTCGCGGCGCTGCTCCTTCTCGCGCTGCATCTCGGCGCGTTCGTGTTCGAGCAGGCGCGTCATGATTTGCTGCTGGCGCTGAAGCGTTTGGCGGGTGATGGTGCGGTTGACGAGGTCTGTCTCGGTCTGTTCCATCTGGCGCATCATCTGGTCAATCTCGCGAGCGAGCTTGGGGTCGCCGCCAGAGGCCGACTTCATCTCCTGCCCGTATTGCTGCATCATGCGGCGTATCATCTCCTGCTGGGCGGCGGCACGCGCAAACTCCTCGGAAAGCGACTGTTGCTGCCCCACTTGGTGCCTTCCGCCTTGCTGCTTGCCCTGCTTGTCGAGTTGCTTCTTGAGGGCTTCGAGCTGCCGATTGAGTTCCTGCTGCATTTCGCGCATCGACTTGGGCGAGGGCTTGCCTTTGCCCGGGTTGCTGCACTGCGACTGGCTGCGCGAGGGGTTCTTGCACTGGCCGCTGCGCTTCTTCTGGCTGTTCTGGCGCATCTGGTTCTGCATCTGGTCGAGGCTCTCGGCGAGCATGAGGGCCAGGTTGTTGAGCGACGTCATGCTGTACTGCATCGAACGGGCGGCGGCGGTGTTCTTGTAGGTGCCGTAGAAACTCTGGTTCATATCGAGCAGTCCGCCGAGCGAA
The DNA here is from genome assembly GCA_002373995.1 of Bacteroidales bacterium UBA3630. Lineage (GTDB taxonomy): Bacteria > Bacteroidota > Bacteroidia > Bacteroidales > P3 > Colimorpha. The sequence continues at coordinate 34,838 of DFLB01000032.1, read as the reverse complement.
CGTCCGATGGCGCTGTTCACCTCACCCACCTCGCGGCTGACGGCCGAGGCCACCTGGACCTGCCTCCGCGCCAGCGAGCGCAACGAGTCCTCGATGCCGCGGAAGTCGTCTTTCACACGGTTTTGGCGGTTGATAACGGTCTGGTACTTGGGGTCTTGGATGTAGATAGAGCCAAGGTCGGCGATGAGTTCCTCCTGGTTGTAGGAGAGGCGGACGAGGTTTTTCAGCAGGCGGCGCACCTGCTCGGCATCCTCGGCCAAATCCTGCTGTTCGGCATCGAGCTGGGCCTCAGCCAGGGCGTTGCTCATCTGCTCCATCTCGTCGGCAGCCTGGCGCTGCTGCTGCGAGGCCTCCTTGTTGCGACCACGCTGCAGGCTCTGCGAGGCCTCCTGCTGGTGCTGCTCAATCTGACGCTCGAGCTCGGCGGGCACACGGAAATCGGTCTCGGGGTCGAGGGCCTTATAGTCCTGGCGTATCTGCTCCACGTCCTGCTCCAGCTGGTGGAAACGGTCGTTGAGCTCCTGTTGGTGCTGCTGCAGGGCCTCCTTGTCCTTTCCTTTGGCCTGCTCGCTTTCGCTGGCAGCCTGGCGCTGCTCCTCGGCCAGACGATCCATCTTCTGGATGGTCTGCTCGACGCGCTTCTCTATCTCGAGGCGTTTCATGAGCTCAAGGTTCTGGTCGAGCTGGCGTTCGAGGTCGGCATTGTCCATCTTGAGCTGCTCAAGCTGTTGCTGGACGTTCTTCTTGTCGAGTTGCTGCATCATGCGCTCAATCTCGGCCATCGTCTCCTTCATCTTCTCGTCCATCACTTCGTTCATCAGACGCTCCAACTCGCGCTGCTTCTCCATCAGCTGTTCGCTTTGCTCGTGATAGCGTTGCTCGAGGCGGTTGTTTTCCTCAATCTGGCGCTGCATCTGCTGCATCATCTGCTTCACCTGGCGCTGCTTCTCGGCAATCTGCTCCAGGTCCTTGCGGTCCTGCCAGGAGAGGTCCTTCTTGTCAACAAGGCGACGCATCATCTCGTCTATCTCCCGCTGCAGCTGTCTGAGTTCGCCCATCTGCTCCTCAACGTTCTGGTGCACTTCGCTTTGGCTCTGGCCAAGGATGCTGTCCAGCTCGTCGGCAGTGGGTATCTTGACCTCGAAGAGCTGCGAGCGCGTGGTCTTGGGGCCGTGGATGGCATCGTTGTCTGCCACCTCGAACCAGTATGTCAACTCGTCGCCGGGAGCGAGGACGAGCTCGGCGGTATTGAAACTGAAGAAGAACTCTTGGGATGTCTCACCCGCACGGAGGCCTATTTCGGCCTCGCTAAGCGCGTTTCGGGTCGTGTCGGCAGCATTGACCGTTCGGTGGGCAAAAACGAGCCGAGAGAAGCCGTAATCATCCTTCACACGACCGCGGAAAAGCCGACGGTCGGGGTGCAACGAGTCCACAATCTCCTCAACAGCGATCATGGGCGCAGCGTCGACGATGACAGACAGGGCATAGCGCAGGGTGTCAGAGACGATAGGAGGCAGCGAACCAGTGGCAGGGGTGCGGCTGACGCTGAAAGAATACTCAGTATTCTCCATGATGCGGCGGCTCAGCTCGATGCGGCCGTTGGCATCGGGCACCACAGCCACTGCCCACCGTCCGCTTTCGTCTTCCAGATGCAGCGTGTCGGCATCGCGTGTCTGGAAGAGCCAGCGCACCGTGGTGCCCTCGGGGATAACGGCATCGCCCAGGTCGAGCACCGTTTCGGTTTCGCGGCCGGTGTAGGCAGGGTAGGAGAGGAGCATCCGGAACGAGAGCACCGACGGGTTGGGCAGCACCTCAAGGCGGTAGCGCGGAGAAGTGACCCCACCGCCGGTCAGCACGAAGTCCTGGCTGCGGTTAGCCTGCTTGAAAGTGTGGACAAACAACTCCCCCTCGTTGCGCATACGGTAGCGGCGACCGTCGATGTCGATATGCACCTCGGCGGGCACGGCATCGCCATCGGCGGTCACGCGGAGCACATAGTCGTCGCCCTGGCGCACGACGAGGTCGTCGTTCAGAATGCGAAAGGCGAATGGTGCCGGCCTTTCGTAGACGGTATTGTAGTGGGCAATGCGCCGCGTGGGTTCCGTGACCACCTGAGGTGCTGCGACGAGCAACACCAGCAACACCAGCAGCGGCGGGAGGGCATACTTGAAGTAACGGCGATTGGATTTCAGGTCGATAGCGCCGAGGAAGGGCACGGGACGCAGCGCAGCGGTCTTCTGCTCGATGGCGGCCAGCAGCAGGTCGCTGTCGCCCCCGGGGGCCTCCATCAACTGAAGCAGGTTTAGCAACTTGTCGCTTACCTCGGGGAAATGCCGGCCAATGATGACTGCTGCCTCGGGCCGCGAGAGGCGCTTGCCAAGCCCGTAAATCTTCAGCAAGGGCCTCACCACCAGCCATAGCGTCACCGCCACGACCGCAGCCAACCCGACCCAGAATATCAATCCTCGGCCCAGCGGCGACAGCCAGCCAAAGTGTTCAAGCATAACGGCCACCAGATACAGCAGTCCGACGATGCCGACGGCACACAGCACCCCCCTGATCAGGAGGTTCTTGTAGTATTTCCTGATGAAAGCGTCGAGGGCGGATAATATGTCCTGCTGTTGCTTCACGGGCATAGTTTTGGGGGTGCAAAAATACGAACATTTTGCGACATGACAAAAAAGGATTTTGCCATGTCGCCAAACATTAGTACCTTTGCAAAAAAATTAGAGCACACAAATATGCAAAAGATTATAGTCATCACCGGTGCCTCGTCGGGTTTTGGAAAAGCCACGGCACAACTGCTTTCGCAACAAGGCCATACCGTCTACGGCCTCTGCCGCCGGGCACTGGAAGACAAGACGATACACTACCTGCAGTGCGACGTGCGCAACCGCAGCCAGGTGGCCGCAGCGGTGGAGAAGATTGTCGGCGAGCAGGGTAGGGTGGACGTCCTCGTCAACAACGCCGGCATGGGTATCGGCGGAGCGCTGGAACTGGCTACCGAGGAGGAGATAGACCTACAGATGGGTACCAATTTCATGGGCTGCGTCAATATGTGCCAGGCGGTGCTTCCCTATATGCGTAAGCAGCGGTCGGGCAAGATTATCAACCTTAGCTCCATCGGGGGATTGATGGGTCTTCCGTATCAAGGGTTCTACTCGGCCTCTAAATTTGCCATCGAGGGCTTCACCGAGGCTTTGGCCGCCGAGGTGACGCGCTTCGGCATCCGTGTGTGCATGGTGGAACCGGGCGACTTTGCCACTGGCTTCACCGGCAGCCGCCGCAACAGCCAGCCGTCGCTGGAGGACGCGGACTACGGGCCCGTCTTCAAGAACACCCTGGCAATCATTGAAAAGGAAGAGAACGGCGGCTTGCAACCCGAAGTCCTGGCCCGCCGCATCGCCAAGCTGGTGGAGATGAAACGTCCGCCGCTGCGCAACGTGGTGGCCAACCTCGAACAGTGGCTCTCGACCGTCATCAAGCGCATCCTCAGCGGCAACCAGATGGTCGCCATCCTGCGTGACTACTACAAGTCTTGACCCGTCGCCGGACCGCCCGTCGTCCGCTTTTTATCGGACCATCACCGGACCATCCTCGGACCATCCTCGGACCATCCCCGGACCAAGAGCGGAGGAAGAGCGGGGCAAACAGCGTTTTTTTAGCAGGAGAAGGTCTTATGGGCAGCGCTCTTCCCTCCGGCGGAAGTACAGCCAGTCGATGCTCTCCTCATAGACCTCAAGGCTCCCGCAGGGCACAAGGAGGAGCGCGTAGGGGTCGGTGCGGTTGAAAGCCGTCGGCGAGACCTCGGGGGCTTCAGGTGCCAGCAGGGTGAGGCTGACGAGGTTGGAACAGTGCGCAAGGGCAGCATGGCCGATATACGAAACGGTGGCCGGCAGCACGACGGCACGCAGCTCGGCATGGCGGGCAAAGGCGCTGTCGGCCAGGGTGGTAACAGTATAGCTGACACCCTGGTACGCGACGTGGGCAGGCACCACCAGCGTGTCGCCGTAGCGGATGGTCTGCCCCATCCACTGCGCTACGTCGGCCCGCACGCTGACATAGTGGCTCACGCTGTCTATGATGGTGAAATACAGCACGTCGCCGTTGAGCTCCACCGTCTGGAAGTCGCTCTGTATCATACTTCTCACCGCCGCCTGCGACATCGAGTCCACTTCGGGCGAAACAACGGCAGCCGCGCTGTCCTCCACCGTGGCGGTGTCAATAAACAGAGACTCAGGGGCATTATGGACCACCGAGCTGATGATGTGGCTGCCAGAGTAGCGCGTATAGGTCACCGTGCGGGTCTCATGGCCGTAGGCGATGGAATAGCCGTTCTCCGAGACCCCCGTGTAGTAGTAGTCGACAGGTTGCGGACGTGCTGGCTGGGCAACAGCGTTGCCGGCGGCGCATTCCGCTGTCTCCGGCGGGCGGGAAGCAGAAGGCTTTGGGGCAGAGGATGCAGCGGTGGCAGGAGCGTCAGACTGCGCGTTATGCAACACGGCGTGCAGCCACGGAATGGCCGTCATCGCTATGGCCGTGGTGGTCAACAGCAGCAGGGCTATCAGCACCACCCGCTTCACGTTGCGGGCATGCTGGCGGCGCCGTTGGCACCACTCCTCCAGACCGTCCGTCATCTCTTGCTCCAGCTCCTCACTGTCAAACCCCTGCAGACGGTCTATCAAATCATGTATATCATTGTCTTTCATGGCCTTTCTTTCTGTAAACGTTCAATAATACGATGCAAACGCTGGTAGACAGCATCGCGGCTGATCCGCAGTTGTTGAGCTATCTCTGAGGCATCGTAGCCTTCAAGCCGCAGCTGCACCAGCCGTCGGTCTTCGTCGCCAAGGGAAGCCAGCAGGTCGTCAAGGTGCTCCCGGCTGTCGTCCTCATCGGCGGGCATTTCGGCAGGCAGCGCCACAAGGGTGGGGGAGGGGCGGCGATGCAGATGGTCGAGTACCGTGCGCGTATGCCAGAACACCCAGGCGCGTTCCTGCAGAGGGCCTGAACCGGGCCTCAACCGGCCGTAGTGCTCCCACAGCGAGAGGCTCACCTCCTGCACCAGGTCGCGGCAACGCTCAAAGTCGCCGCGGGCACGAGCCCAACAAAGCCTCCAGACCAGCGAGCGGTGGCGCCTGAGCAACTCGGTGTATGACTGGTGGCGATTATTCACTGCCTTTGCTGTTTGTACTGTCGGCCGGCGCCGGTCGGGGGCAGCGGGTATCCAATATGCGACCGTAGAGCAGAAGTTCGTTCTTCATCGTGCTGTTTTTAGAGCTGACCGTAAGCCCCGGACACACAAGGGTAAAGCCTAAATTAGGGCTTCCCGAGAGATCGACCGATGCACTGGCGTTGCCGTCCATTCGGCCGCTGAGGTCCCACAACCGCACATCGTCGGCAGAAGAAATCAGCACCGTCCCCGGCTGGCGCTTGCGCGATTTTACATCGATTGGGCGCAGGTTGCGGAAGGTGAAGGTGTCGGTGATGACGGCAATATGGAGGGCGGCGTTGTCGTTCAGTACCAGGTCAGACCGGTAGACCACCTGCCCCTTGAGGGTCACGCTGAGGGAGTAGCTGCCCGTCGGCATAGGGTCGGTGACAAAGTATCCCTCACTGTCGCAACGCACCGCCGCCACGGTGTCTTGCCCATTGACGAATTGCAGCAGGCAGTAGGGCTGCGGTTCTCCGCTCAAGTGATCCACCACCGAGCCCATCACCAGGACTCTGTCAGGCATAGCCGCCTCCTGCTGGGCACCGGCGCGGCCACTCAACAGCAGGAGCATACTGGCGAGGATGTAGAGGTTATTTCTTCCCATATCGAGTGAGTTTTTCCTGTAGCAAGCGCAAGGGCAACGTGTCGATGGCGATGCTGTTGTATTGCTGCCAGTAGTCGCCGCTGTAGTCGCTCTTGCCAAAGGCACCGTAGATTGTCTGACGGCGCACAGCGAGGGTATCGGCAGGCAGTTCTGTGTCAGCAGTTGTGAAGTCGGTCAGCGACCATTCGACGCAGTGTTGCCACCGCTGGTCGGGTACGCTGACGAAGCGCGAGGCAAGCCGCTGACGCCGGTTGTTGTAGTAGTGTGTGAGGGTGTAGCGCCCTTCGCGCTTATCGTAGTTCCAGACCGAACTGTCGGCCTCGATGAAGAGTTTGTTGTAGTGCACTCCCACCCACGTCTCTGGCGGAGCCTCCATGCTGACGGGGAGCAGGACAGAGGTGATGCGCACAAGGGCCAGGTCGCTCTTGCGGATGATGTACTCGTAGCGCACCGTGGAGGCCCTGTAGCGCCCCACGCCCTTGGAGCGCACGAGGTAGAACACCTCGCCGTCCGCCACGAATTCCTGCACCGGATCAAAGTAGTGCCACCTCAGCGCCAAAGGGAAGTTGGCCCTTGGCACCTCCACCAGGTCGAAGAAGAGCTCGTTCTCTGCGAAAGCGAGCAGCTCGCTGATTCCGTCGTCGTTGTCCACCTTGTGTTCCAGCAACTTGCGGTCGTAGACCAACAGACGGTGCCGGAGGATGGATTTGTAGTTGCTGGCCAACTCGCGCACGTTGGGGTCGAAGCGGAAGGCCAGCTTGTTGTTGAAACGGGCATAGCCGCGACGCATGACGCTCATCACCGCCTCGTCGAAGAGGTACAGTTCCCCGTCGACAGCCCTCCAGTCGCGGAAGAAGAAGGTGTTGCGAGCCATCCGCCGGTGGTAGTTTTTAGGTATCCGTTCTATGGCCGCCTTGAGCAGGTGGTTGCCGTAGCGGTAGCTCTCCACCTGCACCTCGCGCAGCTGCACCTCCTGCACCTTGAGCCTCACCTGGTTGCGTCGTTGCAGGGCTGCCACCGTCAGGCTGGCGCTCTCGTACCCCATCGACCGCACCAGCACCGTGTCATCCTCGTGGCCCACAGGCACTTTCAGCGTGTACTCGCCGTCGTCGTTGCACGATACCCCTATCGAGCTCCCCAGCAACTGCAACGTGGCATACGGCACTCCTCTTCCGCCCGAGGTCACCCTCCCCTTGAGCGTCACCACCCCCTCCTGTGCCCGCAACACAGCCGGCAAAAGCATCAATATGACCACAATAAGCCGCATTTTATACATATAATACCCTCCTTTTTGCCAAAATCTGACATCACGGTGCAAAAATACAACTTTTTTTCCATTTTTATCCCATCGCATCATCCCGGCAACGTCTTTTTTATGGAATATTGCCGTGCATTGTTAGCAGGCAGAATAACAGCAACCTACTGCTTCTTGGTCCGGGGATGGTCCGGGGATGGTCCGAGGATGGTCCGATGGTGGTCCGATAAAAAACGGACAAAGGGCGGACTGAGGGCGGAGCGACGGCGGGGTGCCCGGGGCAAAAGGAATATCGAAAAACGGCAGAACCAAGGAAGCAACAGCTTGATTCCGCCAACAGCGGATATTCGTAATGAAAAAACGACCCCCTGCTATGGAGGTCGCATTGCGTTGCCGTTGCGTCAGCCTACGGGCCTCTACAGCGCCTTGCCAAAGACGGCACGGTGCATCAGCGGCGTGGTGTTGTACTGTGTCTCCCAGATCTTTACGGCCTCGTTGCCCATAATCTGGGGGTTGGTGTAGGCCGTGTGAACGCCGAAGCGGATGGCGGCCTCGTTCATGTCGCTGTAGTAGATGCTGTGCACCCCCCGCTTCTGCCACTCGGGTAGCACACCGTTGAGCAACAGGTCGATGGTATCGAAGTGCTTCAAATCGTGCAAAATATGGTACCACCCGAAGGGAAACAGCTTGCCGTTGGCCTTCTTGTAGGCTTTCGTCAAGTCGGGGATGCTGAGCCCGAAGGCCACCAGGTTGTCGTTCTCGTCCTCAACAAACTGCACAAAGTCCAGGTTGACAAACGGAATATACTCCTTGATGTACACCTCTATCTCCTTTTCCGTCATCGGCACAAAGTCGTACAAGTCCTTGAACGACGAGTTGATGGCGTGGAAAAACTTGTAGGCGTGGGGGTACAGCTCCTTGCGTTTCTTCACCTTGACCAGGTGCAGCTTGTATTTCTCCATGATGAGCTTGTTCAGTCGCGCCACCTTGTCGGGCACCGGCTGGTTGGCTTGCATGGAGTATTGCTGCCACTTGCACTTGATTTCGTAGCCCGCACGCTCGATGAAGCGCACGTAGTACTCCGGATTGTACAGCGTCGAGGTGTTCTGACGGGCGTCGAAATTGTCAATAGCCCAGCATTCCTTGTCCATATCGGTGAATCCAAAGGGGCCTTCAATCTCCTCCATACCGTTTCTGCGGCCGTATTCCACCACCTTGTCGAGCAGAGCGCTGAAGACATCATAGTCTTCCACAAAGTCGAACCATCCGAAACGCACAGCTTTCTTCTGCCAGTGTTCGTTGACAGTGTGATTGATGATGGCCGCCACGCGACCCACCACCTTGCCGTCCCTGTATGCCAGGTACAATTCCCTCTGCGCATGCTCCAACGAAGGGTTCTTCTTGCCGAGCAGGTTCACCTCGTCAAAATCCAGCGCCGGAATATAACTCGGCACATCCTTGAATAGCTTGTTCGGAAAAGCAATGAACTTGCGCAACTCACGCCCGCTCTCTACAGTCTTGATAGTTATCTCAGCCATCGTCTTTTTGTCTTTTATCCTTGCCTGGGGCTGCCTGTATCCTCTTTCTATTTGAATACATCAAACTTCTTGAACGACTTGTATATCTTCTCCACCCCGATGTCTATCTGCTCGTGGGTGTGCGTAGCCATCAGCGCCATACGGATCAAGGTCTCGTCGCTCGGCACCGCCGGGGCAATCACCGGAGTCACGAAGACACCGTTGGCCAGCAGGTCGTGGGTGATGGCGAAGGTCTTATTGTTGTCGCGGATAAAGATAGGGATGATGGGCGTCGAGGTATTGCCAATCTCGAAACCCAAGTCCTTGAAGGCTTTGTAAGCGTAGCGCTGGTTGTCCCACAGCGCCTCGATGCGCTCAGGTTCACTGCGCATGATGTGCAAAGCTTCAAGCACTGATGCCGTACTCGCCGGCGTGATGCTCGCCGTGAAAATATATGGGCGCACACTGTGCTTCATCCAGTTGATGGTCTCCTTGTCCGATGCAATGAATCCTCCCACCGAAGCCAAACTCTTGCTGAAGGTTCCCATCACCAACTCCACGTCTTTCAACTTGCCAAAATGGTCACAGGTACCGCGGCCCTCACGTCCGAACACGCCCAGACCATGAGCCTCGTCAACCATCAGCGTAGCGTTGTATTTGTTGCAGATGTCCACCATCTTGTCCACGTGTGCCACATCGCCCTCCATCGAGAATACGCCGTCTGTTACCACCAACTTCGACGCCTCTATCGGAGCCTTCTGCAACACACGCTCCAGATCGTCCATATCGTTGTGTTTGTACTTCTGCGTATTGGCATTCGTAATCAGGCGACCTTCCATGATGCTGGCATGGACACGCTCGTCGTAGAACAGGTAGTCGCCGCGACCCACCACATCGGGAATGACGCCGCTGTTAGCCAGAAAACCCGCCGAGAACAACATCACTCCGTCCTTACCCAAAAACTCCGCCAACTCGTCCTGCAACTGGATGTGGATGTCCAGCGTTCCGTTCAAAAATGGCGATCCCGCACAGCCCGTGCCATACTTGTCTATAGCCTTTTTCGCAGCCTCCTTCAGGCGCGGGTCGTTCGTCAGTCCTAAGTAGCTGTTACTGCCGAACATCAATACCGGATGGTCATATCCAGACACATAGACTTCTGTGTTCTGCGGACTGCAGATGGGAGTGAAATAAGGATAAATACCGGCGGCTTTCGCCTCCTGTGGAACAGTGTATTGGGCTAACTTTTGCTGTAGCGGTTTCATATATTTTTGATTAAAACAGGGTGCAAAGTAACAAAAAATTTCCCATTTATCGGCAAATTAAAATGTTAAAAGTGAATGCAACCGCTCCGTCAATCGGCTGGTTCCAATCCTAAATGTTTGACTGTTAATATATTCCTCACCCATCACCTTCGACGCCATCTTTGCATACCCAAGCGCCTCTTCGGGCTCACGAATGCCCCCCGCTGCCTTGAAACCTACCGGTTTTTTACAAATTTTAACGTAACTGGCTATTTCCTCCAGCATCGCTGCGGCTGCCTCCAACGTGGCTCCTCCACCACCCTTGCCGGTCGAGGTCTTCACAAAGTCTGCTCCTCCCTCGATGACCACTCTTGTCGCCTCACGTATCAATCCCTCCGTGGGCAGCTCGCAGGTCTCCAGTATCACTTTCAGCCGACTCTCACCACACACAGCCTTCATCGCCGCCACCTCTTCCCTCACCTCGTCACTCCTCCCTTCCAGCATCAGTCCGCGATTGATCACTATATCCACCTCATCGGCTCCGTCGCCCACCGCCTGTTTCACCTCCTCAACCTTTAACCCTATCGGCAACTGCCCGTGAGGAAAAGCACCCGCCACCGATGCCACACCGATGCCGCTGCCTTCCAGCACACGCACCGCGCTTCCCACAAACCGCGGATACACACACACCGCCGCCACACCTCTCCCGTCTCTCAACTTCAGCTCCCTCGCCCTCCGGCAGAACGACTCCACCGTCCGCTCGTTGTCGCCTCCGCCCAGCGTAGTGTGGTCTATGCACGAAAACACCTTCCGCGCAAGTTCTATATCAATATCTTTCAACTTCAATATCTTAGCATTTCACCTCACTGATTTTCTCCACTCTCCGCGCATGGCGACCCCCCTCGAACGGCGTGTCCAGGTACTCGTCCACTATCTTCAGCGCTGTCTCCTCGTCGATAAAACGGGCCGGCAACGACACACAGTTGCAATCATTGTGCTGACGACCCAGGTGGGCTATCTCCGGCGTCCAACACAGCGCACACCGCACATGCCTGTACTTATTGACCGTCATCTGCACACCGTTACCCGAACCGCAGATCACTATGCCCCTTCCATACTCTCCCTTCTCCAGCGCCGACCCAACCTGGTGGGCATAATCCGGATAGTCGCAGCTCTCCGTCGAATAGGTCCCATAGTCCTTCACCTCAAATCCCCTCTCTCTCAAATGCGCCATCACGCACTGTTTCAACTCGTATCCTGCATGGTCGCAGGCTATCGGAATAATCTCTTTCATCTTGATTTTCAATTTAAAATTTTTGCAAAAATACTCACATTTTTCCTCTTTCCTCACTCTTCCTTCGAAAAAATATTCACCTGATATCAACACCTTTACCACCCCTATTTCACTCCATCGCCTTTATATCCAGCCTTTTAACCCCCTTCCTAAGCGTTTCCTAAGTTCATCCTAAGCTCTACCTAAGCATATCCTCTGCATAATCTTTCCTCCCCTTTCTCTCTTTCTGTTAATTAACAACCCCTGTTCAAACCGTTGTTAAATCCGTTTCAAAACCCTGTTGAAAAGAAAAAAAGTTGAAAACCCAGCCTTTTTTCAGCCCCTTTTCAACAAAATCAACCCTCGCTAACTCGCATTTCCGGTTTTTCACTTTTCCCTGTTACTTCTCTTTTCAACCATCAGTTAACAATCCTCTCACTCGCCTGTCCCTCACCCACTTATCAAGTTGAAAACATTGTGAATTGCATCTCATATCTTCTATCCCCCTCTCCACCTTTACCCCACTTATCAACCATATTAACACCCCTAAAAAATAAACATAAAAGAAATAAAAAATTTAAGAAATTATGATTGGACGCTGAAAAAGTCGTATCTTTGCACTCCCAAAAGACATTATATTTTATCGCTATGAACAACGAGGAACTGAAGCAGGAAATACTGCGATTGAAAAAAGAAAAAAACGCCGTCATCCTTGGCCACTACTACCAGCGCCACGAAATACAAGCACTCTCCGACTTTGTCGGCGATAGCCTCGCCCTCGCTCAGGAGGCCCAACGCACCGAAGCCCAAATCATCGTCTTCTGCGGAGTTCACTTCATGGCCGAAACAGCCAAAATCCTCAACCCCTCCCGCAAGGTCCTCCTGCCTGACATGGAAGCAAGTTGCTCATTGGCTGAAAGTTGCAAAGCCGCTGAATTTGCAGCCTTCAAAGCCGCTCACCCTGACCACATGGTCATCTCCTACGTCAACTGCTCTGCCGAAATCAAAGCACTCAGCGACCTCATCTGCACCAGCGGCAACGCCGAAAAACTCGTCCGCTCTCTCCCCGAAGACCAGAAAATCATCTTCGCCCCTGACCGCAACCTCGGTGGCTACATCAACCGTGTCACCGGACGCAACATGCTCCTCTGGAACGGCGTCTGCACCGTCCACGATGCTATGCAGGCCGAAGGCATCTTGAAGCTCAAAGCCGCCCACCCGGACGCGCCGGTCATCGCCCACCCCGAATGCAACCCCGCCCTGCTCCAGGTGGCCGACTTCATCGGCTCCACCAAAGCCATGCTCAACTACATCCAGCAATCTCCGGCACAACAAATCATCGTCGCCACCGAAACAGGCATCCTCTACGAGATGCGCCACCTCTGCCCAGACAAGCAGTTCCTCACCCTCCACGACGACAAATCCTGCGCCTGCGACGACTGCGCCTACATGAAACTCAACACCCTCGAAAAACTCTACCGCTGCCTCCGCGACGAGCAGCCAGAGATCCTCATGACCCCCCAAATGATCGAAGCCGCCCGCCGACCCATCGTCCGCATGCTCGACCTCAGCCGCCAGCTCGGCATCATCAAATAACCCCCGCCCCCCTTGTTTCACGTGAAACAAGGCAGTGCAGCGCGACAAAAGCGAACCAACTATGAACCAGTTCTTTTCTTCCTTCCTGACTATCGTCAACGAGATGAGCCCCTACCTCTTGCTCGGTTTCCTCATCGCCGGCATCCTGCACGTCTTCATCCCCCGCAAATTCTATGCCAGATTTCTCTCACGCGACAACAAGCTCTCCGTCCTCTATGCCGCCCTCTTGGGCATCCCGCTGCCGCTATGCTCCTGCGGCGTCATCCCCACTGCCATAGGCCTCAAGAACGAACGCGCCTCAAAAGGTGCCGTGGCCTCTTTCCTCATCGCCACCCCCCAGACGGGCATCGACTCCATCCTGGCCACCTTCTCGATGATGGGCCTCGGCTTCGCCATCGTACGCCCCGCGGCAGCCCTCATCACCGGCATCTGCGGCGGCCTGCTGGTCAACCGCCTTGTGCCCGACAATCCCGTGCAGGACACCGCCCTGACTTCTTGCCATGTCGAACGCGGAAACCGCCTCTGGCGCGTCCTGCGCTATGCCTACTTCGACATGATCCAGGACATCGGCCTCCGCCTCTTTATCGGCCTCCTGCTCGCCGCCCTGATCAATATCGCCGTCCCTGACGAGTTCTTCCTGACCTTCGGCCGACAGCCCCTGCTGCAGATGCTCGTCATCCTCCTCATCGCCGTGCCTATGTACATCTGCTCCACAGGCAGCATCCCCGTGGCGGCGGCGCTGATGATGAAAGGCCTCTCGCCGGGGGCCGCCCTGGTGATGCTCATGGCTGGACCTGCTGTCAACCTGGCCTCCATCCTCGTGGTGCGCAAATCGCTCGGCAGCCGCTTCACAGCCATCTACCTGGCCACCATCGTCGTCTTCTCCATCCTCTTCGGACTGCTCATCAACGCTCTGGGCATCGGGGCCGACCTCTCTCTTTCTGCCGCCGCCACCGACTGCTGCGGCAATCCCCTGCCCCACCATCCCTCCATCTTCCGCACCGTCTGCTCCGCCATTCTCCTTTGTCTAATCATATTCGCTTTAAGCATGAAATTCTTCAGCAAATTCAAAAAACAAGAACTGACCGAAGGAACGGTCGTATATGCCGTTGAGGGCATGCACTGCAACCACTGCAAGGCCGCCGTCGAACAAGCTGTCAGCGCCCTCAAGGGCGTTGCCTCTGCCGAGGTGAACCTCGGCGCCAAGACCGTCACCGTGACCGGCACCGCCTCCGCCGACGATGTGCGCCGCGCCGTCGAACAAGCAGGCTTCGAGTTCCGCGGACAGGCCGGCCAGGAGGCTTGATGTGCTAAAACCTCTTGCTGCATGATTTGTCCGCCGTTGAACAAGGAGATTCGTTCCTGCCCTGAGTTGATGGAGCGCATTCAGCAATTGGGCTTCCTGCCGCTGCTCGAAAGCGGCGTGGCGGGCTTCAGTGCCGACGCCCTCGTGGCCGACGAGTGCCGCTACGTGGTCTTGCCTGACGGCGGATGGGAGTGGCCCTTGTGGAAATGGAAGGGCCCCGTCGTCACAGAGAGCGACTGCGTCTACGGCAAGTTCTTCGCCGGCAAGGCAGGCTTCATCAGCCTCGAGTGGTGGCCCGACTTCATGAATTGGCGCCGCAGCATCTACCCCTTGCCCGACGACGAGAGCGAGGCCGGTGCCATCAGCGAGGCCATCCTCGACACCCTCCGCGAGCGCGGCAGCATGGTCAGCCGTGACCTGCGCAGCGCCTGTGGTCTGGTGGGCCCTAAAATGCGTTCCCTGTTCGACGGCTACGTCAACCGTCTGCAGATGGCATGCCGCATCGTGACGCAGGATTTTGTCTATCCTCACGACAAGCATGGCCATGCCTACGGCTGGGGACTCTCTCTCCTGACCACCCCCGAGCGTCTCCTGGGTGCCGACCGTTGCCAGTGTCCCCGCACCCCCGCCGAGTCGCACCGCCGCCTGGTTGACCATCTCCACCGTCTGCTCCCCGACGCTTCCGACAGGCAGATTCTCAAGCTCCTAAAGTAGACCTCCTCCTCTTCCCCTCCTTTTGATATAGAACAGCCATGATAGGACAACCGCAAGTTTATTCCGCCCTCGAACGCATGGGCATCCCCTTTGACTACTACGAGCACCCCGAAGCTCCCACCATCGAAATCGCTGCGCAGTTCTACCGCGGCGAGGGCACCACGCTCTGCAAAAACCTCTTCTTCCGCAACCACAAGGGCAACCGCCACTACCTCGTCATCATGGACAGCCGCTACCCCATGGATATCCACGACATGGAGCACCGTCTGCACCAGGGCAAGCTCTCCTTCGCCAGCCCCGAGCGCATGATGCGCTACCTCGGCGTCATGCCGGGAAGCGTCTCGCTCTTTACGCTTGTCAACGACCTCAACCATGAGGTGACTCTCTTTGTCGACCGCCACCTCCTGCAAGCCGAAAAGGTCAGCTTTCACCCCAACGACAACCGTGCCTCGCTGGTAATCTCCCGCGACGATATGCTGAAGTTCGCCCGGCAGATAGGCAACCCCTACGAAATCGTTGATTTATACGATCTCAATTGTTGATAACGTAGTAAAATCAATGTTTCACGTGAAACCTCAGTCCCTGATGATGACCGAGGTATTGCCTGTGACGGTGGCTGCATCGCCGCCACCATAAACATTGCCGTTCACAACAGCTGTCCCGCTGAGAGTCACTTTCGGGTTGCCAGTGACAACGGCCGTGTTCCCCTTGCCGCCGCCGAAGATATTGGCCACCCTGCCGCCCGTCATGTTCACTACAGGGCAGTCACTGTTGGGACTATAGGCAGCCGCGTCGCCACCACCATAGACGTTGCCGTTGACGGTACCCCCGTTGACGGTAACAGCAATCTTGCCGTTCACATCCGCTCCATCGCCAAGGGCTCCTCCGAAGACATTGCCGTTGATGAGGGCTTTATTCATCGTGACGGTGGTGTTGTTGCCGCTGTTGGCGTTGACATCGCCAAGAGCCGAACCTCCATAGACGTTGCCGTTGACGGTGGCCGAGTCTGTGGCCGTCGTGCTGGCACCAAGGGTGACGTTGATGTTGCCCGACACCAAGGTGTTCTCTCCATAACCGCCACCGAAGACGCCGTCCCCGCTTTCGCCGTCGCCCACCTGTCCGCCGTTAACCTTTATGTTGACATTGTAGGTCATGATGCCGCTGCTGTTGCTGCCGCCATAGAGCCCGCCTTTGACGAGCCCGCCGGTCATGGTGATGTTGGCATTGGTACAGGCGCTGTTATTGTTGTTGCCGCCACCAAAGAGACTGCCATTCAGTGTGCCGCCCAAGACGAAGAAGTTGGCTGACGTTGCGGCAGAGGTCTGGCCGTCGAAAGTCACCACGCCGGTGTAGCCGTAGTCGCCGCCACCGTAGATGTTGCGAAGCACAAAGCCGTCGTCGGCCAAGACAATGAAGGCGTTCTTCATGGAGGCGGGGTTGGCACTGACGCCCTGGTTGCTTCGGCCACGGTCGGCGCCGAAGATGTTGCCGCCATCAGTATCGTCAAGTCTCCTGCTGGGGTTTTCTGTGTTACCCACTTTGGCGTTACCGCCAATGTAGAAATAGGCGTTGCCTAAAGTAGCACCGCCGCCGGAGGTCGTCCCGTCGCATCCTCCGGCAATCCATCCTTCCACCATGCCGCCGGTCATCACGACGCGGCGACCACCGAAACTGGGGTTGGCCGAAGCGGCTCCATAGATTGAACCGTGGATGGTGCCACCCTTGATACGCAGCGAGAAAACGATATCATCTTCAAGGGCTACGCCCTCTGTTTTATTGCCTCGTCCACCATTGATGCTGGCAAATTCGCCTCCCTCCACAGTGAGGTAGCTGATCCTCAACTTCGCCTCGCAACCCCTTTTCTCCAAGTTCTTCCGCCGCACCACCGGCCTCAACCCCTCCCAGGTCCACCGCCGCAGGTAGGCAATAACAAGGCTCTTCCTCCGCTCTTCCTCCGTATCCGCTCCGCACATCCTCCGTCCACCGTCGGTATTTCTCTACCGTGACAGTACAATCTTCCTTGTGATGCCGTCTCCCGATTTGATAAGATAGGCCCCGCTTGCAGGTACATGGAATCGCAGCGGACTATGGCGGCCTTGTTGCTCTTCGAGTTTTCTCCCTGTCAGGTCATACAGTATCACCATGCCATCGAAATAGCCGTCAACAACGAGGAACCCATCTTCCGAGTACACCTTGATGGATTGCTCTGTGGGCATGTTGATGTCTTCTGTCGTTATGTATATGGTGTCGTGGACGATGACGGTGTCCTGCTCGGAAAAGAGGGCTTCTATAGCCACATCCCCATCCATAGCCACCCGCCGTGGATTGGCAGTTTCGCCGTCGTTCCATCCTTTGAACAGAATGTCGGCTTTCGGCACAGCGTAAAGGGTGGCTGTGTCGAAAGCAGTGTAGTATCCTCCCCCCAGCACCATGCCCCGGTCAGTATTGTTGCTCGTAGCCTGCAGGTGAAAGACCACATCGATGGGGCTGCCTGACACTTGCCACGTTGTCGAGGGGTTCCCGTTGCCCCAGAACCACCACTGGTAGGTCTGCAACAGGGGTGTCCTGTAGGTGTCGTTGCTGTTCCAGCGACTATAGAGAGCATCTACGTCAAAGCCCACCACGACAGCGTTATAGTCGTTGTGGCCAAAGTAGTTGCCTGTCGGATCGCTCATGTGGTAGGTGACATCGACGGGTATCCACCCGAAATCCTGTATCATAAACTCCGCCCAAACATGAGTCCCCCCGTTCGAGAAATATGACACCACATGGCGTGAGGGTATTCCTTTGTGCCGTAGCAGCGAGACGAAAATAGAGGATAGATTTCCGCAGTCTCCGCCACCAGCCGCCAAAACCTGGCTCACAGGATGAATGCCGGTGTTCGGATTGAGATAGGAGAAGTTCTGCGCCACGTAGTCGTAGCACCGCTGTGCATAGTCGACAATGCCTGACGACAGGGCCCAAAGGCTGTCTCCAACGTTGGTAATGATGGCGTTCCCGGGTGCTACCGACCCTTCCGTTGTCGCCCCCGTGTGTCGTTGATACTCAATGGAGGAGGTGTCATAGGGAACGTCGTCGTCCACCTGTGCGAAGTCTATGTGTACCTCATGGTGGATCAGCTTGGTAGTGATGCCAAAGGTTAGGGTGTTCTCGCTGACATTGGTCCGCTGAAAGCGCACGTATTTGTCAGACGATTCTGCAATATTGCATAGGGTACCGTCGCCATAGTCTGTCTGTACCACCGTCTGGTACATATTGGTCTGCGGCAGTGGGAGGAGTACCGACAACATCGAAACATTGGCTCCGTTTCGATTGAACACAACGTTGTCCACCACCTGTTCCGCCTCTTGTGACATGGACGTTCCAAAGCATCCCAGCATGGTTGCCAGGACGAAAACCGCCTTGAGTATTCCCTTTTTCATGATAATCGATTGTTTCAATTCCAATGTGCAAAAATAGGAAAAATATCATAATGTGAAGTTTTTTTTTTATTTTTGCACTCCCTATGAAGAAGCAAGAATACAGCGTCAGCGAGCCGCAGGAGTTGCTGGCCTTCCTGATGGAAAAGATGCCTGACACCAGCCGCAGCCGCGTCAAGGAACTGCTGGCACACAACGTCTACGTCGACGGCCGGCGCACGTCGCAGTTCAATTTCCCCCTGCAAAAAGGCATGACGGTGAGCGTCGAAAAGGCCTCGGGTGCCGACAGGCTGCGCCCGCGCGACCTCGACATCGTCTTCGAGGACCGCCACCTGCTCGTCGTCAACAAGCACGAGGGCCTGCTGAGCAACAGCCCCCACCCGCAGGACAAGACCGTCATCACCGTCCTCAACCAGTATCTCGACGCCACCCACCAGCGCTGCCACGCCCATATCGTGCACCGCCTCGACCGCGACACCAGCGGCCTGATGGTGGTCAGCAAGAGCAAAGAGGTGAGCCGCAGCTTCGAGGAAGACTGGAAGGAGCGCGTCTTCGACCGGCGCTATGTGGCTGTGGCCTGGGGCCATATCGACCCCCCGAAGGGCGAGATACGCTCGTGGCTCACCGACGGCGAGTACTGCGTCCTCTCGTCGCCCACCGACAACGGCGGCAAGCTGGCCGTCACGCACTACGAGGTGCGCCAGACCTCGCGGCGCTACAGCCTGGTGGACCTCAAGCTCGACACCGGCCGCCGCAACCAGATCCGCGTCCACCTGCGCGAGCTGCAGCACCCGGTTGTCCACGACCCGATGTACGGCTACAAGGACGACATCTCGCCCGTGTCGCGCCTCTGCCTGCATGCCTATCGCCTCTGCTTTACGCATCCCGTCACGGGCCGCCGCCTGAAGTTCGAGACCCCTGTGCCGGCCGCTTTTCTTAAACTGATGGAGATATGATCAACCCCGATTACCAAAGCCGCCGTGCGGCGTTGATGGCTTTGCGCCACGCTGTGCTGCGCCACGAGCAGGAGCTGCTCGATGCCCTCCGTGCCGACCTCGGCAAGGACGAGACGGAAGCCTATATGTGCGAGGTGGGCCTGTTGCTGTCCGACCTGCGCTACACCCTGCGGCACCTGCGCCGCTGGATGCAGCCGCGGCGTGTCGCAGCGCCGTTGAGCAGCTTCCCGGCCGGCAGCCGCATCCTGCGCGAGCCTTACGGCCACGTGCTCGTCATGGCGCCGTGGAACTATCCTGTGCTGCTGTCGCTGCAGCCCTTGGCGGGTGCACTGGCAGCCGGCAACGAGGTGACGCTCAAGCCTTCCGAGCTGGCACCGGCCTCGGCCGACGTGGTGGCACGCATCGTCGAGGAGCTGCGCAACGACCCCGCCATGCCGCTGCCTGTCAGCGTCGTCACCGGCGGCCCGGACGTGGCCTCCGCGTTGCTCGACCGGCAGTGGGACTACATCTTCTATACCGGCAATCCCCGCGTGGGCCGCATCGTGATGGAGAAGGCCGCCCGTCACCTGACGCCCGTCACCCTCGAGCTGGGCGGCAAGTCGCCCGTCATTGTGGACCGTACGGCCGACCTGCCGTTGGCCGCACGCCGCATCGTCTTCGGCAAGTTCCTCAATGCTGGACAGACCTGCGTGGCCCCCGACTATGTGCTCTGCGACGCCGCTGTGCGCCAGCGCCTGGTGGAGCTGCTGCGCGAGGAAATCAGCCGGCAGTACCCCGACGGTTGCGGCCGCATCGTCAACGAGCGCCACTACCGCCGCTTGGAGGCCTTGGCCGGCCAAGCCCCCGACCGCCCGATTGTCCTCGACGGGGTGGGCGAGGAGCACCCTGCCATGCAGGAGGAGATCTTCGGACCCGTGCTGCCGGTGCTGGAGGTGGGCAGCATTGACGAGGCCATCGCCTTCGTCAACGCGCGCCCCAAGCCGCTGGCACTCTACCTCTTCAGCCGCGACCGCCGTGTGCGGCGGCGCGTCCTCGGCGAGTGTTCCTTCGGCGGTGGCTGTGTCAACGACACCATCATGCACCTCTCGCAGCACAACCTGCCCTTTGGTGGGGTGGGGGAGAGCGGCATGGGAGCCTATCATGGACGCACCACCTACGACACCTTCACCCATGCCAAATCGGTCGTCGACCGTGGCTTGTGGCTCGACCCCTTCTTCCGCTACCATCCTTACGGCGCCGCTGCGCGGCGCCTCATCCGCATGTTCCTCCGATAGCGAAACCGGCAGCAAAACCATCGCACGCGATATATCCTGCTGATACATCGCTGATGTACAGCGCATTGTCAGTTCTTGGTCCGGGGATGGTCCGAGGATGGTCCGATGGTGGTCCGACGGTGGTCCGGAAAAAGGCGGAGCAGGGGCGGTGCGCTGCCGGTGGCGGGGCGGCAAAGAGGGCGCGGGTACACGGCGGTGTAGCGCACGCCGCGGTTAACGGAAAGGCTGTGAGGGTCAGAGGGTTTCCTTGAGGGCCACGAGGGTGCGGCGGAGGTCGGTCAGGTGGTTGATGACCTCCTGGCGCGGGTCGTCCACGGGGCGCATACGCATCTGCTCGCGGGCGCCTTCGAGGGTGTATCCGCACTGGCGTGTGAGGTACTGTATGCGGCGCAGGAGGTCGATGTCGTGTTGGGTGTAGGACCTCACGCCGCGCTTGTTCTTGACCGGTTGCAGGCAGTCGAACTCGTTTTCCCAGAAACGCAGCACCGATGCGGGTTCGCCGAGCATCGAGGCCACTTCGCCAATCGAATGATAGAGTTTGTTTTCCATGACTGTCAATATGAATAGTAACCTTGGTTTTCGAGGTAGCTCTGGCGCTTCTCGTACTTGATGTCGCGCAGGGCGTCGGCCTTGATGTTGATTTGGAAGAACCAGCTGCGGTAGTAGCCGAAGGGGACCCACGAGAAGTGCATCTCCCAGCAGTGCAGGTCGCGGTAGATATCGACGGTGGTGTAGGACATGCCGCGGTTGACGATGTCGTAGCCCGTGGAGACGGCGCAGCGCCACTTGTCGGTGAGGCTGACGTTGGCCGAGAGGGTGATGCTTTGGATGGTCTCGCTCTTGAAGCCCAGCTCGCGGGCCACGTAGCGGTCTACGTGCGAGAAGGTGTAGCTCAGGCTGACGTTCCAGGGGACGCTGAAGTCGACATAGTTGCCCATGAAGATGGCGGCGTTGTAGTTGTGCGGTGTCTGGAGGAGGGTGCGCACAGCGCGGCCTTCGTTTTTGGTGTCTTTGTTGCCGCTGAAGGTGTTGTTGTTGAGGCTGTAGGAGAGCTGGGCGCTCCAGGAGGAGTTGTCCATGCGGAAGAGGCGGTGCTCTTCGTTGATGAGGAGGCGGTTGTGGATGTTGCCGAGCGAGTCGATGACGTAGGGGCTGAACGAGCCGCTGTAGTTGAGCGTGAGGGCGCGGAAGAGGGTGGTGCGGCCGGTGACGGCCAGGTTGGAGAGGCGCAGCGAGTCTTTGGCCAGGTCGTAGCTCATAGCCAGGTTGAAGCTTTCGAGCAAGGGTATCTTGTACACCTCGGCGGCGGTGTCGAAGGGGTTCTGCACCTTGATTTCAAGGTTATTGCCGATGCTGGCGCGCAGGCTGCCGCTGCGTCCGTCGGGAGGGCCTCCGTAGAGGCTCTGCTGGAAGATGGAGTAGCGGTGCACGTAGCCTGTGGTGTCCGTGTATTGGCGCCACCAGCCGTAGCGCTCGTCGCCGAAGTCTGGGTGATAGGTGAAGCTGATGGCGGGGTTGATGACGTGGCGGACGGCCTTCAAGGGACCGTATTTGAACTGGAACATGCCGTAGATGCGGGTGGAGAGCGAGGAGGAGACACTGAAGTCGCGGTTGGCGCGGAAGCCATAGACGGTGTCGGTGGTCAGGATGCCGGTTTGCTGGTCGTAGGTGCGGTTGATGGTGCTCCAGTGCCAGCGTTCGTTGTAGGAGGCCGAGTTGGTCCAGTTGAAGAATTTGAACAGTTTGACGGTGCTGGAGAGGGGGATGCTGTGCTTGATGCCGTATTGCATCAGCCCCAAGGTGGAGGGCTTGAAGAGGTCGGTGTCCTGCGTGGTGAGGTTGTTCTCGGCGTTCATCACGTAGGAGAGCGATATGTTCTCGTACCAGCGGTAGGCCCCCGAGGGCTGGCGCCGCCGCAGGGGGTAGATGGTGATGGTGCTGAGCGAGATGGAGGGCAGCTTGATGTTCATCACGCCGGTCTGGGCGTTGAACGACTCGCGGGCTGTGGCCGAGAGGTTGAGGTAGGGGCCTATCTTGGTGTTGTAGCTGATGGAGGAGGTGGTGGTGGAGTTGAAGTAGTCGTTGCGGTTGGTGGTGTTCTTGTTGTAATTGCGGCTCTGCAGGTTGACGTTGGCCGAGAAGCGGCTGTAGGGATTGGCCTTGGCGTCCTGGTCGTGGCGCCAGGTGACTTTGAAGTCGTTGAAGGAATTGAAGGTGTTGGTGTCGCCACGGATGCCCTCGAAGGTCTGCCCGAGGCGCACATCGACGGCACCTTTGTACTTGTAGCGCTTGTAGTAGTTGGACTTGGCTTCGACGGCCCAGCTGAGGTTGGTGTAGAGTTCGCCGGTGAGGGCGAGGTCGATGTTGTCGTTGAAAGCGAAGTAGTAGCCGCCATCGCGGAGGTAGTAGCCGCGATAGTTCATCCAGCCGTAGGAGGGGAAAAGGATACCGCTTTGGCGTGTCTTGTTGAGGGGAAAGAAGGCAAAGGGCAACGCTAAGGGGGTGGGCACGTCTTCGACGCTGAGCCAGGCCGGTCCGGTCACTATCTTGTCGTTGGTGATGAGTTTGGACTTGGTGAAGTTGATGGCGAAGTGGGGGTGGGCGTAGTTGCAGGTGGTGTAGCTGCCGCCGCTGAGGTACATGATGGAGTCGTTGAGCTTCTTGACCTTGTTGCCGTGCAGGAAGCCGTCGCCCTCCTGGGTGATGACACCTTGGATGATGCCTTTCTGGGTGCTGTAGTTGAAGGTGATGGTGTCAGCGTGATACTCGGCCTCGTCCTGTTTGAAGTAGGGGCGCCCTGCCACCTTGCCTGCGGTGTCGGTGGTGCCGTGGGCGTGGAGCACCTGCTTTTCGAAATCGACTTCGACGCGGTCGGCCTGCAGAAGCATTTTGCCGTAGTCGATGCTGCCGTCGGTGTAGAGAAAAGCGTGCCGGGAGTCGAGGTTCATCGCCACCGAGTCTTGGGCCTTGTACTTGATAACCTCGCGGATGGCATCGCGGGAAATGGGGGCGAGAGTGTCAATGTCGGCCTGGGCCGTAGCGACCAAGGCCGCCGCCAGTGCCAGCAGCAGTGAAAATGCTTTCAGCAAGTGTCCCCTCAATCCCTCCAAGCTATTTAATTTTCAGTATTCAAAAAATGTTTGTATCTTTGCATTTCAGATTGCAAAGATAAAACTATTTGTGCAAACTGAAAAACAAAAATTTATTGTTTTGGCTATGAAACGGTTATTTGTGTTATTTATTGTGCTGCTTTTACCCGCAGGCTCTCTTTTTTCTCAAAAAAAAGAGACCTATCGGGTGCGCACGGTGGTGATAGACCCGGGGCACGGCGGTGCCAAACCCGGTGCCCAGGGGTCGAAGTCGTGGGAGAAGAACATCACGCTTGATGTGGCCAAGAAATTCGGCCAGCTCATCAAGGACAACTATCCTGACGTGAAGGTGATCTTCACCCGCACGACCGATGCCGACATTTCGCTCGCCGAACGTGCCCATATAGCCAATCGCAACAAGGCCGACCTCTTTATCTCTATCCATGCCAATTCGCACCCCACCACGGCGCCGACCGGAGTGGAGACATTCGTGATGGGTCTCTCGGAAAGCAAGGCGAACCTGGAGGTCGCCAAGAAGGAGAATGCAGATATACTGCTGGAGGCCGACTACAAGAACAATGCGGACTATAGCGGCTTCGACCCCAACGCGCCTGAGACCTACGTCATGCTGGCCATGTTCCAGAATGCCTTTATCGACAAGAGCCTCAACCTGGCACAGGCCATACAGACCCAGTATCGACAGAACCTGAAGACCATCAATCGCGGCGTAAAACAGGCTGAGCTCTATGTGCTCTATAAAACCACCTGCCCGTCGGTGTTGACGGAGATTGGCTTCATCAGCAACCCCACGGAGGAGGCCTTCATGCTCAGCGAGGAGGGACAGGCGAAGATCGCGGTCTGTCTGTTCAACGCTTTTATGACCTATAAGTCGACAGAAGAGGGAACAGCCAAGATTGCCAACCCTGTCATCAACCTCAAGGGCTATGGCGTTCAGCCTGTGGCCGAAGAACCGCAGAGCGAAACGCCGGCAGCGGTAACGGCGGAGCAGAAGGATACCGCTGTGGCTGTGCAGCAGCCTGAGGAAGTTGCTGTGGTGACAGACACGACGATAGAGGTGCCGAAGCCAGTGCAGACGCCCGCCGTCAAGCCTACACCGTCGGCCGAATTGCCCGTGGTGCAGCCCAAACAGGAGCCGCAACCGGTAGTGGCTCCGGCTCCCAAGCCGACCCCCAAGCCTGAAACCAAACCTGCTGCCACTCCGACGAAGGACAAGGCCGGCATTGTGTATCGCGTGCAGTTTTGCTCCTCGCTGCGAGAGATGAAGCCCGGCGACCCCGACCTGCACGGCATCAAGGACATACACTCGATGCAGAACGGCAAATACCACGTCTATTCGGCAGGTGACTATGGCAATGTGCAGGAAGCCCGTCAGCGGTGCAAGAAGATCAAGGAAACCACGCCGTTCCGTGACGCGTTCGTTATCGCCATCTTCCGCGGCGAGCGCATCACCCTCGAGCGGGCGGCACAGATAGAGAGAAACAGCAAATGATAGAGATAAAAGACATCACCAAGTGCTACGGCGAGCAGCGTGCTGTAGACAAGGTCAGCTTCACGGTGCAGAAAGGCGAGATTGTGGGTCTGCTTGGCCCTAACGGTGCCGGCAAGTCAACCTTGATGAAGATCCTCACCTGCTTCATCCCTCCCACGGAGGGCGAGGCTTCGATATGCGGCCACAGCATCTTCGACGACACCCTTGCCGTGCGGCGCTGCATTGGCTACCTGCCGGAACACAATCCGTTGTACCTCGACATGTATGTGCGCGAATACCTGCGCTTTGCCGCCGGGTTGAGCGGGATGAAGCAGGCGCGCGACCGTGTCGAGGAGATGATAGAGCTCACCGGTTTGCAGCCCGAGGCCAACAAGCGCATCGGCCAGCTCTCGAAGGGCTACCGCCAGCGTGTGGGGTTGGCACAGGCCTTGATTCACGACCCGCAGGTGCTCATCCTCGACGAGCCCACCACCGGCCTCGACCCCAACCAGTTGGAGTTTATACGCGACGTTATCCGCCGCAGTGCCAAGGACAAGGCGGTGCTTCTCTCCACCCACATCATGCAGGAAGTGGAGGCCATGTGCACCCGCGCCGTCATCATCAACCACGGCCGCATCGTGGCCGACGAGAGCATGACCGGCCTCAATGCCAAGAAACTTACAGAGCAGTTCCATAAATTGACAATGTAATCATTATGACCCGTAAAGAATTAATAAGCCTCATCCGCGAGCGCCGTTCGTTTCTGTGCGTCGGCCTCGACACCGACCCTGCCAAGATGCCCGCTCACCTGCGCGAGGCTCAGGATGGCATCTTCCTCTTCAACCGCGCCATCATCGATGCCACCATCGACCATTGCGTGGCCTACAAGCCCAATCTGGCCTTCTATGAAGCTTTGGGCATCGAAGGTCTGCGGCAGTTGAAGCTCACGATGGACTACCTCCACGGTCTCGGCAAGCCGGTCTTCACCATCGCCGATGCCAAACGTGGCGACATCGGCAACACCAGCGAGCGCTACGCACGCGCTTTCCTCGACCCGAAGGGCGACTTCGACTTCGATGCCATCACCGTGGCACCGTACATGGGTGCCGACAGTGTGCAACCCTTCACCGTCTATGACGGCAAATGGGTTATCCTGCTGGCGCTCACCTCCAACAAGGGTGCCTTCGATTTCCAGTTGACGGAAGACCGCGCAGGGGTGCCGCTCTACCAGCGTGTGCTCGACACATCGAAGCAATGGGGCTCTGAAGAGAATATGATGTACGTCGTGGGTGCTACCAAGGCCGAGATGCTCACCGATGTGCGACGCATTGTGCCGGGCAGCTTCTTGCTCGTCCCCGGCGTCGGTGCCCAGGGGGGCAGCCTCGAAGAGGTGTGCCGTTACGGGCTGAACAGCGACTGTGGCCTGCTGGTCAATTCCTCGCGTGGCATCATCTATGCTTCCTCTGGCGATGACTTTGCCGAGGCTGCCGCTCGCGAGACGCGCAAGTTGCAGGAACAAATGGCCGCAGTACTATGAAAAACAAGCCGTTGTTCCGCGTTCTGCTGGTGCTGACCTTCTTCTTCGCCGGCATTTCGTGTTTCTCCTACCTCATGATGGCCTTGATGATGCCCTCCATGCAGAGCGTCTATGAGCAGAATCCGACGCTTATGCCCGAGCAGTTTACGGTCATGATGCAGCGGTTGTTCGAGGTGCCGCGGGCCTACTATGCCGCTGCCGGAGTGTTGTATCTCCTTGAGGTAGTGGGTGCTGCCTTCATGTGGCGTCTGCGTTGGGCCGGCTTCCATTGCTACACCCTTGCCCGCCTGCTGCTCCTGTTGCTGCCGGCGCTCTTCCTGGGGCGCAGTTTCGTGGCTGTGGGCGACATCATGTTCGCCCTGCTCTTCGTGGCTGTCTACTACCTGCTTATGCGTCAGCTGACGGCCGGCCAGTCGCAACCGCCGCAGGAACAACAGCAAGAACAGTAAAGAGAAAGGCCGCGCCACCGCACGGCCTTCTCTTTTAATGCACTATCAGTTTTTTCACGCTTCCACCCACACGCACGAAATAGACACCTCCGGGTAATTCTGAGTTCTGAATTCTGAATTTCGAATTGATCGGGGTCGGGGGTATCACCACACGGCCGGTCATGTCGAGGACCACGAGGGTCGACGGTTGCGATACATTGACGGTGACATCGCCATGCGCCGGGTTGGGGTAAATCTGGAAGTCGGAGGCCGGAAGTTGGAGGTCGTCGATGCCGCCGAATTGTGCAAAGACGGCGGTGAGGCTGACGTCGGAGTGAATGACAAAGGTGTAGGGGTTATCGTAGAGGGTGTCGCCCTCGGCGGTGACCCAGAAGAGGAAGCTGATGCCGCAGCCGTGCACCTCGCCTTCGAGGGTGACGGTGTCGCCGTCCATGTAGGTTCCGGCACCGTGGACCATGTCGGCAAGGCCGTCGTAGTGGCCTTCTTTCATCACGGCATCGACGGTGACGGTGTGCCACACGGTGTCGGGCGCATAGGTGGTGTCAATGATGCGGATATTGTCAATCTCCAACACGCCGGGGAACTGTCCGTTGGGCTCCCAGGCTTCGGTAGTGTAGCGGAAGGCCACGCGGACGGTCTGCCCCGCGTAGGCGCTCAGGGGCACACGTGTGGTGCTCCAGCCGACGGTGAAGTCCGGAAGCACCGTGTCAATGGCTATCAAGGTGTCATAAGTGCTCAAGTTGCGGTAGTCAGGCGCTGTGGTTATCATCACGCAGTAGGAGTGTGTATCGTTAAGTTGCGAGGTGGCATCCCAGCACAGCAGCAGCTCGTCATTCCCGCCGACGGGCAGGGTGGGCAGCGTGATGGCGCGCGAGACGAGCCAGCTGTCGGTCGGCCTCCACACGTTGACGGCCAACGCCATCGTGTAGGTAGGGTTTTCGGGGAGTGTCCATTGGCTGCCTTCGGGCTGCCACCAGCAGGTGAAGTAGTTGCTGAAGTCCTCCACCCACTGCAGGGCATCCACCGTGTCGCACGGCCTGACGTTCACCACCGCCCAGGCGCTGTCTGTGCCGTAGGCGTTGGTGACCACTACGCTGACGGTATCCGTGCCGCCCGTGTAGCAGGTCAGCGTGGCCTGTGCACTGCTGTCCTGCGCCAGCGTGGCCTCGCCGTTTTGGGCCTTGGTGGAGGTGAAGTTGTAGGTAACGCCGTTGGTGTCGCCCTCCAACAGGGTGGCGGTGAGCGTCATCGGCGTGCCGGGGAAGTAGCCATCGTCCACCGTCAGGCTCACCTCGGGCTCGAAGGCGTAGTGTATGTTCACGTTAGTCAGATAGTATTGCACGAACTCACCTGTCGCCTTGAAAACCACACGGATGTGCTGGCCGGCGTAGGCTGTGAGGGCTATGCGGGTGCTGGGTTGTGTGCCCGTGGCGAAAGGCACCTCGCTCACGGTGTCGAAGGTGACCATGTCGGTGGTGACCATCACCTGCGTGCTGCCGTAGAAGAAGCTGTAGGCGCAGTCGTACTCCAGCACCACATTGCCGTCTGTGGGAATATACACCGGTGGCGACGCCACCGAGGTGGGCCAGTCGGTAAAACTCAGGTAGCCGCTGCTGTGGAGGCTGCATGTGCCGTCAATCACCTGCCAGCAGGGGAAGTCGTTGGCGAAATCGGCCACCCACGGCAGCGTGTCCTGCACAGGGCATACCCGCACATAGGCGGTGTCGGTGAAGGAGCCATAGGCGTTGCTGACGATAGCGATAACGGTATCAACACCCGTGCCGTTGTAGGCGATGCTCACCTGCGGGCCGCCGCCGATAACATTGGCCATGCCGATGGAGGCCATCGTGGACTCCCATTGGTAGCTCAGCCCCACGGTATCGCTCTCGGTGAGGGTCACCGTGGCGGTGACGGTGTCGCTCTCATAGACCCGCGCCGACGAAGTGGCGATGCTGCCCACCGGCTCGCGGGTGTAGCGTATCTCTATGTCGTCAATGTATATGTATTTCCCACTCTCATAGCTGCTGCCGGTCCACGCCAGGCGGATGGTCTGCCCGGCTAACGGCTCCAGGTCGACGGTATATTGCTGGTAGGAGGTGGAGAACCCAGCCCCGTTGATATAGAACAGCGTATCGGCCGCCGCCCACACAGGGTTGGCTGCGGGCAGGGCCTTGATCAATATATGTCGGTAGTTCATATTTGTGTAGGAACTGTTGTCCCGCTTCATCCACCACAATAGCGTTAGTCCGTGCGCGTCGGTCGGCACCACGATGGGTTGCGACACTAGCGTGTCAAACGGGTTGTACACATCGTGGTTGGTGGCACAGGCCGCCCGCTGGCCGCTGTGGGCGCCGGTGGTGCGCAGGTCCCACACATTGGGGCCACTCGTAGGCATCTCCCAACAGGTGAAACCATCCTCGAAGCCTTCATGCCACGGGAAGGTGGTTATCGGGCCGCAAACAATATAGCTGGCTGTGGCTGTGGCGGTGCCGTAGTCGGTGGTGAGCACCACGCTGACGGTGTCCACGCCAGCCGTCAGATAGACTATCTTCAGCGTGTCGGCATCACTCACTATGACTGCCTCGCCGCGTGCTTCCATCGCCGATATCCACTGCCACTGCGGATTGCTTAACATGCCGGCAGTGAGCACTGCCACCACCGCCGTAGTGTCGCCGGCATTGACATCGCCTGGCACCTGCAATGCCACGCTGGGTGCCGCAATCACCTCAATGCCTGCATTGTCTACGTAGGCATACCTGCCACCGCTGCCGCAGCGTTGGAAGGCCACCCGCACACGATGGCCCGCGTAGGTGTCGAGCGACAATTGGTGGAGTCGGAAATCCTGCTCGTAGTCCTCTATCGAAGCCAACGTCACCCACGCGTCGGTGGTGTCGACCGCATCGGTGGTGTCGCACACCAGCAGGCGCACCCGCACCTTCGGGGCCGTATTGCTATATTGCTCGCTCTTGTAGTCCCAGCTCAGCGTAATCCCCTCAGCATCGGGCAGCTCCACTGGTGGCGTGATGAGCCACTCGTTGTAGATGGTTGACGCCGAGGTGCTGAAGCCCGTGCGCATATAGCTGTTATTGCTGGCCGTCTGCCGCTGCCAGCGGTTGCCCGAGGTTTTGTAAGGCTTCTGCCAGCAGTCATTGCTGGCGGCCAGTTGGAAATCGTCGGTCCACGGCAGCAGGTGCACTGTGCCGCAACCTGTGGTGAAGGTGAACGGGAGCTCGCGCAGGCTGCTGTCGTCCACGCCGCAGACGGTCTGGATGGTGCCATTGTAGACGGTGGTGGGGTTGATGCCACTGAGCAGCAGCAGAGTGTCGCTCATCAGCGTATCCAACCCTATGGCAGGAATACGCAG
This sequence comes from Bacteroidales bacterium UBA3630, assembly GCA_002373995.1. Lineage (GTDB taxonomy): Bacteria > Bacteroidota > Bacteroidia > Bacteroidales > P3 > Colimorpha. Next base: position 4,540 of record DFLB01000032.1, on the reverse strand, counting down.
CCGGCAATCCAAGCCACCAGCCGACCAACTGAGCAGCGTGCTGTCGGGGTCGCTGCTGAGCGTCGTCACCGTCGGTGGTGCCGGGCAGACTGCGGTGTCGGGAGTAAAGATGTAGTAACGCCCCTCCTCGGGCCACACTCCGGCGGCGTTCACCGGCACTGGCGTGGAACTGAGGCGCTGCACCGAGTGGTTGGCCATGTCGAGGAAGAGCATGTCGGTGTTGCTCTTGGCCAGGCCGGGTTGCGTGGTGGGCAGTTGGCTGATGCCCTCCGACGGGCCGTAGACCAGCCACACCTCGCCGGTAGCCTCATGCAGTTGCGTCTGCCAGCTGACAAAGGTGCTGTCGTGCTGGTAAATCGCCAACCGGTACTCCACCACCAGCACGCGGTTGCCTGCCGTTCCTACGGTGGCACAACGAATATAGCAACTCGAGTCCATCATGCCGCGCACACCCAGGCCGTCCACCTTGGGGTGCGTCGATGCGGCGGTCAGTGTGTTGCCGCTCTGGGTGCCTATAATCCGGGCACCCAGACGTAGGGCCCCCATCAGGTTAGTGCCGAAGGTGGTGTAGTCGGTGCCCGCAAAGGAGAAGGTGAAGCCGATGTCGGTCAGCGCCGAGGAGAGCCCGCCGCTAGTTATCCATCCGCTGCCCGGAGGCGTTACCAGTGCCGAGTCCACGCCTGTGATGTCGATCCACGCCGTGGCGTCCTCCCACGTGTCGAAGCGGTAATTGTCCACCAACGTCTGCGCTTGCACCGGCAGCCCCACCGCTATAACCAGCGCCAAGAGCAGTCTCTTGGCCATTCCTTTTAGTATCATAATTGTTGTATGTTGTTAATTATCATACGAATACCCCCCCCTATTCTCCATTCCATAGTGCAAAGATACATCTTTTTCCCACACGCGCAAAAAAAAACATCAATAACCCCGCCTTGCGACCAGATTATATCGTGAACGAGCACCCGACGCGGCCTCCCGTCTCTCACCGCTGCCACTCCGCTGCCGGTCCGTTTTTTGTCGGACCATCTCCGGACCATCCTCGGACCACCCTCGGACCAAGAGCGGAGCGAAAGGTGAAAAACAGATATAAAAAAGCACTGGCTGTAATGAGCCAGTGCCAATGATTTCTGTATTGCTTACAGCAGTTTCTTCTTGAGGTTCAGGATCATATCGTCCGTCATGCGCTCCAGGTCGTACTGCGGGTTCCAGCCCCACTCCTGGCGGGCGCAGCTGTCGTCCATCTTGTTGGGCCAGCTGTCGGCGATGGCCTGCTTGATGGGCTCGGGCTCGTAGACCATCTCGAACTGCGGGTAGCGCTTCTTGATGGCTTGGTAGATAATCTCCGGGTCAAAGCTCATGCTGGTGACGTTGAACGAGTTGCGGTGCACCAGCTTGCTGGGGTCGGCCTCCATGATGTCGATCATGGCCTTCTGCGCGTCGGGCATGTACATCATGTCCATGTAGGTGCCTTTCTTCAGTGGGCAGACGAAGCGCTCGCCCTTGACGGCGGCGTAGTAGATCTCGACGGCGTAGTCGGTGGTGCCGCCGCCGGGGAGGGTCTGGTAGCTGATAAGGCCCGGGAAGCGGACCGAGCGGGTGTCCACGCCGAAGCGGGTGAAGTAGTAGTCGGAGAGGAGCTCGCCGGTGACCTTGGTGACGCCGTAGATGGTGTTGGGGCGCTGGATGGTGTCTTGCGGCGTGTTGTCGTGGGGCGTCGAGGGGCCGAAGGCGCCGATGCTGCTGGGCGTGAAGACGGCGCAACCGAAGAGGCGAGCCACCTCAAGGCAGTTCACCAGGCTCCCGATGCCCACATTCCAGCCCAGCATGGGGTTCAGCTCTGCCGTGGCGCTCAGGATGGCTGCCAGATTGTAGATGGTGTCGATGTTGTACTGCTTCACGGCAGTGGCGATCTGCATGATCTGGGTGCTGTCGATGCGCTCCACGGGGCCACGCTCGTAGGGGTCGCCCTTCAGCGGACGCAGGTCGCTGCATACCACGTTGCTGTCGCCATAGATGTCTCTCAAATTACGTGTCAGCTCGGATCCTATCTGTCCGCCGGCACCGACAATAAGTATTCTTTTCATTGGTATTGACTTTTTTGTTGTTCTTGTCTTGGTTGTAGAATTTCCGCTACCAGCGCGAGCCGATGGTGAACAGCACTGTAGCGCGGCGGCGGTTGTCGTCAGAAGCCTGTATCGATGAGCCGATGAAGTTCTTTTGGTCGTCAATCGAGCAGAAGATGGGCAGCGCGTCCACGCGCCCCTGCACTCCAACGAAGATGTTGTCCGTCAGGAAGAACAGTACATCGGCTTTTGCTTCGATGCCAAACAGGAAGGGCTTCGATACCGCTGCTTCTTCCGAGTAGAAGGTCTGCTCGTCTTTCAGCCCTGTGCTTTCGCCGTTAGCAGCGAAAAGAATGTCCGACTCATAGTCCAGCTTCAGTGCCCCCATCAGGTAGAGGCCGGCACCGAGGCCAAACTCCAGGCTCTCCGTCGGGTGATAGTACACGCTGTATCCCATCGCGCCAGACAGCATCTGCGCCGTCATGTCGTACTTGAACGTGTAGAGCGGGTTGTAGCCTGTTGGCAACTCGCTGTTGAACTCGGCAGTCCAGTTGTCCTGAAAATAGTCGAGGTGCATGTAGGGACCCGTCGCGAGACCCTCGTTGCGCGTCTCCATGTCAATGCCGAGGGTGACGAACAGGCTGGGCTTCGATACGAAGGAATTAGGCGTCAGGCTCTCTCCGCCATACTCGGCAAAGGTGGGTGTGCCAATGCGTTGCAAAGCGCCGCCGCCTACATACCCGCGAACCGGGCCTTCCCACATTTTCACTTGCACATAACGGAACCCCTGTGCCATGCCGATGTGCGCTACCACCAGCGCCAGTGCGATAAAAATGGTCTTTTTCATCAGTTTATTTTGTGTAATATTGATTGCAATATGTTGTCTATCACTTTGTTCCTGCGGGAATAACCCCCTTCAGGCACCCGCAAAAATACAAAAAAATATTCATTGACCAAGCAAAACTTTTGCTCAGTGCAGCAAGCCTTCTTCTGACTTCTTATGGGGCTTACTTCAGGTTGTCGCGGAAAAACTGCTCCAGCTTGTCGTAAGGAATCACTCCGGCCTCATCGTCGTACAGGTCCACATGGCTGGCACCGGGGATAATCATTATCTCCTTGTTACCCACAACCATACTCTGTCCACCGCACTTCTTGCCGGTCATCTTCTCAAAGGCATACTCGCTAAAATAGCGGCTGTGTGCCTTCTCGCCGTGAATGAGGAGCACCGGGCTCCCAATCTCGCTGGCCATGTCAAGCAATGGCTGGTTGATGAAACTCATCGTGCCCGTGACATTCCATCCGTCGGTCGAATTGCCGCTGCGCTCATGGTATCCCCGCGGGCATTTATAATATGCGTGATAATCCTTCACAAACCAGGGAGCATCCTCCGGCAACGGATCCACCACACCGCCGCCCCTCTTGTAGCTGCCTGTGCGATAGTCCTCTGTGCGTTGGGCCGCCCACGCGCGCCGCTGCTCGTCGCGAGCCTCGCGACTGTCCGCACTCCCAAAGTACCCCTCGCGGGCTATCTTGCTCATATCGTACATCGTACTCGCCACCGTAGCCTTGATGCGTGGGTCGAGGGCAGCAGCGTTCACTGCCATGCCGCCCCAGCCGCAAATCCCGATGATGCCTATGCGCTCCGGATCCACCGTGGGCTGCACCGAGAGGAAATCAACCGCAGCCAGAAAGTCCTCCGTATTGATGTCCGGACTCGCCATCCGGCGGGGCTCTCCGCCGCTCTCGCCCGTAAACGAAGGGTCGAAGGCAATAGCCACAAAACCCCGCTCGGCCATATGCTGCGCATAGAGGCCGCTACTCTGCTCCTTGACGGCACCGAAAGGCCCGCTGACAGCGATAGCCGCCAGCTTGCCCGTCGCACCCTTGGGCACATACATATCGGCCGCAAGCTCAATGCCGAAACGATTGTGGAACGTCACCTTGCAATGCTCCACCCTCTCGCTCAGCGGGAACACCTTGTCCCACTCCTGTGTCAATCTCAGTTTACTCATATCTGATTCTCCTTTTTGTTGATTGGCATCCTTGCACCCAGCCAAAGCCAGGACCGCCACTATCATGCTCGTGGCCAGCAGTCTAACATGTCTCATCTCTGTTTCCTTTTTGAATAACCTTCGGCGTTTAAAACACACTCTCCCTTCCTCCCTCAACCCCATACATAACGCCCACCCCCCAATAATATTGTCCACCCCCCATCCTAAGCTCATCCTAAGCACATCCTAAGCACATCCTAAGCATA
>DFLB01000032.1:0-158 GCA_002373995.1 Bacteroidales bacterium UBA3630 | reverse complement strand
CCTAAGCATAACCTAAGCACATCCTGACTGTAAAGATACTTTTTTTTTAATTAATCCTCAAATTCTGTATAATTTTCAGGATTATAATCCAAAAATTTATCATAATTTTGTGGATTAGGAATATACAAGAGGAAGAAAAAACCGGCTGGCAGAATACC
>DFLB01000065.1:1449-2540 GCA_002373995.1 Bacteroidales bacterium UBA3630 | reverse complement strand
CTGTACTGCAGCGCTTCCTTCGAGTAGCGCAGGCCGCCGCAGGCTTCGCAGGTGGTCTCGATGTTGTCCATGAAAGCCATTTCGGAGACGATGACACCCTTGCCGCCGCACACGGGACAGGCGCCCTTTCCGTTGAAGGTGAAGTAGGCTTCCTTCAGTTTGTGGGCTTTGGCGAAGCGCTTGCGGATGTCGGGCGCCACGTCCATGTAGGTGGCAGGCGTGGAGCGCAGGCTCACGCCGATGTTCTTCTGCGAGATGTAGATGACCCCGTTTCCCTCGCCGGTCGGGAGGGACGCTGGCTGGGCGTCAGCGGCAGCCTGCATCAGCGAACTCTTGCCTGATCCGGCTACGCCTGCCACGACGGCGAAGACGCCCAGTGGCAAGTCGATGCTGATGTCTTTCAGATTGTGCAGGCTGGCATGGCGCAGCGGGAAGAAGGCCTGTGGCAGGCGTGGCTGCGCCTTGAAACAGCCACGGCGGCTGAGCATTTCGCCCGTGGCGGTATGGCTTTGGAGCAACGCTTCGTAGGTGCCTTCGAACACTATGTGGCCGCCGTCGGCACCCGGGCCCGGGCCGAGATCCACGATGTGGTCGGCCATGCTGATCATCTCCTGATGGTGCTCCACGAGCAGCACCGTGTTGCCCGCATCGCGCAGCCGCTGCACGGAGTGCTTCATGAGTTGTATGTCGTGGTTGTGCAGGCCCGTGCTGGGTTCGTCGAGGATGTAGAGTACGTCGGAGAGCGACGAGTTGATGTATTTCGCAATCTTGCACCGTTGTGCCTCGCCTCCCGACAGCGTGCCCACGCCGCGGTCGAGGCTGAGGTAGCCCAGTCCGATTTCCTCAAGCGCTGTCAGGCGGGTGCTGATGGCCGCCTTCAGGTCGTCGGCCAGAGGGTCGCTGATGGTGGCAATCCATTGGTTCAGCTTTGTGATGCTCATGGCGCATGCCTCAGCGATGTTCACTCCGTTGATTTTACAGGTGAGCACGCGCTGACTCAGGCGGGTGCCTCCGCAGTCGGGACAAGTGCCCATGCGCAGCATCGGATTGAGCACGGCGGCATGCAGCAGGCCTTCCTCGGAGTTGATGAT
>DFLB01000065.1:0-1373 GCA_002373995.1 Bacteroidales bacterium UBA3630 | reverse complement strand
CGCGGGATGAGGCCCTCGTACTTCGCCGTTTTCGGCCAGTTGGCAGGCGGGTTCTTCAGGCGAATCTGCGGACTGTTGAGGAAGAGGTCGAGTTCCTCGGGCGAGTAGTCGCGAATCTTCTTGTCGAGGTCGAAGAGTCCGCTGTGGGCATAGCGAATCCATCGCCATCCTCCCTTGCCGAAGGCGATGTAGTGGATGGTGTCTTCATCGTTCAGGCTTTTGTCGAAGTCCACGAGTTTGTGGATATCGAGCTCGCGAATCTCGCCCAGTCCCGAACAGCGCGGACAGCTGCCCTCGGGATGATTGAACGAGAATGACTCGGCATAGCCCACGAAGGGCTTGCCGACACGCGAGAACAGCAGTCGCAGCAGGGCGGCGATGTCGGTGTAGGTGGCCACGGTGGAACGCGAGTTCTGCGCAGGCTTCTTCTGGTCGATGACGATAGCGATGGGCAGGTTCTCAATAGCATCGACGTGCGGACGTCCGTATTTCGGCAGGTACTGCTGCACGAAAGTGGGGAACGTGTCGTTGAGCTCGCGTCGCGACTTGGCCGCGATGGTGTCGAGCACGAGCGAGCTCTTGCCCGAGCCGCTGACGCCAGTGAAGACAGTGATTTGATGTTTCGGTATGCTGAGCGAAACGTTTTTCAGGTTGTTTTCGCTTGCACCGCGTATGATGATTTGGTTGTATTCCACGTTGCTTCAGGTGTTGCTATTGATAAAAAATCCTTAAAGTTCTGCAAAGGTACAAAAATAGTTGAGAGTTTAGAGTTTGGAGTTGAAAGTTTTTTGTATCTTTGGGCTGAAAATCTGAAACATCATGAGCAAAACACCTGTTATCTACCATATAGAGGCCCCTGCCATGCTACGCGGCATGGTGGCGCTGCCCGCCTCGAAAAGCATCTCGAATCGTGCACTTATCATCAACCAACTGGCTGGTCAAGCTGTTGGCGCCGTTCCCCAGAACCTGTCGGACTGCGACGACACGCAGGTCATCATCAAAGCTCTGCGCGACAATCCCGAGGTCATCGACATTGGTGCGGCGGGCACGGCCATGCGTTTCATGACGGCCTTCCTCTCGGTGACCGACGGCGAGCACGTGCTGACAGGCACTGAGCGCATGAAGCACCGCCCCATCGGTACGCTGGTGGACGCACTGCGGCAGTTGGGTGCCGATATCGACTACCTGGGTGAGGAAGGATTTCCTCCGCTACGCATTCGTGGCCGCCAACTTGACGGCGGCGTGATAGAAATTCCCGGCAACATCAGTTCGCAATACATCTCTGCCATGCTAATGGTGGCTCCCACGCTGAGCAACGGACTGGAACTGCGCCTGAAGGGCTCAGTGATATCGCGGCCCTACATCGACCTGAC
>DFLB01000033.1 GCA_002373995.1 Bacteroidales bacterium UBA3630 | reverse complement strand
AAGAAGGCTGGCACGGGCCACTACAACGAGCACGGCGAGTGGGTGGAGAGCAACTGGGGCACTTGGGCCACGGGCAGCACGTCGAAGTGGGGTAAGGCTTTCAAGGCGATGCTGGACCACTACGGCAACATCTCGATGACGCTGTCGGGCACTGGTTGTCTGCTGGACATCGACACGCTGCTGTCGAAGCAGAAGGTGGTGGCGGCTTTCGACGGCATTGAGGAGGCTTGCGGCAAGGCCTGCATGGACTGGTATGCGGACTACTACCAGAAGGACTGGCCGCACAAGGACTTTGAGAACCTCTCGCTGAGCGACCAGGGGACGGGCAGGTACAGGAATCCCGTGCTGTTTGCCGACTTCCCCGACCCTGACGTGGTGAGGGTTGGCGACACGTACTACATGGTGACGACGACGATGCACCATTTCCCTGGTGCGACGATTATGAAGTCGACTGATCTGGTGAACTGGGAGTTCTGCGCTCAGCCGCTGCAGCAGTTGGCGACGACTGACCGCTACAACCTGCTGAACGGCGAGAACGCCTACGCTGCCGGCATGTGGGCCTGCTCGATGAAATATCACGACGGAAGGTTCTACCTGCTGCTGAACGGCAACGACACGGGTGGCTGGCTGCTGACGGCCACTGACCCTGCGGGCAAGTGGGAGCAGCGTCGGCTGAGCCGCGTGTACTACGACCCGGGACTGCTGTTTGACGGCGGGAAGACGTACGTGGCGTGTGGCATCGGCACGATTCAGATGTGCGAGCTGGACGAGGACTTCAACCTGAAGCAGGAGCAGACGGTGGTGAAGGACCGTGAGGGTCTGGAGGGCTGCCACCTGTACAAGATAGGCGACTACTACTACATCTACGCCACTTATGGCGGTTGGCCGAGCGGGCAGACCGTGTTCCGCTCGAAGAATATCTTCGGCCCGTATGAAGAGAAGATGCTGGTGGAGAAGATGATAGACGGCAAGCCCAACACCGTGCACCAGGGTGCCCTGGTGGAAGGCGAGGACGGTCAGTGGTGGACTGTGATGCAGGAAGACCTGGGTGCGCTGGGCCGCATGTCGAACCTGCAGCCGGTGAAGTGGGTAGACGGCTGGCCCGTGGTGGGCAACAACGGTGTGCCCTACACGTCGCATGCGAAGCCCAAGAGCCGCCAGCCCATGCCTCCGCAGCAGCCTGCGACGACCGACAACTTCCGCAGCTATCCGTTGGGGATGCAGTGGGAATGGAACCACAACCCCGACAACGGGGCGTGGTCGCTGTTTGAGCGTGCCGGTTGGCTTCGTCTGAAGGCGTCGGGTTCGGCCACTCGTCTGACTCAGGCCCGCAACATGCTGACGCAGCGCATTTTTGCTTTCCACGGCAAGCCCAACCAGGCTTCGACGGGCACGGTGAGGCTGGACGTGAGTCACCTGCAGGAGGGCGACCGTGCCGGCATCTGCATTCTGCAAGACCCCTACGCCTTGCTGGCTGTGGAGATGAAGGACGGGCGTAAGCAGCTCGTGTGGCGCCAAGACACGTTGAGGCAGAAGGATGCGTTCCGTCCTGCCGAGGAAGTGGTGACGGTGGACGTGGACAGCGTGATATACCTGCGCGCGGGCATCACCTACGGTACGAGCAAGACCCGTTTTGCCTACTCGCTGGACAACCAGACCTACACCGACATCGGTCAGCCGACGGAGTTGGGCTACAGTCTGACAGTGTTTGTGGGCGCCCGCTTCGGGTTGTTCTGCTATCACCACGGCACGGAGGCGGCCGACGAGGTGGGTTATGCCGACTTCGACTGGTTTACCACCGAGAGCGCTTTCGACGAGAAGACGTTCTATCCTGAGACGTTCGACGGCTACAGCGAGGACATGCTGACGGTGGAGAGACTGTCGGTGGAGGAGGAAGAGACGGAGATTATGGTGGGCAACAGCAGGGCTCCGAAGCTGTTGGCCACGTTCCGCGACGGCCACACGGAGAACATTGCCGCCCAGGCGCGCTACGAGATTGATGGCGAGGACGTCGTGACGATGCAGAACGGTCTGCTGCGCGGTCTGAAGGAAGGCATTGCGACGGTGAGGGCCACGTACAGCGACCCGATGGGCAACGAGTGGGAGGCGACGTTCCGCGTGCGCTCGACCTTCTTCCCCTTCGGCAAGGAATACATCAACACGTCGCTCTTCGCTCAGGGCACCTACGACGAGGCGACGCGCACGTTCCATCCCGGTCAGTGGGGCCAGATGGGCTGGGAATATGCCAATGGCGCCGACATGTCGGGCTATAAGTACCTGGTTGTGAAGCTGAAGAAGCCTCAGAACTGCGATGCCCACCTGAACATCTTCACAGCGAACAGCATCTGGAGCGACTGTTGCGCCACATCGTCGTTCGGTTCGAGAAAGCAGATAGTGGTGAACCTGAGCACTGCCAAGTACACCTCGGGCGACAAGACCGGCAAGGCTCTGGAGACCGACAACGTGCGCATCGTGAGTTTCTGGTCGAACGGCCAGGGCACCATCGTGGTGGACGACATGTACCTGACGAACAACAGCGACTACTCGCGTGAGGTGTCGACGGGCATTGGGCAAATGGAAAATGGAGAATTGAAAATGGAGAATACTGCCGTGTACGACCTGAGCGGAAGGAAGGTTGCTAATGGCAGTTCGTCGCTCGGAACACTGCGGAAGGGCGTCTACATCGTGGGCGGCAAGAAGGTGGTGTTTTAGGTGAGAGGTAATAGGTAACAGGTAATAGGTAATGATATGACATACAACGAAATTGGAAAGACTGGGATGAGGGTGTCGGCGCTGTCGTTCGGTGCGTCATCGCTGGGCGGCGTGTTCCACGGCATCCGCGAAGA
>DFLB01000003.1 GCA_002373995.1 Bacteroidales bacterium UBA3630 | reverse complement strand
ATCCACAGGAACGAGGCGGTGCCGAACTGGGCACCCATGATGGCGCCGCAGATGGGCCCCACGCCTGCGATGTTGAGGAACTGGATGAGGAACACGCGCCACGGCTTCATGGGCACATAGTCCACCCCGTCGGGATGCGCCACAGCCGGCGTCACGCGCTTGGGGTCCACGCCGATGATGCGCTCGATGACTTTCGAATATAGAAAGTACCCGAGTACCAGAAGAATAATGGCAATAATAAATGAAATCATAGCGATATTTGTGGTTTATTTGTGTGTGACAATCTCATGCAGCTCCACTTCGTAAATCATGGGTGTATAGCCCGGTATCCCATCCTTGCCGCTTTCGCCGAAGACCAATTCGTAGGGAAAGTAAAAGCGATAGATGCTGCCGGCATTCATCAACTGCACACCATCGACAAGTCCGATGAACATAGGCTTGCCCACCACGTGGGTGATAGGGCGGCGCACGCCGTAGGTCTGGTCGTAGGGCTCACCCGTGAGCATGAAATAGCTGCGGTAGTCGAAGCGTATCACCTGTGCGTACTGCGCTGTCGGCCCTTTGCCGGCTTTGATTTCCTCGTAATAGAACCCCGAGGGGTGTTGCTTGATGCCGGGATGCTCTTTCTTCAGCCGTTCGAAGTATTCGGCCTGCTGTTTGTCCATCGAGGCTTTGTTCTGGTTAGCTTGTTGCATCATCTGCCGTTGCTGGCTCATGATGATATATTCCAAGGCCGTTTGCACCTCGGCATCGCTGAGGGGTTGGACGCCGCCGTCGAGGGTATGGCGTATGGCCTCCAGTATGCGTTCATTGTCCAGACCAATCCCTTGCATCTCTTTCATCGACAGGGCAATATTCTCTCCCATCGCCCACGACAATGTGTCCTGCTGGGTGGCTAACTGTGGCTTCTCGCCGCTGTTGGTGCAGGATGCCAGCATGACGACGGCTGCCATTCCAAGTGCTAATCTTGTTACTCTCATTCTGTATTCTTTTTTCAATGTTTTTTAACCACGCGCCCCCCGCTGCCAGACCGCCCTCGGTCCGATTTTTGTCGGACCATCCTCGGACCATCCCCGGACCATCCCCGGACCAAGAGCGGACCAAGAGCCAAGGTTGCCTATTGGTTGAGCCAATGATAAAGTATGTTCTGCATTAAGACTAAGCATGACCGATCGATGTAAACGCTTTCTACTTCCCCCTTCCTTGCAGGATGATGATCACCGTGTAGACCAGTATCTTGAGGTCGGTGCTGAGCGACATGTTGTCCAGATAGAGCAGGTCGTATCGCAATCGCTCCACCATCTCGTCAACCGACGAGGCATAGCCATATTTTACTTGCCCCCACGAGGTGATGCCGGGTTTGATGCGCTGCAGCAGCAGGTACTCTGGAGCCCGCTTCACTATCTGGTCTATGTAGTATTGCCGCTCCGGGCGAGGCCCTACCAGGCTCATGGTGCCTTTCAGCACGTTGTAGAATTGTGGTATCTCGTCCAACCGTACCTTACGCATGAAGCGTCCGAAGGGCGTTATGCGTGGGTCGTCGTCTTTGCTCAGAGCGGGTCCCGACTCTTCGGCATCGATATACATGGATCTGAATTTGTGCATTTTGAATGGCTTCCCGTGATAGCCTATGCGCTCCTGCGCATAGAACACAGGCCCGGGCGACGTGCACTTGACGATGATGGCTGTCACCAGGTATACCGGCGAGAGTACCACCATCGCCAATACCGCTATCACAATGTCGAAGATGCGTTTCAGCGAATACTGCCACTCGTCCATCAGCCTGTTGTTGATAACGATGAGCGGCGAATGGAAGATGCTCTCCTGCTTGATGGAACCCACTATCAGGTCGCGGGCGTCGGGGGTGAGCTTGATGATGAGGTCTCCGCATGTGTTGAGGGCGAAGATGATCTGGTCCACCATCTCCTTTTCGTTGTCTTCCACGGCGATGATGGCCTCTTCCACGTGGTGTTCTTCCACTATCCGTCGCAGGTCGCTGATTCCTCCCAGCTTCGGCATCACCTTTTCAATCTCCCCGCAGCCCGTCGTCGGTTCGCCGACACTCACGCATCCCACAAATAGATTGCCACTGTAGGTTTCTTGGTTCTCCAGGTCGAGGTATGTCTGCATCGCTTTGGGACCGATGCCAATCATCAGGGTGGGGAAGCCGATGTGTCGCGAGTGGACACGCCGCACCGTCTGCGAGGTGATGATCAGCCTCGGCAGGTATGTCAGCGTGAAGTGTACCGCCAGCAGGAAGAGAAACGAGGCGTAATAGTAGTGGTAGTTGGTGATTTCGTCATCTATCAGGAGCACGAAGAAAAGCACCACCACGCCGATGATGGTGGCCACAAACGTCTCAATGAGTTCCTTCAGGCGTGCCCGCCGCAGCACGTTGCGATAGGTACCCATGATGGTGTATAGCGCCAGCCACCCAGCCGGCACCACCACCAGCCCCAACCAGAAGTTAGGGTCGCTCAGCACGTCGCCCATCGCCTCCAGTCCGTTGTCTTCCAGCTCCATCTTCCGGAACAGGAATAGCGCCGCCCATGCCAGCATCGCCGACAGAACGTCGCAGATGATATACTTCAGGGTTTGCTTTCTCTTCATCACGGACGTGTTATCAGTTTGACGTTGTCCAGCCGCAGGTCGCCCTCTTTCCCGTCTACGTTGAGTGCCGAAATCGAGAGGGTGAAGTCAGGGTAATAGTTGAAATAGTACCATGTGCGCCCCAGGTTGATATACAGGTGCTCCCACTGTTCCGAAGCCCGCACCACCATCACCGGCTGGCGGTCTATGGCGCCGCCACCGGTGTATCGTGAGTGCATATACACCTCGAAACTCATGTCGCTCCGCGTATCCAGCTCCAGATAGAGCGCTTTGGTCTTGTCGGCCACCGTGAAATCGCGCTTGATGGCGCAGTTGCGTGAGCTCTGGTCACTCGTGACGTGTATGCGACCATAACCCTCTCCCGTGCAAGCATCCCCCGCCGCATGAGGCTCCCATGTCATCACCGAGTCAAACAGCAGGCTGCCCTCTGTGGGTTCGAAAGGTTCGAACATCAGCGCCTCCACCACAGGGTCAAACGTCGTCGTCAGCGTGCCCAACCTCAATGTGTCCTGGCTGTGCAGCTCCGCACCGTCGATGCGTATGCTCTTGTAGAAAGTGTAGGGAATGAGCGCTTTCGAACTCCCGCTCTGCTCCACCGTGGGAAATATCTCGATATAGTCCACCGTACCGTCATAGAGCACCGGCGCCGTCAGCGGCAGTTCGAAGAGACCTATCGTGTCCAGCGTCGTCCGGCCGGGATAGTGTGCCACCAGCCGCGCCGCCACAATGTCCGAAACATAGAATCCGCTGTCTGTACTCAGCGCATCCTCCGTCGGCATCACCAGCTTGATGGCATCCACGCTCACAAACGACGGCACCACCACGGCCTCCTTGTCCGTGCAGCCCGTCGCCAGCACCGCCGCCAGCATCGTCAATATGGCTATATGTCTTCTTCTTTTCTGCATGATCTCTCGAAAAAAAGTCTCCATATAAACGACGCTTGTTCAAAAATATTATTTCCGCTATAAAAATATTTGTGTATTTTTGCAGTCCCATTTAGCATTCAACGCAATATGAAAGAACTGGCAATGCACGTCTACGACCTCATGGAAAACTCCACGGCCGCCGACGCCAAAGATGTCAAGCTGACCATCGTGGACAGCCTGAAGAACAACGACTTCCACTTCACCATCGAAGACAACGGCCGCGGCATGAGCCCCGAGTTCCTCGCCCGCGTCACCGACCCCTACACCACCAGCCGCACCACCCGCAAAGTCGGCCTCGGACTGCCGCTCATCAAGATGAACACCGAGAAATGCGGCGGCGGCATGAAGCTCACCAGCGAACTCGGCAAAGGCACCCGCCTCGAGTTCTGGTTCCAGCACAACAACTGGGACCGTCCACCCATGGGCGACCTCCCCGGCACCCTCGTCATGCTCCTATCCGCACACGAGGACATTCATTTCCTCATCACCTACACCACCGACGACGACTCCTTCGTCCTCGACACCGACGAACTCCACGAAGCCCTCGACGGCATGTCCCTCAACGACATCCATATCATCAACTACCTCAAGGAAATGATCGCCGAAAACCTCAAGGAAATCCACGCCAACGAATAGCCAGACATGAAACGCATCGGAGTCCTCAGCGACACCCACGGCTACATCCCCTCTCAGGTCTACTCCTTCTTCCGCGACTGCGACGAACTCTGGCACGCCGGCGACATCGGCCCAGGCGTCCTCGACCAGCTCCGCGCCTGGAAACCCCTCCGTGCCGTCTGGGGAAACTGCGACAGCTTCGCCCTTCATTATGAACTCGAAGAGCAACTCTTCTTCGAAATCGAAGGCCTCCGCGTACTCATGATGCACATCGGCGGCTGGCCCGGCCACTATCCTCTAGCCCTGCAGCGCACCCTCCGGCTGGCGCGTCCCGACATCTTCGTCTGCGGCCACAGCCACATCCTCAAAGTCATGTACGACAACGACTACCACCTCCTCCACATCAACCCCGGTGCCGCCGGTCGCTCGGGCTTCCACCGCGTCGCCACTCTCGTCCGCTTCAACCTCGACCCCACACCCTCCAGCCTCGAAATCCTCGACTTCCCCAAGCTCCCTCAACCCTCATCCTAAGCTCATCCTAAGCATATCCTAAGTTCATCCTAAGCATATCCTAAGCATACCATAGGCATACCACCCCCGCCAACAATACTATCGTCCCCATCACTCCCCTTTCACTCCCCTTTCACTCCCCCTTCACTCCCCCTTCACTCCCCTCAAAACTCCCCCGCTGTCTCGACGGCAGCTGCGCTATCACCACACCGGCAATAACCACCACCACGCCCACAGCCTTGCTCCAGCTAAACTCCTCCTGACCTATGGCAATGGCCGCTATCAGCGAAAAAATAGGGATGGCATTGTTGAAAATACACGCCTCCGAAGCCCCCAGGTTCCTCACCCCGTAGTTGTATCCAGCATACGCCAGCGTCGAACAAAACAACCCCAACACCATCAACAGCCCCAGCATCTTGGGACTCCACGAGAGCATCGGCAGCGTATCGCCGTCAAACACCAGCATCAGCGGCAAAAAGTATGCCAACCCAATGACGTTCTGCCACGTCGTGACAACCAATGGGGAATAGTGGTCTACCACCTTGACCAGCAGCAACGTGTATACCACCGCTATCACCACCGCGCCGCCCAAGAAAAGCAACCCCTGCAGGTTGCCGCTCAGCCCCTCGCCCCCCAGCAGCATGATGAAAACGCCCGCCAGCGACAACACTATACCCACCAGCAGCGGCATCCGCAACCTTTGCCGATAGGCAGCCCACATGCCGAAGGGCACAAAAAGCGGTATCGTTGCAATAATCACTGACGCCAGCGACCCGCTGACCAGCCGCACCCCGTTGGTCTCGCACAGGTGGTAGATAAACGGCTCGCACAAAGCCAGCAGCAAGAACCACTTGACATCCTCGCGTCGAATGCGTTGCAGCTGCCGCGTGAGGGCCAGCAGCGGTATCATCACCGCCGAAGCTATTGCCAACCGTATCGTGATAAGCACCGTGACAGTCATCTGCTCCTCGCTGAGGAAGAGCTCCTTGGTCATGATAAAACTGATCCCCCAGAACACAACCGAGGCCGTAATCAGCACGTATGTAAGCAGTCTTCTGTTTCTCATTTAGCTAAATCACACCCCATTAAACCCATTAAACCCATCACCCCCATTAAACCCATCAACCCCATACCCCCCACATCAGAACGGATAATTGATCCCAAAATTGGTAACTATCTGGTTAAACTTCCAATGCGCTGGCCGCCAGCGCAACTCCGTAGCATAGCCAGGGTCGTAGACCGGCAGCGCAAAATCAACGCGCAGCGTCGCAATCGACACATTGACGCGGACCCCCAACCCTATGCCCGCGGCAAGCTCTGAGGGGATGCTGTTCCATTTGATATGCCCGCCGCTGTAGTCCTCGCTCGGGTTCAGTAGCCACACATTGCCGATGTCGGCAAACAAGGCCCCCTCCACAATGCTCACTATCGGAAACCGCCCCTCAAGGTTCAGCACAATCTGCAGGTCGCCCACCCTCTCCAGCATGTCGCCCCCGGCGGCATAGCTGCCCGGCCCTAACCGCCGCAGCTGCCAGGCTCGCATCGTCGTCGGCCCGCCACCGAAGAAACTCTTTTCGTAAGGCATCGCTATCGAGTTGCCATACGGCAGACCGACTCCTACAAGCAACCGCTGCACAAAAGTGCTCCGCTTCCCTATGTACCAGTATCGCGTCCACTCGCCGCTGAAGCGCAGGTACTGCGAAAAAGGCACCCCCAGTATCTGCATGTATCCGTTGTCGTCCTCCGGCGCCGCTACCGAGCTGCCTATCAACGCCAGCACATTGCCGGCACTCTCGGCGCTCAGGTGCAGCGCATTGAAATTGCGCCGCGTCCCGTACTGCTGGTTGCTGTACGTGTAGTCATAGCGCGCATCCATGATGAAGTGGCTGCTGTACTGGTACTTCATCCGCAAGTCGCTGATGCTCAGCAGCCGGTTGGCAAAGGTCTCGTCGAGCGACAGCATCCGCACAAATGTGAGCTCGATGGGCAGCAACTGGTTGGCAGCCTGCCGCGAGTGGCTCCAGCTGTAACCGTAGGATACATTGGCCAGTATGCGCTCAAAGTAGTAGCGATACTGGTAGCTGCCCCCAAGGGTGAAAAGGGTGTGCGGCTTGATCCTCTGCCACACCAACCGCGACGAGTACGGGATAAGAAAGACTGGCATGTCGAGCGTGGCTTCCAATCCCGCTTCAAAGGCCGAAAAATCGTCGTGCAGACTGCCGGCCGCGCTGCCAAGGTTGATCTTGGGCAACTCCAATAGCAGCGACCCTTTGATGCGCAGCAGCTCGGCCCCGCCAAAAAGGTTCTTGTGCTGGTATTCAAGCGAGGTCTCTACACCCAGGTTGCCTCCCAGGAAGAAGTTGCTGCTGTCTACAGTGCCTATCGGCGAAGCGTTCGTAAGCTCAAGCGACAGCGCCAGCCGTTGCTCCGTGGTCCGTATCAGCCTCACATGCGCATCCACCAGCGGCAACGTGTCGCTCGACGACGGCGACTCCGTGAACTCTATGTTGATATACTTGAAGTTGCGCAGCGACAGCAGCGAGTTGTACGTGTTGTTGATGTAGCGCGGCCGGTATGTCATGCCCGGAAACAGCATCAGCGCTCGGCTGATGGTCTTCGGACTCAGCGTCATGGGCTCCGAGTAGATGAACTTGAAGTCAACGCTCCTCCGCGTGGTGGGGTAGTTGTAGATCAGCGTGTCGTGTCGGCTCCCAGCCGTCGAGTTGGGATAGACATAGATGTTGTTGATGTGGTAGACCTGCAGCGCACGGCTGTCTACGTTGATGTCAATGCTCAGGTGCGTCGTGCTGTAGGTGGTGTCAACCAGGAAACTCACCAGGTCGCTCGTGGCGTGGTAGTAGCCTGCCTCGCGCAGGTTGTTGACTATCCTCACCCGCTCGGCGGCAAGGTTGTCTTGGTCGTAGGCATCCCCGGCGCGCACACGCGAGTCGCCGCTCCAGAGCGTCAGCAGGCTGTCCACCTTGCGGTCCGCCGTGTGGTACACCACCTCGTCGATTAGGTAGCGCGGCGACGCCTCGATGTGGTAGCCTATCGTGATGTTGTGCCGCGTGAGCTTCAATGTGTCGTAGCGCACCGTCGTCTTGAAGCATCCCTTGCTTTGCATCAGCCGCTCCAGCTGGGTGGCCGTCCGCGCTGCCCTCTCGGGGTCATAGATGACCGGCGCCTGCCCCAAGCGCCGGAAGTAGTTGCCTACAATGGTCTTGTCCTTCGGATTGGCAATGCCGTAAATCGACATGCTGAAGCGCAACGGCTTGATGCCAAGTAGCTTGGCATTGGGCTTCTGAAGGTAGTAGGTGTGCGCGTCTTTGACGGCGTCTCTGACGGCCGGCGTCACCTCGCTGCTGTCGCTCATGCTGACGCTCAGCTCGTTGTGGTAGAGCACATGCTCCCCTTCCGGCACGTAGCGGTAGGTGTAGCACGACGTGAAGAGCAGCGTGCCTATGAGTGTCAGTATGATATGTCGAAGCTTATTCTTCAATCTTGTTCATTATTAGCTCAGTGCTGCCAAGGTTGGCGTTCATGTAGTCAAGGCAGGCTTGCGAGGCGCGCGCTCTCGCCGTGGGGTCGCCAAGCAGGGCGGCAAGGTTGTGCGTCAACTCGTTGGCATCGTGGTGGCAGTAACCGCCGCCGCAGTCTATGATGTCGCACGCTTCCTTGAATTTGCGATAGTTGGGCCCGAAGAGGACCGGCTTGCCAAAGGTGACGGCTTCCAGTATGTTGTGTATGCCCACTCCGAAGCCCCCGCCGATATAGGCTACCGTGGCATAGCGGTATAGCTTCGACAGCAGCCCTATGTTGTCGATGATCAGCACCCCCTTGCCGTCTCCTCCGTGCTGGGCTCTCAGCTGGGAGTACCTGACGCTGTCGGGAAAAACCGCCTCAATCTGTTTCAGGTGCTCCTCGCTGATGACGTGCGGCGCCAGTATTATTCTCAATTCCGAATTCTCAATTCTCAATTCCGAAATCAGCTCCTCGTCGGGCGGCCACGTGCTGCCGGCCACCACGACGGGGCCTTCGTAACCCGCAAGAAACTGCTCCGCCACGGCGTCGCTCTCGGCGGCTTCGGCTATCTGGTGCACGCGGTCGAAGCGCGTGTCGCCGGCTATCGAACAGTGCGCTATGCCGCTGTTTCTCAGCAGACTCAGGCTCTCTTCGTTCTGCACAAAGATGTGGCGCGTGCTGCGCCGCAACTCGCGCAGAAACCATCTCCCATACCAGCGGAACAGGTACTGCTGCGGCCGCAGGATGACAGAGAAGTAGTATGTCGGTACCCCGCGCCGGCGCAATTCTCCAAGGCAGTTGTACCAGAATTCATACTTGACGAAGAAGGCTATCGTCGGACGGTAGGTGTCGACAAATCGCCGCACCTCCCCGGGCAGGTCGGGCGGCAGGTACAGCACGGCGTCGGCCTGTGCATAGTGCTTGCGCACCTCATAGCCCGAGGGCGAGAAGAAGGTCAGCACAACGCGGCTCTCGGGGTGCCGCCGCCGGTATTCTTCCAGCACAGGACGCGCCTGCTCGAATTCCCCTAAACTCGCCGCATGAAACCATGCCACCTCCCCTCCGGCTTGCCATCCTTTGCGCTCCCCGCGCCACTTCTTCCAGCCGCAAACCATCTTCCGCGCCTTCTCGTGCCCGAACAGCGCCGCCAACAGTATCCCCAGCCTGTAAAACCAAATCCCGATGGTGTATAAAAATCTCATTGCTGTTATCTTGGCATTTAAAAAAATCTACCTTCCCCCTCCCTAAACTCCCTAAACTTCTTAAACTCCTCTAACTCCTTTAACTTCTCTAACTCCTTCCCTTCTTACCTTCTTATCTCTTTATCTCCTTACCTCCTTATCTCCTTACCTCCTTACCTCCTTATCTCCTTACCTTCTTATCTCCTTATCTCCTCATCTCCTTACCTTCTTACCTTCTTATCTCCTTATCTCCTCATCTCCTTACCTTCTTACCTTCTTATCTCCTTATCTCCTTATCTCCTTACCTTCTTACCTCCTTATCTCCTTCAATCAATAGTAGTAGTAGTCATACGTCGTCTTCCCCGTGAAGGGGAACATCCAGGTGAGGCGGAAACCATACATCAGGTCGAAGTAGGTGTTCTTGTCTGCCCCGTGGAGCCCCATCAGGTCGTCCATCACGTAGGGCCGCGACGACCAACTCCAGCACTGGCTCACATCAAACGAAATCTTGATGTTGATGTAGGTGGAGTAGTTGCTCATGTATACAAACCCGACGCTCTCTGTCAGTATCACCCCGTTGCGCAGGTGGTCGTACAGCTTGCCATAGTCGCCGGTGATTTGCGGCACCGGCGAGCGGTCGAAGTCTTGGTTGAAGACGGTCTTCTGCATGAACCATCCACCGCTCAGCTTCAGCAGTATCCCAGAGTCGGGGTTCTTCTTCGACACCGGTATGATCTTCCCTACGCCCGGCCTGACGGCAATGTCGCGGTTGTAGGCCGTCACCACTCCGTCGACACCGTTCCACCCCATGGCATAACCGCTCGTGGTGAAGACATTGCTCATCCGCTCTGTCCGCAGCCGCAGGTTGTCGCTGCCACCCTGGGTGCCAAACCAAATGTCGGCGTCAAAGGTCAATAGCAAGTTGTTCTTGTACTTGTAGTTCCACTCTATCCCGAAGTCGAGGTAGGGGCCGGAATAGAGGTCGCGCATGTTGCCTCCGCCTATGATGTCGCTCTGCCCGGGACCGGGATTGGCCAGCCCGACGGAGAAACCTACTATATGGCACTCCAGCGTGTCTATCCCTTCTTTCACTTGCGCGTGCAACGAGCCTGCTGTTAGTAGTATTGATGCTATGATTATCAGTCGTTTGCTCATCTCAATGACGAAAGTTTTTCTCTATGTGCAATATTTTGTGTAATTTTGCAATCCGTTTCCTAAACGGAAAACAATCTAAATTATTGCATTTGCACGAATAAAAATATATATGATTGTCCGCAATTGCCACAATAATGCCTCCGAGAGACGCGACCTCGTGTGTATGCCAATCGCGGATAATAAAATGAACTAATCAACCCACCAACATATCAACATATCAACGATCAACTTATCAACATTCAATATGGCAAAAGATTTTCCTAAACGCAGTGAGAACTACTCCGAATGGTATAACGAACTCGTCGTGCGCGCCGACCTCGCCGAGCAGAGCGCCGTGCGCGGCTGCATGGTCATCAAACCCTATGGCTACGCCATCTGGGAGAAGATGCAGCACCAGCTCGACAGCATGTTCAAGGCTACCGGCCACCAGAACGCCTATTTCCCCCTCTTCATCCCCAAGAGCTTCCTCAGCCGCGAGGCCGAGCATGTCGAGGGCTTCGCTAAAGAGTGCGCCGTGGTGACCCACCACCGCCT
>DFLB01000069.1:26622-48913 GCA_002373995.1 Bacteroidales bacterium UBA3630 | reverse complement strand
CGGTCATGCAGAAGATGTTGAACAGACCGGCCAAGCCGTTGAACACGTTGTGCCAGCCGCCGAAGAGCCACACACCCTCGCTGCTGAGCCACCACTTGTTCCAGCCCATCACGGCGCTCTCGAAGTCGGAGACGACGGCAATCAGGATGTTGATAGCCACGATGATGAAGGGGAAAGGCTTGAACCAATGCTTGGCGCCGATGCCCCATTTGTACTTGATCATCATGAAGCCGATGCAGCCGGTGAGGGCGGCATAGAGCTTGGCGTAGTGGAACCAGCCGTTCATGTAGATGTGGGTCTGGTTGTTCACCGCCCACTCGGCACCGCTGTGGGCTCCGATGGCGATGGCCACGAAGTAGATCGTCAGCAGCACTGGGATGACGAAGAAGGTGATGGCACCGCCCATCTTGGTGCGGCGCGCAAACTCGTTCCAGAGGATCAGACCAGCCAGCACCACCAGCAGCATCCCCCATTGGATAAGGGCATTAGCCCCATAAACTTGGAAAAACATAGCTTTTATTGTTTTTTGTTAGATGTTAAATTGTTTGTATATTGTTGTCTTTCTTTTCCGTCGGCGTTTCGATGCCGATGGTTTGTGAGTGCAAAAGTAATCATTTTTCGCTGATTGGCAAAAAAAGTCTACTCTTGCACCCCCCCAAAAAGGGGTCAAAGCCACTGGAAGTTCATCGGACAATAACCGACGCGTTTTTGCGTTATGAGGGTAAAACCACACGACAATGAAAGCGATGTTTATAAACGGGAGTCCCCGTAAGAACTGGAATACGGCTCAGCTGCTGGAGCGCGCCATGCAGGGTGCCCGCGACAGCGGCGCCGAGTGCGAGATGGTGAACCTCTACGACCGCGCGCTGAACTATAAGGGTTGTATGAGCTGCTTCGCCTGCAAGGTGAAGGGCGGACGGAAGGGTGTCTGTTCTTTCCCCGACGACCTGCGGCCCGTGATGGAGCGCGCTGTCGAGGCCGACGTGCTGGTGTGCGGCTCGCCCATCTACTGCGGCTACCCCACGGCGGGCCTGCGTGCCTTCATGGAACGCCTTGTCTTTCCGGCGGTGAACTACGCCGACTTCAGCCATCCCGTCACGGGCCGCCCCAAGTGCTCGGCCACCATCTTCACCATGAACTGCCCCAACGCCGAAGTGTATCGCGCCAACGCCTACGACACGCTGATGGACACCAACGCGCACCAGCTGGGCATGTTTGGCCCGACGGAGATCCTCTACAGCTTCGACACGCTGCAGTTCAACGACTACAGCCGCTACGACGCCGACATGCTCCCCGCCGACCACAAGGCCGAGATGCACCGCACCCAGTTCCAGCGCGACCTGCAGGCCGCCTACGACCTCGGACAGCGTCTGGCGGCGAAGGCCAAAGGGCTCCGATGACCTACCTCTCGCCCATAGGCCCCTTGGAGCTCAGCTTCGACGGCCCGGTGCTGACGGCGCTGCGGCTGGACGGCGGCTCGCCAGGCCGGGATTGTCGGCCCCTGCCGGCCGAGGTCCTCCACTGGCTCGACCTGTACTTCAGCGGCTGCAACCCCGGCTTCCTGCCGCCGCTGGCGCCGCAGGGCACAGCGTTCGCGCAACGCGTGTGGCAGGAGCTGCTGCGGATACCCTACGGCACGACCGTCACCTACGGCGAGCTGGCGCGCCGCGTGGGATGCCGCTCGGCGCAGGCCGTGGGGCAGGCCGTGGGCCGCAACCCCATCGCCATCATCATCCCCTGCCACCGCGTGGTGGCCGCCCACAGCCTCGGCGGGTACGCCTACGGAACCGATGTGAAACGCCGCCTGATAGAGTCCGAGCACCCCGGGCGGCAAACAAGATAAAACAAAAACCAACAACATAATGATTGACAGATACAGACACGCCTACACCATTACAGCATCGGACATGGCGGCCGACTACACCCTGACCCCCACCGCGATGCTGATGTACGCCCAGGACTGCTTCGCCCGCATGATGACGCTATGCCATGTGGCGGCATTCGACGTGATCAAAGACCGCCGCATGTGGGTCATCACCGAATACACCGCCGACATACAGCCCGCCACAGCCTTCTGGTCGGAAGAAATCGTGGTGGAGCTGTGGGTCAGCGAGCTGACCTCGCTCCGCATCTATGCCGACTTCCGCATCCTGCTGTCCGGCGGGCGCCAGGTGGCATCGGGGGCCTTCCAGATGAACATCCTGAGCACCGAGACCCACCGGCTGGAAGCCACCGACTTCCTGCAGGGACGCTTTGCCGTAGTGCCGGAGATGATGACCCCGAGCCACAAGAAGCAGCGCTTCCCGAAGCCGGCGACCCCGCTGGCGCAGATGGAGCACCGCGTGACGCGCCTCGACCTCGACTTCAACGGGCACATGGGCAACCGCGGATATGTCGACATAGCCCTGCTGACGCTGCCCGACGAGGGACTGCGCGGGCAGCGCCTGGCCCGGATGAGTGTGCACTGGCTGCGCGAGTCGCACCTCGGCGACACCCTCCGCTGCACCGTCAGCCAGGCCGACGGCGACACCGGCAGCTACCTCCACACCCTCGCCGACGCCGCAGGCACGCCCGTGTGCGAAGTGCTCACCCGATGGGTGCCGGCCTCCCCCACCCCCGACATCGCCGAAGTGCTCACCCGCCTGCCGTAAAACAGGCATAAGCAACACCTCAGCTCAACCCGGCGCGAAACCGCACTTAGACCGTCGCCCGCACACCGGCGCACATCCGCCACTGGTCCGCCCGCGGCCGGACCATCCCCGGACCACCCTCGGACCATCCTCGGACCATCCCCGGACCAAGAGCATACGAAACGCTGGGTATCAGCAAGATGAAAATAACGCTGCGGGATAGCGGCAAAAAATACGTGGACGACACAATAAAAGCACACGTCGTTCGTTAGTCCATTCTATAAGAAGAATGGGAGGCCGATGAAGCATATATTCATTGTCAACCCCGCCGCCGGTGGCGAGGACAGCAGCAGAGAGATAGCCGAGAAGCTACACAATATAGACACAGAGACAGAACTTTACGTTACGCAAGCCCCGCGCGACGCCACGCGCTACGTGCGGGAGCGCTGCCAGACGAGCGGCGGCGAGGAGCTGCGCTTCTACGCCTGCGGCGGCGACGGGACGCTCAACGAGGTCGTCACCGGTGCCGTGGGCACGCCGACGGCGGCGGTGGGCTGCTACCCATGCGGCAGCGGCAACGACTTTGTGCGCTGCTTCGACAGCACCGATTTCACCGACCTGGGCGCCCAGGTCGGCGCACCGACGCGGAGCATCGACGTGATGCGCCTCGGCGAGCGGTGCTGCGTCAACACGCTGAACTTCGGCTTCGAAGCCGAGGTGTGCCGCACGATGGCCGACGTGCGCCGCAAACCCATCATCGGCGGCCACATGGCCTACACGACCGGCATCGTCAAGAGCATAGCCACAAGCCGCAAGAACCCGTGCTACATCAGCGTGGACGGCGCGGCGTGGCACGAGGGCGACCTGCTGCTGGCAGGCGTGGCCAACGGCATGTATGCCGGCGGCGGCTACCGTTGCGCTCCGCGGGCGCTGCCCGACGACGGGTGGCTCGAGGTGATGGCCATCAGGCCCATGTCGCTGGCGCGCTTTGCCAAGGTGATAGGCTCCTACGAGCGCGGCACACACCTCGACGACCCACGGCTGAGGGACATCCTCAGCTACCGCCGCGGACAACGCGTGACCCTCGAAAGCGACCGCCCCTTCTACATCGCCACCGACGGCGAGCTGCTGCAAGGGTCGCGCTTCGACATCGAGTGCCTCCACTCGGCGCTGAACTTCATAGTACCCACCAAGCTCAAATAGACAGAAAAAAGAGATATGGAAAGCCTGCCCGCACTATTCATGGACCTGGCGGTGATACTGATCACTGCCGGTGTAATCACCGTGGTTTTCAAGTGGCTCAAGCAACCGCTGGTGCTGGGCTACATCCTGGCCGGATTCTTCATCGGCCCTTATTTTCCGTGGTTCCCCGCCGTGACCGACACGCAGAACGTGCACGTGTGGAGCGACATCGGCATCGTGTTCCTGATGTTCGCCCTGGGCCTCGAGTTCAGCCTGAAGAAGCTGAAGAAGGTCGGCGCCACGGGAGCCGTCACCGCCCTGACCGAGCTGGCCATCATGTTCCTGGTGGGCAACACGGTGGGGCACCTGCTGGGCTTCAGCGACATGAGCTGCATCTTCCTGGGCTGCATGCTGAGCATCTCGTCGACGGCCATCATCATCAAGAGCTTCGACGACCTGAAGCTCAAGCAGCAGAAGTTCACCTCGACGGTGACGGGGGTGCTCGTGGTGGAAGACATTGTGGCAGTGCTGCTGCTGGTGGTGCTGAGCACCGTCTCGGTGAGCAAGACCTTCAACGGCGGCGCGTTGGCGATGAGCATGGTGAAGCTGGTGTTCTTCCTGATTGTGTGGTTCGTCTTCGGCATCTACCTCATACCCACCTTCCTGCGATGGATGCGCAAATATATGACTGAGGAGACGTTGCTGCTGGTGGCCGTGGGGCTGTGCTTCGGCATGGTGGTCTTCGCGGCCCATGTGGGCTTCTCGACGGCCCTGGGAGCCTTCGTCATGGGCGCCATCCTTGCCGAGACCATCGAGGCCGATGTCATCCACCGGCTCATCACACCACTGAAAAACCTCTTCAGCGCGGTGTTCTTCGTGTCGGTGGGCATGCTCATCCAGCCCGCCGTGCTGGGGCAGAAATGGCTGGCCATTCTTGTCATTGCGCTGAGCATCATCCTCTTCAAGACCACCGCTGCCACGGCGGGTGTGCTGCTCAGCGGCAAGCCGCTGAAGACCGCCGTGCAGAGCGGATTTTGCTTCTGCCAGATTGGTGAGTTCTCATTCATCATCGCCGGCCTGGGCAACAGCTTCCACGTCATCGACCCCGACCTCTACGCCATCATCGTCTCGGTATCGATACTGACCACCTTCGTCACCCCCTACATGATCAAAGGCGCCACGCCGTTCTACAACTGGCTGGAGCCGCGCCTTCCGGAGAAAGCCAAAGCGAGGCTGGAGCAATATGCCGAGCACAGCAGCGGCGACGAAAGCAGCCGGGCCCCCATCGGCACCTTCCTGCGCAAACACCTGGGCAACGTGGTGCTCTACGGCGTCATCCTGGCCGCCATCTCGCTGCTCTCCATCAGCCTGCTGCGACCCTTCCTCGACAGCCTTTTCGCCGACCTGAAGATACCGCAGATCTGGAGCCGCATCATCGGCCTGACAGGGACGATAGCCCTCATGTCGCCCTTCCTGTGGGCCGTAGCCGTCAAAGGGGTGAACCGCAAATCGATAAAGGAGATGTTCGACACCTACCGCTTCTCGCACGCGGTGGTCATACCGGTGTTGCTGCTGCGCTACTTTGTGGCACTATTCTTCGTCGGTGTGGCGACAGCCGGCTATGTGAACATCGCCGTGGGCTTCCTGCTGGTGATAGCAGTCATCGTGGTGGCCGTGGTGCTCTTCACACGACGGGCCGACGGCTTCTACAGCCAGATAGAGGAACGTTTCACCAAGAACCTCAACTCGCGACAGGCCCAGAACTCCTTCCGCATCCCTGCGGGCATGGAAAACGAGTTCAGCATGGAACGCCTCCGCATGACGGCCGCCTCGCCGCTGGCCGGCAAGACACTGGCCCAAAACAACATCCGGGAGCAGTATGGTGCCAACATCGTCACCATCGAACGCGGCGACACCATCATCGACCTGCCGCAGAAGGACGACATACTGATGCCGCTCGACGTGCTGACCGTCATCGGCACCGAGGAGCAGGTCAACGCCATACGCAGCGATATCACCAAGGAAGCCGACATGCTGGTACACGACCATTCGGACCACGAGATGCACATGTACCGCTACCACGTCGAAGCCGGTGGTCCGCTGTGCGGCCTCGTGATAGGCACCTCTGTCCTGGCAACCAAGCACCATGTGATGGTGATCGCCATCGAACGCGGAGGGCAACGACTGGTCAACCCTAACAAACGCACTATCTTCCAGCACAACGACATTCTGTGGTTCGTCAGTCCCGACGAGCTGACCCTCACCGGCTTCGAGAAGAAAATGATAGAGATCTGACGGGCAGAGGATGTCCATAAAGCCCCCTGCAGGGATAAATAACCGATGTAAGATGCCCCTCCCAGCGAAGCAGAGGCAATGTACATGTCGTTCCTGCCGTCTGCTTGGTCAATCATGA
This sequence comes from Bacteroidales bacterium UBA3630, assembly GCA_002373995.1. GTDB lineage: Bacteria > Bacteroidota > Bacteroidia > Bacteroidales > P3 > Colimorpha. The sequence goes on along the minus strand of DFLB01000069.1, from coordinate 42,688 downwards.
GGAAGAATTCTTTTACCGGCAGCACAATATTTTGCGGCTGTCGGTGTTATATTAGGCGAATAATTTGTTTCCGAATGATGAAAAGGATGCTCACCATAGGCCTGGCGCTGCTGCTGGGCTGCACGGCGTACCAAGCCAAGGCTCAGGACGACCGCGGATTCGAGATTGCCAAGAATCTGGAGATTTTTGCCAATGTATACAAGCAGCTCAACCTGAACTACGTGGACGATGTAGACCCGGGCAAGGCCATCAAGATGGCCATCGATGCCATGCTGTCGTCGCTCGACCCATACACCAACTATTTCCCCGAGAGCCAGATGGAAGACGTGAAGCTGCAGTTGTTGGGGCAATATGGCGGCATCGGCGCGCTCATCGTGCAGCGCGGCGACTCGGTATATATCTCGGAGCCCTATCAGGGCCTGCCTGCCGACGCTGCCGGGCTGAAAGCCGGCGACCGCATCGTGGCTGTCGACGGACAGAGCACGCGCGGCAAAAACACCGCCGACGTGAGCAGTGCCATGCGCGGACAGGCTGGCACCGAGGTGGTGCTGCGCGTGGAGCGCGAGGGCAAAGAGTTCGAGCGCACTCTGACACGCCGCGAAATCAAGCTGCCCAACGTGCCGTACTACGGCTTCGTGGGGGCAGGCAAAGACATCGGCTACATCAAGCTCGACGAGTTCACCACCGACGCGGCCAAACATGTGCGCGAGGCGTTCGTCAGTTTGAAGAAAGAGCGTCCCGGGATGCGAGGGGTCGTCCTTGACCTGCGCGGCAACGGCGGCGGCCTGATGAACGAAGCCGTCGATATAGTGAACATCTGGGTTCCCAAGGGCACGCTGGTCGTAGAGACCAAAGGCAAGGTGGCCAGCAAGAACCTCAAGAGCTATACCCGCTTGGCTCCCGAGGACACCGAGATCCCCTTGGCGGTGCTCATCGACAACGGTTCGGCCTCGGCCAGCGAGATTGTCAGCGGCTCGCTGCAGGACCTCGACCGCGCCGTCATCGCTGGTCAGCGCAGCTACGGCAAAGGCCTCGTGCAGAACATCCTGCCCATGCCCTACAACAGCCAGATGAAGGTGACGGTGAGCAAATACTACATCCCCTCAGGCCGTTGCATACAAGCCATCGACTACAGTCACCGCGACGAGAACGGCCGCGCCGTCAAGGTGCCCGACTCGCTGAAGACCGCCTTCAAGACCCGCTCAGGGCGCACCGTCTATGACGGCTTCGGCATCGAGCCCGACATCGAGGTGGAGCCGGAGTACATGTCCAACATCGGCATCGCGCTGGCGCAGAAGATGCTGGTATTCGACTACGCCACCGACTACTATCGCAGCCACAAGAGCATAGCGCCCGCCAGCGAGTTCGAGATCACTGACGAGCTCTACGACGACTTCTGCCGCTACCTGCGCGACAAGAAGCTCAGCTACAGCACCGTCACCGAGCGCGTCATCAAGGAGCTGCGCGAAGTGGCCCAACAGGAGAAATACGACGATGCCATAGAGCAGCAGATCAAGGCCATGGAGCAGACCCTCGAAGCCGAGAAGCAGGGCGACCTGCAGAAACACCGCACCGAGGTGTGCGAGATGCTGAAAGCTGAACTGCTGGTACGCTACTACTACGACCACGGCCGCATCGAGGGTGCTCTACGGAGCGACAAGGTGGTGCAGCGCGCTATTGAAGAAATCGACAACAAGAGATAAGCCTTGCTCGGAACCCGCACACACAGAAACATCTACCTCGTCCTGCTGGCGTTGCTGGGGGGATCGATGGTGACATCGGTATGGCTGTCCAACCTGGTGTGGGTGCTGATGGGTGCCAACTGGCTGCTCGAAGGGCGCTGGCGCGAGAAGTGGCAGATGGCCCGCGAGAGCCGCCTGCTGCATGTCTACACCGCCCTGTACCTGCTGCTGCTCGTCGGCATGGCGTGGACATCGAACCTGGGCCACGGCCTCGCCGTGCTGCAGGTGAAGATGCCGCTCTTTTTTGTGCCGCTCATCGTGCTCACCACGCGCCCCGTCGAGGGCGCGGCGCGGCGCACCATCCTGTGGTTCTACGCCACGGTGGTGCTTGTGGTGTCGGTCATCGGCGCAGTGCGCTTGGCCACGATACCCCATCTGCCCTATCGCGACGCGGTGCCATACATCTCGCACATCCGTTTCGCCCTTAATTGCTGCATGGTCATCTTCCTGGCCTGCAGCGAGATGCGGCATGCCGGCAAGTGGCTGCGCGTAGCGTTGGCGGTGGTGATAGCCTGGCTGATGCTCTTCGTGGTGCTCATCCATTCCTACACCGCCATAGCTGTGCTGCTGACGGTCTCGCTGGCTGTGGCGCTGCTGCGCCTGCACCGTTGGCAACCCATAGCACTGTGGGTAGTGGCTGTGGCGGCGCTGACCGTCGTTGTGGGCCACGAGGTGAAGTCCTACTACACCCTCTCGCCGCTGGCCACAAGCCCCCTGCCTACGCTGACCGCCGGCGGCCGCCCCTACGAGCACGCCTGCGACGGCATGGTAGAGAACGGCAACTATATCAACAACCACATCTGCCGCGAGGAGTTGCGCAACGAGTGGAGCCGCCGCAGCACGCTGCCCTACGACAGCCTGACTGGTGACGGCTACAGCGTGGAGCCCACCTTGGTGCGCTACCTCAACGCCTTGGGGCGCACGAAGGACAGTGTCGGCGTATGGAGCCTGAGCGAGGAGCAGCTGCACGCCGTCGAACGCGGGGTGGCCAACCCTGTCTACGAGAGCCGCAACCCGCTGAAAAAGATGGTCTACGTGACGCTGCTCGAGCGCGAATTCAGCCGCCACACCCATGCCGTCGAGGGCTTCTCGATGCTGCAGCGCTTCGAGCTATGGGGTGCCGCCGTCGAGGTGGTGCGCCGCAACCCGTGGTTTGGCGTGGGCACCGGCGACGTCGACGATGCGCTGCACGCGCAACTTGCCCAGCAGCACTCCGCCATCAGCGACACCACCAAGAGCACTCACAACCAGTACCTCTCGCTGCTGACGGCCTTTGGCGCCGTGGGCTTTGCGCTGCTGCTGGTGCTGCTGCTGCGCGCCGCGCCGCGGCTGCGCCGCCAGCCCACCCTGCTGCTGGCGTGGGCGCTCGTCATCCTCGTCAGCTGCCTCACCGAAGACACCTTCGACACCCTCGCCGGCATACTCTTCAGCACATGGTTCCTCGGCTGCCGCCGTCCGTAAGAGTAGCTCTTGGTCCGGTCTTGGTCCGGGGATGGTCCGAGGATGGTCCGAGGATGGTCCGAGGGTGGTCCGATAAAAAGCGGACCAAAGGCGGTCCGGAGGCGGAGGAAATGCGGAGGAGAAAATCCGCGACCGATATGCCGGCCGGAGCGCGGAAGAACAAACTCTGCCGCCACACAATAAAAAGGATGCTTGTGCGTTAAAGGGGGCATATGTATGAATACCACACTCTCCCCAACGGGGTCAAGATAATACTGAGCCGCACGGCGTCGCGGGTGGTCTACTCGGGCGTGTACATCAACGTGGGCAGCCGCGACGAAGCCGGGGCCGACGAGGGCATGGCGCACTTCATCGAGCACTCGCTCTTCAAAGGCACCGAGCACCGGCGCGCCTACCACATCCTGAACCGCATCGACGGCGTGGGCGGCGAGCTCAACGCCTTCACCACCAAGGAGGAGACAGCCCTCTACGCATCGTCGCTGCCGCAGCACCTCGACCGCTGCCTTGAGCTCTTTGCCGACATCCTGTTCCACTCCACCTTCCCCGAGGCCGAGATTGAGAAGGAGAAAGACGTGGTGCTCGAAGAGATCAACTCCTACAGCGACTCGCCCGCCGAGCTCATCTACGACCAGTTCGAGGAGCTGGCCTTCGAGGGGCACCCGCTGGCGCACAACATCCTGGGCAGCAAGCGCAACGTAAAGCATTTCACCCCCGACCGCATCCGGCGCCACCTGCAGAGCCACTACACCCCCTCGCGGATGGTGGTGACGGTGGCCGGCGACGTGCGCTTCGACCGGCTGGTGGAGCTATGCCAGCGCTACTTTGGCCACTACGACAACCATCCCTCGACGGTCGACCGCAGCAGCAAACCTGTCTTCCATACCTTTGAACGCCACGTCAACCGCCACACCCACCAGACCCACCTGCTCCTGGGCTGCGAGGCACCCGACATCTACAGCCGCGAGAAGACGGCCTTCACGTTGCTCAACAACATCCTCGGCGGGCCCGCGATGAACTCGCGATTAGGCGTCGCCGTCCGCGAGCGGCATGGCTTCTGCTACAGCATCGAGTCGCAATACGTACCCTTCTCGGACACAGGGCTGTTCTACATCTACGCCGGCGTGGACCACGACGCGCAACAGCACACCCGCCGGCTGATAGCCGCCGAGTTGGAGCGCATCGCCACCACCGCCCTCACCGAGCGCCAGCTGCGCCACGCCCAGCAACAGTTCATAGGCCAGATGGCCATCAACAACGACCTGGGGCTTAACGAGATGCAATCCATCGGCAAGGCGGCGCTCAACTTCGACCACGTGGACACCCTCGAAGAGATGAACGCCGACATCATGAGCCTCACGCCCGCCGACCTGATGGCGGCGGCGCAACGCTACCTGCAACCCGAACGTTTCTCGACCCTCGTATACAGCAACTGACACCCATCGCCATGATAATAGACTATCCCTGGTATTTTGTTTTGCTCTGCCTGTTGGCGGGGGTGCTCTATGCTGGGGTGCTCTACTTTGCTGGCAGACAGGCGTTGCCGGTGCGGTGGCGCATTGCTCTGGCCGCCCTGCGGTGCGTGGCGGTGAGCCTCATCGCCTTCCTGCTGCTGGCACCGACCAGCCGCCAACGCGTCACCGAGCGCCAGTTGCCGCACGTCGTCCTGGCCCGCGACGTCTCGCAGTCCGTAGCCCTCAGCGCCGACTCCGCCTTCAGCCTCGATGCCGTGGCCACAGCCCTCGACGGCCGCTGCCGCATCAGCCTCGACACCTTTGGCACCGCCGGCAGCACAGACATCGGCGCCGTCCTGGAACGGCACCGTGGCGGCGATGTGGCAGCCATAGTGCTGGCCACCGACGGCATACACAACCGCGGCACCAGCCCCACCACCATCGCCGAGAAGCTTCCCTTCGCAGTCCATTGCATCGCCTTAGGCGACACCACGCCGCGTCGCGACGCCCACCTCTCCACCCTGCTCTGCAACCGCATCGCCATGCTGGGCAACGACTTCCCGGTCGAGGTCACTGTAGCCGCCTCGCTCCTTGGCGGACAAGGGGCCCAGCTCACAGTCACCGACGAGAGCGGCCGACGCCTCTTCTCGCAGCGGGTCGAATACACAGCTGACCAATTCAGCACCACCGTCGCCTTCAGCCTCACCGCCGCCGAAGCAGGGCTGCAGCGCTACAACATGCTGCTCTCGACTGTCGAGGGCGAGCTCACCGAGCGCAACAACACGCTGACCTTCTATGTCGACGTCATCGACTCGCGGCAGCACATTGTCGTCTTCGCCAACGCCCCGCACCCCGACCTGGCCGCCCTCAAGCAGGCCGTCGAGAGCAACCCCAACTACGAGGTGGTGATCGTGCTGGCCGACGAAGTGGAGAGTGGCCGCTGGAAAGCCGGCGACGACTACAGCCTCGCCATCCTGCACAACCTGCCCTCACGCCGACACCCCTCCGTGGCCTATGCCGACGGGCTGCCGCAGATCTTTGTCATCGGGCTTCAAACCGACCTTGCCCGCTTCAACGCGCTGCATACAGGCCTCGAAATCAGCTCCCGTGTTGCCCGCGCCAACGAGGTGACGGCCATCTATCGGCCCTCGTTCTCCCTTTTCACCATCGATGCCGACGATGCCACAACGCTCGAGTCCCTGCCCCCCCTCACGGCACCCTTCGGCGAGGCCCGCCTTTCCGAGGCCGTGCAGACCCTCTTCGGCGCACGCCTCGCCAACATCGACACCCGCCAGCCGCTCGTCGCCGCCACAGCACAAGGCGAGCAGCGACGGGCTTTTGTGTGGGGCGAAGGACTTTGGCGATGGCGCCTGGCCGACTATCAGGTGCACCAGAGCCACGCCCATGTGGATCGTTTCCTTTGGCAGCTCTGCTCCTTCACCGCCCTGCAGTCGCGCCGCGACCGCCTTCAGGTGGAAGCCGAACGCAGCTATGACGCAGGAGCTCCGGTGGTGCTGCGTGCCCAGCTCTACAACGACGCCTACCAACTGACCACCACACCTGACATAAAGCTGGAACTCAGCGGCGACTCCGCCCACTCCGAGTACCTCTTCCTCCGTTCGGGCAACGGATACACCCTCTCGCTGCCCGCACTGCACGAAGGTCTCTACCGCTACCGTGCCATCGCCGACGGCCACGAGGCCTCCGGTTCCTTTGCCGTGGAAGCCCTCAATATCGAGCAGCGGCGGCTGACCGCCGACCACGGATTGCTGGCCACCATAGCCTCGCTTACCGGCGGCGAACTCTACCATCCCGACCAGATCGCCGAACTCACAGACAAACTTTCAGCGCTCAAACCCGTACTCTACACACGCACCCGCTATACCGACATGCTGCACATGCCCTTGGCGCTTGCCCTGATCGTGCTCCTCCTGTCCGCCGAATGGGTGCTACGCAAATACCACGGCACGATATGAGACGGTCGCCCATAGTGAAAGAAATGGCCACGCTGCTCAGCGGCAACGTGTTGGCACAACTCATCGGACTGGCGGCCTACTTTGCCCTGACGCGTATTTTCTCGCCCGACGACTTCGGTCTCTACAACATCTTCTATTCCTACATAGAAGTGCTCATCATCCTCAGCACCTGCAAATACGAGCTTGCCATTGTCGTTGCCGACAGCGACAGCGAGGCTGCGGCCACCGCCCGCTTCACCTTAAGGCTCAACACACTGGTGTCGTGCCTATTGCTGACGCTGGCCCTGCTGCTGTGGCTCACCGGTGCCCTGCCCTCCCACTTTGCCACCCTTGGCTGGATGGTGTTGCTCATCCCCCCGATGGTATTTTTCTGCGGCACCTCGCGCGTCTACGGTTTCCTGTTCAACCGAGCCCACCGCTACCCCATCATGGCGCTGGGCGAGACTGTCAACGCTGCCGCCGGCGCCGTCATCAAGATTCTCCTCGGACTGCTCGGCGTACTGCAGGCCGGCCTGCCCGTCGGCACTGTACTGGGACGCGCGCTGGCCAATCTGGTCTACCGCCTGAACGTGCGCCGTGTACTGCTTCCCGCCACACGCCAACAGTGCCTCGACGCCGCTCGCAAACACCGCAATTTCCCACTTTACGTAGGTTCCAAAGACTTCATTAACAGCCTCTCCAGCAACCTGCCTTTCCTGTGGTTAGCCATGTACTTCGACCGAGCCGAGGTGGGGTTGTTTGGTTTGGCCCTGGCTTTCACATTCCGCCCGGTCAACATGCTCAACACAGCCTTCGAAAAGGTGTTGTACGCCCGTAGCGCAGAAGCAGTGCGCAACCGGCAACGTTTCGGCACCACCATTGGGCGTTTCCTGTTGGTGGTCAACACGTTTGCTATTCCGGCAATGCTCCTGGCCTGGTTCTTTGCCGAGCCAGTGTTTGTCTTCTGCTTTGGCCAAGCCTGGCAGGGGTGCGGTGTATATGTTCAAGCACTGCTACCGTGGCTGTGGGTCTCGCTCAACTCCACCTCCCTGATGTTCATCAGCAATGTCTTCGGGACGCAGCGCACAGAGTTTTTCTTCTACCTGGCGATGCTGCTGCTACGCGTCGTTGCCATCGCTGCAGGCATCCACACCGGCAGTTTTCTGCTGGCGGTGCGCCTCTATGCAGCAGCAGGGATGCTTGTAGCGGCATCCCTGCTGGTGTGGTATCTCTGGCAAGTGCGGCGTTACGACCGCAGCCTCTGAGAGCCTACAACGTCACGTGCAGATAGATTATCGTGGCGTTCTCCAAATCTTCACCCACGCCTACCACCATGCGGTACAGGCCCCAATCGCCCGAAGCATGGTAGCTGGGGCGCAATTGCAAGCCGATAGGTTTGTCGTAGATGCCCGACTCGATCACGTAGGGCTGACCGTTCCAGGGGCAGGTGCCGTTGCCACAGATGGTGACACCCTGCGGGCTGGGGATAAGCGTCGGTGCCATGCCCGCCATGCCATCCAGTTGCTTCAGCTCTTGATAGGTCAGCAGGCTTTCGCGCTGTTTGTTCTCGATCTTGAACTGCAGCTCCACCATGTCATTTTCCTCAATGTCGGCAGTTGTAGCGGTGTAGTACAGCGTGTCGCCGGCAGGGATGAGTTCAAGCTCTGTTCCATGCATCTGGTAGATGGCATAGTGAGTGCCGACGTTCTCGATCTCACGGATAGTGTCGTTCGCGTTCCCTGGTGTGGGGGCGGGCTCGGCCGGCTGCTCGGTGTTGTCATTGGTCGTGCCGTTTTCTTTCTCTCCGCAGGCCGTCAAGCCCGCTGTGGCCAACAAGAGCGCGGCCGCCATCAAATACATGCTTGTCTTTTTCATCTTTTTGTGTATTAAGGTCATTGTTTTCAATCCAGCTTCAACACAGCCAAGAAAGCGCTCTGCGGCACCTCCACGTTGCCCACCTGACGCATGCGCTTCTTGCCCTCCTTCTGTTTCTCGAGCAGTTTGCGCTTGCGAGTGATGTCGCCGCCGTAGCACTTGGCCGTCACATCCTTGCGCACCTGCCGCACCGTTTCGCGGGCGATAATCTTGCTGCCGATAGCGGCCTGTATCGCCACGTCGAACTGTTGCCGCGGTATCAAGTCTTTCAGCTTCTCGCACATCTTCCTCCCTATCGGGTAAGCGTTGTCCACATAGGTCAGCGTCGAGAGGGCGTCCACAGGGTCGCCGTTGAGCAAAATCTCCAGTTTGACCAACTTCGACGGCTGATAGCCGTTGATGTAATAGTCGAACGAGGCGTAGCCTTTCGAGATACTCTTCAGTTTGTCATAGAAATCGAACACCACCTCGCCCAGCGGCAAGTCGAAAGTGATCTCTATGCGGTCGGTCGTCAGGTAGTTCTGGTTCTTCAGCTGTCCGCGCTTGTCCATACAGAGCTTGATGACCGGTCCAATGAAGTCGGCCTTGGTGATAATCTGTGCATGGATGTAAGGCTCGTACACCTCAGCGATATTGTTCGGCTCAGGCATACCGCTCGGGTTGTAGACATCTTTCTCCTCGCCGTTAGTCAGTTTCACCTTGTACTGCACATTGGGCACCGTCGTGATAACGTCCATGTCAAACTCGCGAGTGAGACGTTCCTGCACAATCTCCATGTGCAGCAGCCCCAAGAAACCGCAACGGAAGCCAAAGCCCAGCGCCAGCGAACTCTCAGGTTCAAAGGTAAGCGAGGCATCGTTGAGTTGCAATTTCTCCAGCGAAGCGCGCAACTCCTCATAGTCGTCCGTATCGACAGGGTAGACACCGGCAAAGACCATTGGCTTGACCGCCTCGAAACCGGCGATAGGTTCGTTGCAGGGCTGTGCCACATGCGTAATCGTGTCGCCGACACGCACCTCCTTGCTCGTCTTGATGCCGCTGATGATGTAGCCCACATTGCCTGCGCTGAGTTCCTTGCGGGGCTCCATCTGCAGTCGCAGCACTCCCACCTCGTCGGCGTCATACTCGCGGCCCGTGCTGTAGAACTTCACGTGGTCGCCCGTCCGAAGGGTGCCATTCATGATACGGAAGTAGCTGATAATGCCGCGGAAAGGATTGAACACCGAGTCGAAAACCAGTGCCTGCAGCGGAGCCTGCGGGTCGCCCGTGGGTGCCGGAATGCGGTCCACGATGGCATCGAGCACCGAAGCCACCCCCTCGCCCGTCTTGGCCGAGCAGCGCAATATCTCCTCGTGTTTGCATCCGAGCAGATCCACGATTTCGTCGGCCACCTCCTCAGGCATCGCGCTGTCGAGGTCTATCTTGTTCATCACCGGAATAATCTCCAGGTCGTTTTCCAGCGCGAGGTAGAGGTTCGAGATGGTCTGCGCCTGGATGCCCTGCGTGGCGTCGACCACCAGCAACGCGCCCTCGCACGCGGCGATGGCACGGCTTACTTCGTAGCTGAAGTCCACGTGGCCAGGGGTGTCAATCAGGTTCAGCACATACTCAGCCCGCTGGCCATCAGCTTCATTCCTCGAATAGTTCATCTGGATAGCGTGGCTCTTGATGGTGATGCCGCGCTCCTTTTCCAGTTCCATGTCGTCAAGCACCTGGTCCTGCATTTCGCGCTGGCTGACGGTATTCGTCACCTCCAGCATACGGTCTGCCAACGTGCTCTTACCATGGTCGATATGAGCGATTATGCAAAAATTGCGAATATTCTTCATGTAAAACTCAGAAACCTTAAAACTTGTTCAAAACAGCCTGAACGCTCTGCGCCACGGCGCGGCTGGTGTAGGTGGCACCGCTCACCGTATCCACTTTTTTCTTCTTGGCCTTCTTGATGCTCAGGCCGTTCCACTGGTTGAAGAAGCCTGCATCGCGAACACGCTGCACAAAATTCGGCGACTCGACACACGGCAACAGATACACCCCTGTAATCTTCTTCTTGAGGTTGAGCGCGATCATCACAGGCGTTTCGCCGGCAAAGCCCTTAATGCCGTTGCTGGCGGGTTGGCTATAGATGGCATACCCCAGCAGCTTGTTCTGAGCATCGTAGACCTCAGTCCACTTGTCGGTTTTCTTGATGCTCTTCACCTTTGGGAAGGCTGTCACGATATCCATCTGAATGCCGTCGGCGTTGAACTGCGTCTGCGGAGCCTGTTGCATGTGCCGTCCACAATGCTGACCTTGACCGTGATGGCCGCAATGCTGGGCGTACACAGCGCCCACCGAAAACAGGGCCACAAAGGCCATAGCGATGATTCTCTTCATGTAAAATAGCTTTTAGAACAATAATAACGGCATTTGCACGTTATTATTGCATTATGATGAAAAAAACATTGCTACTGATGACCTTGCTGCCCCTGGTGGCCGTTGCGCAGGTCAAGATACCGAAAGGCGCCAACGAGTTCACCTACCACCAGATTGAGTATGGTGAGCGGAACGACACGTCGGTGATAACGGTGCACCGCGAGGGCGACGTCATCACCATCGTCAGCCCGCAGCCCGAGGGCGAGCTCATCCCCGGCTACTGCCAGACGGTCACCGAGGTGGACTATGCACAGGACAGCATCATGGTCAGCGCCTACTACGACGACAGCGTCTACTTCTACCGCACGGGGTTCTCGCGCAGCGACATTGAGTGGCGCCGCGACGGCAAGAAGCACATCTGCTCAGTCAACAGCAACACCTTGGAGTTCGAGATGGACGAAAAGGCGCCCGTCAATGTCAACCCACTGCCCTACTATGGCCTGAACAAGGGCGTGCTACGCTCCTTCACCCGCAACGGGCAGAAGCGGCTGGTGCTGGCCAAGGCCGAGAAGGTCGACTGGGGGATCTGTGGCCCATTAAAGGTGCTGCTCCCGTCGCGCCGCGTTTCGCCCCGCGAGCTGGACCGCATCATGAAGGAACGCCTCGTCGTCACCACCCGCATCTTCGACCACGAGCAGATATGCTGGGGCAAGGAGAATGCCCATATCGACGGCGGCCTGCAGGCTGTGCCCAACGACACAGTGCTGCACTATGCCGGCGGCACTCTCATCCTCAAAAAGGTCGAGCTGCCCCACCTGCCGCACCACTACCAGCACTTCGTGGAACTGCACCAGCAGAGCAACGGCGACGCCTACGACCGCACGGGGTCGCTCTTCATCGTCACTCCAGGCTTCTTTGAGGGCATCAACAACCACCCCGACAGCTTGCCTGTCTTCACCGGCCGCGACGGCCAGCGCTACCAGGGCATGATGGCCACGGGCAGCTACCAGCCCCCCATCGAGCTGGTGCGCTTCTTCACCCCCTTCGGTGTGGGCCACTTCAACGAGCGCATGGCCGGCTACGGCATCGACTGGCGCGACGAGACTTTCTACCGTCAGGAGATTACCGACCTCTACTACCGCTGCATGGATGACCAGAGTGTATGCATCGGCATATGGATTGGCAACTACGACGGCGGCGGCCATCGGGTCACCGTGGATATAAAGTCGTATCCCAACGACTACGTGTGGGAGGAATCGGGAGAAGAGAGTGAATTCCCCGGCGAAGTCGTCTCTCTCTTCAACACCTGCAATGTCCTCGAAATGGCCGGGCAGAACTATGGCAAGCTCTTCGGCACCGACTCGCTGACGGTAACATTCAGACTTGAAGACATCGATCAGTCTGCCGAGTTGCGCTACATCAGCACCGGCCACGGCGGCTGGGGCGAGGGCGACGAGTTCGTGCCCAAGCAGAACACCATCCTCATCGACGGCAAGGTAGCCTTCACCCACACCCCCTGGCGGCAGGACTGCGGCTGCTACCGAGACCTGAACCCGGTGAGCGGCAACTTCTGGAACGGCCTATCGAGTAGCGACTTCTCGCGCAGCGGCTGGTGCCCCGGCACGGCCACTCAACCCGTCTACTTCGACCTCTCGCCCTGGGCCGACGGCAAGGAGCACACCCTCACCGTCGCCATCCCACAGGGTAAGCCCGTCCAAGGCATGTTCTCCCACTGGGCCGTCAGCGGCGTGCTCATCGTGGAATACTGATCTCCCCGCCTCCGGCGGAGATCTATAAATCCAATCAGAATAGATTTATGGATTACGCGAAGCGGAAATAGATAACGCCGAGTGTGACAAATCAACACGACGGGCGTTTAATAAGGGTGTGAAAACAACAACGGCAATGGACGAACACCCCTTCATAGAACTCATCGAGCGTCACACGGCGGCCATCGAGCGCGTGTGCCGCTCGTTCTGTTCCGTCAAGGAGGACCGCGAGGACCTGCGGCAGGACATCCTGCTGCACCTCTGGCAGGGGTGGAAGAGCTATCGGCCCGACCACAGGCCCATCACGTGGCTCTACCGCGTGGCGCTGAACACCGCCATCAGTTGGCGCCGTCACCGTGCACGACAGGAGGAGACCCTTCCCCTCGACACATTCGACCTGCCCGACGACACCGTCCTTTGTGAGCAGGCGACGCACCTACGGGCGCTGATTGTGCAACTCCCAGTGGCCGACCAGCGGCTGGTGGGCCTCTACCTCGATGGATTCTCGTCAGAAGAGATAGGCCGCCTGACGGGCATCAGCCAGACCAATGTCACCACCCGCATGGGTCGCATCAAAGAGAAACTCCGCAAATTGAACGAAATATGAATACCAACGAATTGATAGAACGTATCCATGCTGCCAACGTGCAGCGACGCCGTGCCGAGCATCGACGGCCGCACCGCACGGCCTGGCGCATAGCCATCCCCGCCGTAGCTGCCGCCGCCGTGCTGCTCATTCTGCTGCTGCCTCGTGGCAACGCCGCCCAGGCCGCCGCCCCCGCTCCGGGGATCTACTGCAACAGCCAGTGCAACCCCGACGACGTGATGGCCCTCATCGAAAACAATATCAAACATATCAAACAAATACAACAGCTATGAAACGTACAGTCTTCTTTCTTGCATTGTTTTCCTCTTTCCTCTTTCCGTTTTCCGCTCTGCAAGCCCAGACGGGCCTCTATAAGCGCTATGCCTCGCGTCCCGGCGTGCAGGCCTACTGCGTCGAGCGCTACCCCCTGAGCGACGGCGACAGCGCCTGCGTCACCCTGCTGCAGACCGACGACTCGGCCGTCTACCGCACCCTCTGTCGCGAGCTGCCTGCGCTGCCATTCACCACCACGCGCCACCATGTCGACGGCACTATAAGCAACGAGTCGGACGACCTCGCCTCGCACCCCAAGATAACCGATGAGGCGCTGCGGCAGATGAAGCAGAAGGCCGACTCGCTCGAGCGGCATTGGCGCGAACGCAAGCACCTGGTGGTCTTCAACGCCGACGGCCTGCCGGGCGACCGTGGCCACTACGCCATCTACTGCCCCTCCGACCGCATGGTCGTCCTGGCCTTCCTCGTCGACGGCGACGCCGAAAGTCTCAAGGTGGCAGACCACATGATTTCGACTGAGTTGGCGACTACAAAAAGATAATGCTATGAAAAAGACCCTGTTTTTCCCCCTCATGCTCCTCCCCGTGCTGATGCACGCCTAGGCCCCGGACAGCGTCGGCCAGGCCTCCCTCGACAGCGCCGTGCGCAGCTCGTCGATGGTCAACGGCTTCACCAACTTCGACATCAAGCGCCACCTGCCGGGAGCCAAGGGGCACAACCTGACCCTGAGTGGCACGTGGAACTACATCTTCCAAGGCGGCCACAACGACGAACTGCGCCTCGTCAGCCTGGCCGAAGGCAGTCCCGCCGCCCTCCTCCTCACCCCCTACGACCGCAACACGGACCTCCACCACCGCCGCAACACGCTTAGCCTCAGTCTGCGCTACAACCGCCCCGTCGGCAAGCACGACCTCGAGTGGCAGGCCCGCGGCGGCGCCGCCGGACAGTGAGAATGTGAAAAAAGACGTATCTTTGCAGTTGCAACAAATAGATATGACAATGTGCAATAGACATATTATCAGCATGATGGTATTTGTGCTCGGCCTAGTGACGGGTGGTACGGGACATGCACAGAGCCTGAAACTCCTCTTCGCGGGCGACCTGATGGGGCACGGGCCACAGATAAAGGCCGCGCGGCAGATAGACGGTGGCTACGACTACGCGCCCTGCTTCCGCTATGTGGAAGACTACATCAAGAGTGCCGACTTAGCCATCGTCAACCTTGAAGTCACGCTGGCGGGAGCGCCCTACACGGGCTATCCACAGTTCTCGTCGCCTGACGCGCTGGCTGCCGCCGCCAGGGATGCGGGTTTCGACATCATGGCCACCGCCAACAACCACTGCATGGATCGCGGCAAGCGGGGCCTCGAACGCACCCTGCAGGTGCTGGACAGCCTGGGTATTTCCCACCTTGGCACCTATGGCGACCGCGAGCAGCGCGACGACGAGCACCCGCTGATAGTAGAAAGGAACGGCTTCCGTGTGGCACTGCTCTGCTACACCTATGGCACCAACGGCATACCCGCCGTCAGTCCCAACGTGGTGAACCTGATAGACACTGCCGAGATGAGCCGCGACCTACGGGTGGCGAGAGAGAAAGGCGCCGAGTTTGTTATCACGCTTATCCACTGGGGTATAGAATATGCCACCAAAGCCAATGCCGAACAGGAGGCGACCGCCCGCTGGCTGCTGGAGCATGGCACGGATGCCGTCATAGGCGGTCATCCCCACGTGGTGCAGAACTTCACCCTCGATGCACGGCCCGAGAACGACCGCAGGACAGAGATTGTAGTCTACTCGATGGGGAACCTGGTCAGCAACCAGCGCGATGAGAACTGCGACGGCGGCATCATGGTGGAGCTGACCCTTGAGAAGGCACCCGGCACGGCCTCCATCAGCCAGAGATGCGCCTACCTGCCGTATTGGGTGCACCGAGGCATGGTGGAGGGTCTTTATCAATACTATATCGTGCCCTCGACCGATGCGGTGGCCTATCCGGAGAGCTACCAGATTGGCGACGGCGACTTGCGGGCATTGCAAATCTTCGATGCCAACACACGGAAGCGGCTGGCAGCCTGCCGCTTGAGTGACGGGAGGAATATTGAAGAGAATGTCTACTATCGCAACACCCTGCCTATACACCCTGCTGCTGCCGGCGTCACCCCCCTCAAATCCAACCTATTCCTGCAGCAAAAGATGCAACGCTAAAGGCTGTCCTGTGCTTTGCAGCGCGAGGAATGGCACTGAAAATCAACACGACAGAAAAAGCATTTGGCCAGTCCGGAAAAAGTTTGTATTTTTGCACCTCCAAAAAAGGGAGAAAGGAGAGATGGCAGAGCGGTCGATTGCGGCGGTCTTGAAAACCGTTGACCTGCGAGGGTCCGGGGGTTCGAATCCCTCTCTCTCCGCTGAGAGGCAGCCGATTGGGTTGTTGAGGGCTGCATGGTAGAGTGCCGGTGTTGTGCCGGCACTTTGTTTTTGGGGGGGGGAGGCTAAGAGTCTAAAAGTCTAAGAGGCAAAAAGTCTAAGGGGCTAAGAGCTGGGGGGGGCTTTGGTTGTGCTTAGGATATGCTTAGGA
>DFLB01000069.1:0-26535 GCA_002373995.1 Bacteroidales bacterium UBA3630 | reverse complement strand
GGATGTGCTTAGGATATGCTTAGGAACAGGGGGGAGGGAAAGTATGGGGAGAGGTGTAGGATGCGAAAGATCTGCAAGATAGTGTTATTTTGGGCGTTTTTTTACCAAGGGATTATACTAAAGTGGAGGTCCCGCCGTTATTGATTTTATTTAAATCACAATCAAAGATGTTACAACTGCAATACATAAAAGACCATCGTGAGGAGTGTATCTCCCGACTGAAAATCAAGAATGTGAAGGATGTAGAGGCGCGGATTGACGAGATTATCGCCCTCGACGCGGAGCGCCGCGCCCTGCAGGTGAAGGCTGACGCTGTGAAGGCTGAGCAGAACCGCATGGCCAAGGAGATTGGCATGCTGATGAAGCAGGGCAAGAAAGAGGAGGCCGAGGCCGCCAAGACCCGCACCGCCGAGCTGAAGGGCGAGGAGAAGGCCCTCGGCGAGGAGCAGGCCGCCACCGAGAAGACCCTCAACGAGAAGCTCATCTCGCTGCCCAATGCGCCGCACCCGTCGGTGCCTTGCGGCACGAGCGAGGCCGACAATGTGGTGGTGGCCGAGTTCGGCGAGAAGCCTGACCTGCCTGCCGATGCGTTGCCGCACTGGGAGCTCTGCCAGAAGTATGACATCGTCGACTTCGAGCTGGGCAACAAGGTGACCGGTGCGGGGTTCCCGTTCTACAAGGGCAAAGGTGCCCGCCTGCAGCGCGCGCTGATCAACTTCTTCCTCAACGAGGCCGCCGACGCGGGCTTTGTGGAAATCCAGCCTCCGCTGATGGTCAACGAAGCCTCGGGCCTCGGCACCGGCCAGCTGCCCGACAAGGAGGGCCAGATGTACGCCATTCCGCTCGACGGCTTCTACATGATTCCCACGGCCGAGGTGCCCATCACCAACATCTTCCGTGGCGAGGTGGTGGACGCCAAGCAGTTTCCCATCAAGAGGGTGGGCTACAGCGAGTGCTTCCGCCGCGAGGCCGGCAGCTACGGCAAGGACGTGCGCGGGCTGAACCGTCTGCATGAGTTCTCGAAGGTCGAGATCGTCGTCATCGAGCACCCCGACCGCAGCTACGACATGCTGGAAGAGATGAAGAAGCACGTGGGTGGGTTGCTCGACAAGTTGGGGCTTCCCTACCACATCCTGAAGCTCTGCGGCGGCGATATCAGCTTCACCTCGGCCATGACCTTCGACTTCGAGGTGTGGAGTGCCGCACAGAAGCGGTGGTTAGAGGTGAGCTCGGTGAGCAACTTCGAGACCTTCCAGGCCAACCGCATGAAGCTCCGCTTCAAGGACGAGAACGGCAAGATGCAGCTCTGCCACACGCTGAACGGCTCGGCCCTGGCCCTGCCGCGCATCGTGGCCGCCTTGCTGGAGAACAACCAGACGCCCGACGGCATCGTGATGCCCGAGTGCCTGAGACCGTATTTGGGATTTGACAAAATAGACTAAAAGACATGCAGAATACACAATACATCACCAAGGATTTGATCCATGTCGGTGCCAGCGACCGCCGCTTGGCCCTGTTTGAGAATGTATACCCCATACCGCGTGGGGTGAGCTACAACAGCTATCTCCTTGTCGACGACATGACGGTGCTGTTCGACACCGTCGACAATGCCGTCGCGGCGCAGTTCTTCGAGAATGTGGAGGCCGCCCTCTATGGCCGCAAGCTGGACTATGTGGTGGTGCACCACATGGAGCCCGACCATGCCGCCACGCTGATGGACCTCCTGCTGCGCCACCCCGAGGCCACGGTGGTCACCGCCGCCAAAGCCGCACAGATGATGCAGCAGTTCTTTGGCAACCAGCCTGCCAACCTGATGGTTGTCAAGGAGGGCGATGAACTCCTCACCGAGCATCACCACCTCGTCTTCACCATGGCCCCCATGGTGCACTGGCCCGAGGTGATGATGACCTACGACAGCACCAGCAAGACCCTCTTCTCCGCCGACGCCTTCGGCACCTTCGGTGCCCTGAGCGGCAACCTCTTCGCCGACGAGGTGAACTTCGAGCACGAGTGGCTCAACGACGCCCGCCGCTACTATATCAACATCGTGGGCAAATACGGCCTGCAGGTGCAGAATGTTCTGAAGAAGGCTGCCGCGCTCGACATCCAGATGATTTGCCCGTTGCACGGGCCGGTGTGGCGCTCGAATATAGAGTGGTTTGTCGGCAAGCACGATGTGTGGAGTAAGTATGAGCCTGAGGACAAGGGCGTTGTCATCATCTATGGCAGCATCTACGGCCACACCGAAGCCGCCGCCCTGCGCCTAGGAACCCTGCTTTCGGAGCGTGGCGTCAAGAATATCAAAGCCTACGACGCCAGCCATACCCACGCCAGCAAGCTGGTGGCCGAGTGCTTCCGCGCCAGCCATGTGGTTCTGGCCTCCAGTACCTACAACAACGGCATCTTTACCCCGATGGAGAACCTCCTGGCCGACCTCGAGGCCCACGCCTGGCAGAAGCGCACCGTGGCCCTCATCGAGAACGGCTCCTGGGCTCCGCAGGCCGCCAAGCTGATGCGTGCCGAGCTGGAGCAGCTGAAGGACATCGCCATCGTCGGCGAAACGGTCTCTCTCAAGAGCGCCGCCACCGCCGCCCAGGAAGAACAGCTCGCCGCCCTCGCCGACGCGATAGCAAAGACATTATAGAAATGATAGATGCGATAGACTCTATAGAAATCTATCGCATCTATCCCTATATCCAATCTATAAAACCACACCCATGATCGACAACAAAGCCATCTTCAATATCAGCTACGGACTCTTTGTCCTCGTGGCACGTCAAGGCGACAAAGACAACGCCTGCATCATCAACGTGGCGCAGCAGGTCACCAGCGACCCGCTGCAGTTGATGATCTGCGTCAACAAGCAGAACCTCACGCACGACATGGTGCTGCGCACGCTGAAGTTCAATCTCTGCCCCCTCAGCGAGGAGGCCACCATGAAGCCCTTCCAGCACTTCGGCTTCCAGAGCGGCCGCAATGTCGACAAGTTCGCTGGCTGCGAGCAGGAGCTGCGCACGGAAAACGGCCTGCTATACCTGCCACGGTTCATCAACGCCGTCATTAGCTGCGTCGTCACCAAGAGCATCGACCTCGGCACCCACACCATGTTCATCGCCATGCCTATGGAGGCTCGCGTCCTCAGCGACAGTCCCTCCATCACCTACGCCTACTACCAGCAGCACATAAAGCCTACGGCAGCAGATAGCGGACAACAGATAGCAGGTGGCAAAAAGAAATGGGTCTGCGACGTCTGCGGCTACGTCTATGAAGGCGACGAGCTCCCCGCCGACTTCATCTGCCCCTGGTGCAAGCACCCCGCCAGCGACTTCAAGCTGGTGGAATAAGGAATCCGTCCTATTATTTTAGCCTCACCTGTGATGCTGACAGGATATAAAAAAATGAAGAAAATCAGTTTTTCTTCATTTTTTTTTGCACCTTGAGTAAGATTTGTGTCAAAAATTACGTCTTATATTATAGATGGAGCAACATAGCAGGCAGCGGTACGAGGACTACAAGTCCTTTATGCGGCGGCACCAGGCGACGGTGTGGCGCGTCTGCTACGACTTTGCCCGTGGCGACATACCGCGCTGCGAGGACATGGTGCAGGAGGTATGGATTATGCTATGGCTCAAGTTCGACACGATGTCGGGTCGGTCGGAGTGGCAGCAGCGCGTGTGAGTTCGGAGGGTGACACGCAGCGTTCTGGTCGACCTCTATCGAAAGAAACATCCTGAATTGGAACCCGTCACCGAAGAGATGGCAGAAACTGTCTTCACCGAAGAGAGCGATGTCGCTGAGCGAATTGACGACCTCTTCTCTGCCCTCACCCCCGACGAGCAACGCTTGATGCGTATGCGACTTGAAGGCTACTCGGCCGAGGAGATAGCTGCTGGGTTTAAAATAGAACCCAACGCTGTATATCAACGCGTAAACCGAATAATGAATAAACTGAGACAATATGCAACAAGACTATAAAACCGAGATGCGGGCGATGACTGAAGGCCTTGCCGAATGGTGCCACCGGCGGGAACGCCGCCAGAGGGCCACGCGCACCCTCATCGGCGCCGCCGTACTGGCCGTTGCGGTGACGGTGACAGCGGTGGCACTCCTCGTCCCACAAAACACCGACACATTCGTCAAAGGCGACCTACAGTGCTGTACCGCAGAGGCCTGTGATAGAACAACCCAAATACTTGCAAAGATATGAAACGACCTATTACAACAATCCTTTTGACTTTGGCCGTCGCAACGGCGGTTGGCGTTGTCGTGTGGCGGCACGTGCTGCCCATGCGTAGTGTCAGTGACCTCTACCGCCATTACGAGCATGCCGACGGCATCGCCGCCAGCTATATCCACAACTACCACGTAAACGACACCATCACCCTCGACGTCACCCTCCTCGAAGCCACCACCGACAGCGCTTGGCAGGCACTCTGTTCCGACTTCGCCATCTCCAACATGGTCGAAGAAATGAAGGTAGTCGCCCCAAACGCCGTCTTCTCCCGGCAGGTCAACCGACACAACTACGAGCAAGTCGTTCGCGGCGACTCCCCCGATGCCGAAATTCTCGCCATCTCCTGCGACACCAAGACATTCGCCGTCTTCCACACCTGCAATGCCGCCGAAATGCATACCGTCTTCTACTACAACATGAAGAAGTCAACTGGCGAATCCTAATAAAATCACCCCCGATGTCAGATTCGACCCGATTTTGGGGTATATATAGTAAGAAAACATAATATCATCAAGACAATGAAACGTACAAAAACACTCCTTGCACTCCTCGCGGTGCTGACCCTGACAGCCAATACCGGCAGGGCTGCCGTTTTCCATTTCTCGGCAGTCGCACCGACGGGACAGACGCTTTACTACAAGATTATTTCCGAAGCCGACAGGGAGGTTAGAATCACCTATCCTAAGGCGGGTGACAATGACAACTACTACGATGGCTACCCCAAGCCGACGGGCGTGTTGGTGGTGCCCGACTCGGTGGAGCATGAGGGGGTATGGTACCATGTGACCGATATGAATTGGCAGACTTTTATGAATTGCGATTCGCTTACAAGCGTGACATTGCCCTACGGCATCACGGAAATCAGTGGCAACGCATTTTTCGGATGCACACGGCTGACGGAGGTCAACCTTCCCGGTAGCGTCGAGGAAATAGGGAGTGCCGCATTCCGTGAATGCTCGTCGCTTGAGACCATCAACCTGCCCGAGGGGGTGAGGATTATTTGGGGGCAGGCCTTCTGCCTATGTACCTCTCTGCGGACTATTCATCTGCCATCTACGCTGGAGAATGTGATGGCCAGCGCATTTGTTGATTGCAACAATATCGACACAGTGTGGATTGCCGCTATCGAGCCCCCGCTTTGTGGTAGCAGCCAGTATCCGCAACTGCCGGCGTTTACAGACAACAACGCCTTGCTGGTCGTTCCCTGTGGCAGCGAGAGTGATTATCACAATGCATACGGCTGGGAAAACTTCTCCGAAATAATCTCCGACTGCGATGGCATAGAGGACGCGGACATCTCATCCGTCACCATTTATGCCCTCGGCGGCCGCATCGTCGTCGAGGGAGCCGAGGGCGAGACCGTCCGCATCTTCGACATCACCGGTCGCAGCATCCGCAACAACAGCCTCCCCGCCGGTGTCTACCTTGTCAAAATCGGCGATCGTCCAGCGCGAAAAGTTGTAGTAATGAAATAGTAAACCATCAAATACATAATCAATATGACACACCACATCATCAAATCCCTCGCCGCCCTCGCCCTGGGCGCGATGCTGCTGACTGCCATCGGCTGCGAGAAAGAAAACAACAATGAACCCGCTGGCACCACTGACACTGTGCCGCAACAGCCTGTGGCCGAGCCGTTCTCGCTCTCCGGTACGGCTTGGATAACAGTCATCGACGAATGGTGGACTTCGTCAATGCACGTCGTTGACACCAGCATCTGGCGTTTTATGACCGACAGCACTGGCAACATCTATGAGCATCGTATCTACAATGGCGATGATCCCTACGGTGGCAATACCTACCCGATGACCTATACATTCGACACCGCCACAATGAAAGGCATCATCATTGGTTATACCGACCCGGTGGAGTTCACTTACCATCCCGAGGACACAACCATCACCTACGGTACAGTGGAAACATATACCTACCACCCACTTACAGAATAGAATACCATCAAAACACACCCAACATGCAACACCACATCATCAAATCCTTCGCCGTCCTCGCCTTGGGCGCGATGCTGCTAGTCTCCTGCAGCAAAGAAGAACCAAACGAAGGCTCCGTCAACCCCACTCCCGGACAAGAGACCGTCTCATTCGTTGGGACGCACTGGGAGGCTCATCTAGACTTTAACGACATTATCGCAGGTTCTGAAATTCACTTTGTCTATAACATGACAATGGAGTTCTTTACGGATTCCACTGGTCGAACAATGCAAACAATGCTTGAACCCTATAGTTTTGACCCCGCTCCATTCGACTTTGTCTATCAGTTCGATGGTGAAACTTCCGGTAGTATGACAGAATTCAACATGTATGGCGAACAATTGGAAACCCTGCGCATAACTTATGATAAAGTGAGCGAAACCATTACCGTTAGCAACGACAACTACACTCCTGAGCAACATGCCAAGTTCGACCGAGTTTTCCACAAGGTCAACAATAATGTAGAATAAGCAAAAACACATCCAACATGCAACACCACATCATCAGATTCCTTGCCGTCCACGCCTTGGGCGCAATGCTGCTTCAAGGGTGTATCTCTGTCGAGGTACACACTCCCTGGAACCGCGAGGCATCAATCAAGGCGGCACAGCAGTATGCTAACCACATCCCACTGACAGTGGAGCAGCTGAAGATGATGTTGGTTTCAGACACGACGCACAGCAAAGTGGTGGTGATATACGACATCGCATGTCACCACTGCCGGAAAAACTTCGCGGAATATGCAAGATTGTGGCACGAAATGGACACCTCACAGATGCGGATGTATTTCGTCCAGACCACTTGCAACGACTTCCCGAAAGTCGATGAACTTTTTGCTTCCCAAAACATCAATCCCACGCTCTACTACCTCTTGGATGATACGCCCGCTTTTGTTGCCACAAGGAGGAACGAAGGTCGCTTTCTTAGTATTGCCCGTTACCTCTGTGGACGTACCGACCTCACCTCACCGAATGGCATCCCACACTACTACCATGCCGATCGCCAAGGTAATATTACAGTCTCCCTATCGCTCGGCGACTTGTCTGTCACCAAGGTCTGCACCCCCGAAGGGAAATGCAATTAATGGTCAAGGTCGGCAATCGCCCATCGCGAAAATGGTGGTGATAAAATAGCAGTCACTTCTAAGCGCAAAAATATAAGTCATGCACGTGATTCATACACAATCATGAGCATGTTTTTTCATTGATGCTTATGCATATTTGGATATGAATGATTTCCAGTATATTTGACAAGGCCGCAAAGAAGGCAAAAAGAACCCACGAAGAAGGAGTGAAGAAAGGAACCTGTCGGCCGTTCGCTGCTCATCGGCAATGTCTTTTGCAAAATAATTTTGCCGAATAAGAAAATAGTTGTATTTTTGCAGCCGAATATAAACCTTAAAAAATAACAAAATGGAAAAGTACGTTTGCGACGTTTGCGGTTACGTTTATGATCCCGCAGTTGGCGACCCCGACAACGGCATAGCCCCCGGAACCAAGTTCGAAGACCTGCCTGCCGACTGGGTGTGCCCACTGTGCTCGGTGGACAAGACACACTTTGAGAAACAATAATAGTAGAATGCGTTAATGTGTTAGTGATTGACGCCGTCAAAAACCGACATAGTGATGCATCATCACTAACGCAATAGCGCGATAACACAATAACACAATTAAAAATAAAAGTTATGCTGAACAAGAAAGTTTCCGACCTGCTGAACGAGCAGATCAACAAGGAGCTCTACAGCGCCTATCTCTATCTGGACATGAACAACTACTTTGACAAGCGCGGATTGAACGGCTTCGCCAACTGGTACATGATCCAGGCGCAGGAGGAGCGTGACCATGCCATGCTCATCTACAAGTATATGCAGAACAACGACTGCCCCATCACCCTGAACGCCATCGCCAAGCCCGACAAGAAGTTCAAGAAGGACATGGACGTGCTGAAGGCCGGTCTGGAGCACGAGGAGTATGTCACCGCCTCGATCCACGCCATCTACGACGCCGCCTACAAGGTGAAGGACTTCCGCACGATGCAGTTCCTCGACTGGTTCGTCAAGGAGCAGGGCGAGGAGGAGACCAATGCGCGCGACATGATCACCAAGATGGAGCTCTTCGGCACCGACGCCAAGAGCCTCTATATGCTCAACCAGGAGCTCGCAGCCCGCACCTACTCGGCTCCCAGCCTGGTGCTTGACTAAGACAAAGGGATATACCTGTAGCCGTGCAACGCTTGCTGTACGGCTACTTTTTTGCTCTATTGGATGAGAAAGATACTTTTGCCCACAGTAGTGCTGCTTTTGATGTGTTCGTGCGGCACCAATGAAGGGGTGAGACTGAAGGCTTTTCCCTCGCAGCAGCAGACCACCGACTATACCTGCGGCTGCGCGGCGGCCCTCGCGGTGATGCAGTACTATGGCATTGGCGGCGAGACCGAGGAGACTTTGGCTGCCAAGATGCACACTCACGTCGACAGCCGCACTCCCGATGCCACGCCCGGCACGGCGGTGTGCCTGACCGACTTTGGCACCAGCGTGCAGGAGATATACAGCTATTTTGCGGGTCGAAACGACTTCGCCATCGTAGCCTCGAGCTATCAGCCTGCCGACAGCCTGCCGCTGCTGACAGACACTGCCGAGGTGGGCGTGCAGGCCGTGGGCAATGTGCGTCCACGGTTTGGCGACTACAGCGAGGCGGCTGCGTTCTTCCGCCGGCAACTGGAGGCGGGGCGCCCGGTGATGGTGTGCTGGAACCTCTGGGGCGGGCATTGGACCACCTGCATCGGCTACAGCGACCATGGGACTCCCGATTTCTACGACGACGACCTCCTCACCATGGCCGACCCCTACGACAGCACCGACGGCCGGCACGACGGGTTCACGGAGGTAAGCCTCGTGGCCTTCTTCTACGACTGGTTCTGCACCATGACGCCAAAGCCCTGGCAACTACAGCCTTACATCGTCGTCGAGCCTAAGGGAGATAATCAAACAGCTGAATAACAGCGGACTGTACCTTCTTGGTCCGGGGATGGTCCGAGGGTGGTCCGGAGATGGTCCGAGGATGGTCCGACAAAAGTCGGAGGAACAGCGGTGAGGGGGCGGTGCGCCGTCGGTGGGCGTGCAGCTACCGATGGTCGGAGGTGCCGAAGGTGGCGTTGAGCAGGGCGAGGTATTCGCTGTAAGGGATTGTGCCCTTGAGGGCGGCGAGCGCCTTGGCCAGGCCGCGGTAGTACCACTCAATGTCCACCTTGCCCTGAGGGGCGTGGAAACGGCTCCATAGTTCGTCGCCCATCCTGCGGTAGTCGTTGGCGATGGCGCGCAGGTTGGAGAGCTTGTCGCCGATGGCCACTATCAGGCTGTCGCGGTCGGCGGCGGCGAAGCGGTCCATCTGGCGCTGGCGGCGTTCGCGCCAGGAGAGGCTCTTGTCGGCCGTCTCGGTGTTCACCAGGCGAGCCACGCGCGGTCCGAAGAGCGCTTCGATCTGGTCGATGGTGACATCGGTGTCCTCGACGGTATCGTGCAGGATGGCGGCGGCGAGCAGCTCGGGGTCGTTGGTGACAGAAGCCACGATGGAGGCGGCCTCCATGGGGTGGATAACATAGGGGAACCCTTTGCCGCGACGCTCGGTGCCGCGGTGAGCCTCGACCGCAAAGGTGGCTGCGCGGTCGAAGAGCGTGGTGTCGAGAGGTTGGTTCATCAAGGTTAAAGATTACAGGTTAAGAGATTGATAGTCAAGGCCGCTATTCGCTAATGAGGCCGCTGCGGACGGCCTGCCGGTAGATGCGCTCGGCGCGCTGGGCGTTGTAGGCGCTGTCGCCATAAAGGGCGGCGAACATAGCCGTGAGGCCGGCGGTGCCGAAGCCCATCTTGAGGATCTTGACGATGCAGAGGTTCTGGAGGGCGACGGAGTAGGCCACGATGTCGAGTCCGGTGCCGGCGAGCTGGATGAGGGCGAGCTGATAGGCGCCATCGCTGTATTCGGCACGCATACGCTCGACATCGCCGATGGTCTTCATATCGAGACGGAGCAGTATCTGGAAGTAAGGCATGGGGCTGTCGTCGTAGAGCTCGGCCTGGTTGATGGTGGCAATCTTGTTGGCCAGGCGCTGGAAGGGGCGCAGCTCGCAGTAGCTGCGGAAGGTGTCGCCGTTGAGGGGCACC
Organism: Bacteroidales bacterium UBA3630; assembly: GCA_002373995.1. Classification (GTDB taxonomy): domain Bacteria; phylum Bacteroidota; class Bacteroidia; order Bacteroidales; family P3; genus Colimorpha. The sequence continues at coordinate 16,151 of DFLB01000069.1, read as the reverse complement.
TCGTCGAAGTTGCCGCTGGCCACGAGCGACTGCACATTGCGGCGGTAGTCGTTGATTTCCTTGCGAATGCGGCTGAACTGCTCGTCGGCAAGTTCGAGTATGCCTGCCAGCCGGTTGAGGCTGCGCTGGTACTCTACCGGTATCTCCACCTCGCTCTTGTATCCAGTGTCGTGCTGCATGTTGGCCCACACGTGCTGCAAAGCGGTGCGCATCTGCAACTCGAAGCGGATATCGTTGAGTTGAGGATACTGCTCGTCGACGCAAAGGCTCTTGGGGATGCGGCAGATGTAGTGGAGCGACATGTAGCCGAAGCGGTCGATGGCGAGCATCTTACGTTTGTCGACCGAGTTGTCCCAGTCGATATCGAACATGCGTTCCACCATGGCGGCAATCTTGTCGACCTCGTCGCTGAAGAAAGTGATGATGCGCACGCCGACGATGTCGGTAATATCGTCGATGGTGTGGTATTTGCCGCCTTTGAGTTCGAGCTTTCCGGCGAGACTCTGTTCGGTCTTCACACGCCCTTCGACGGCCGTAACAACCATGTTGTTGTCGCGCAGAGTGCGGTGGAGCATGTCGAGCACGATGTCCTTAATCTTGTTGTAAATGGGTTGACGCTCGCGGTATTCGTCGAGAATCATCTCGCAATGCATGTCGAGTTTCATGGCGGACTTAGCGGATAGCGATGATGTTGGAGAAGCCAGTGATATCGAACACCTCCTTCACCTGAGGGTTCATGTTCAGCATCACCATTTTGCCACCGCGGGCGAGGACGCTCTTTTGGAGAGAGAGGAAGATGCGAAGGCCCTGCGACGAGGTATACGACATGCCGCTGCATTCGATGTCTATATCGGGGTTGGGCATGGTCATCAGAGGCTGTATGTCGGTCTGGAACTGATCGGCGTTGGTGGTGTCGAGGCGTCCGTTGAGGGTGACAAGGGTCTTCGCACCGTCGTTCTTGATTGTTATATCCATTGTTGTATCTTTATTTGCTGATTTTCTTTGTCATGGTGAGGATATTGTTGCCGTCCTCATAGCGATAGTTGAGGGTATCCATCATCTGCTTGCAGAGGAAGATGCCGAGTCCGCCAATCTCGCGTTCTTCTGCCGAAAGGGTGATGTCGGGGTCGTCGCGGTCAAGAGGGTTGAAGGGCACTCCGGCATCGCGCAATTCGACGGTGAGCACCAGCGTATTCTGGTCGAGCGAGGTGCCGGCTTCGAGCCATCCGATGCCGCCTTCGTAGGCATAGCGCACCACGTTCTCGACAGCCTCTTCGATAGAGAGGCGCAGCTTGAAGCGGAGGGACTCGTCGTCGGGCATGTCGGGCGAGGACATGAGGAACTCGATGATTTCGCTGCTTTTGTCCTTAATGGGGTTGAAACGCTTTTTCATATCGTTATACTCATAATGGTTATATCATCATTTTGCAGGTTGCCCTCGGTGAATTGCTGCACAGCCTGGAAGAGGCTGTCCACCACCTCCTTGTCAGTGGTGGCGCTGCTGCGCACGGGTTCGCTGCCGGCCCATGCCAACAGACGGTCGTTGCCGAAGAGAGCTTTGTCGGCACGCTCGGCCTCGTTGACGCCGTCGGTGTAGAGGATGAGCCGGGTGCCGGGGGTGAGGTCGAGTTCTTCGGACTCGTAGACGAAGTCTTCAAACAAGCCGATGGCCAGGTTGGGCTTGGCTTTGAGGTAGTAGGGCTCACCATCGGGCGGAACGACGATGATGGGGTTATGCCCGGCGTTGCAGTACTCCATGTGATGCGTGTCGAGGTTGACGCGCCCCATGAAGAGGGTGACGAACATATCGTTAGAGTTGGTGTCGGTGACACTGATGTTGATGCGTTCGAGCAGCTTGTCCATCGGCTGGTTCATGCCGGCCACAAAGCGCAGTCCGGCGCGGGTGATGGCCATCATGAGCGATGCGGGGACGCCCTTGCCGGACACATCGCCAATAGTGAAGTAGAGGCAGTTGTCGCGACGGACGAAGTCGTAGAGGTCGCCGCCCACCTCCTTGGCGGGCACCAGCAGGGCCGCCACGTTGGGCGGGAAGTCTGTGCGCAGCATCCCCATCTGTATATTGCGGGCCACCCCGAGTTCAGACTCCATGCGCTCGTTGGCCGCCGTGGTGGTTTTCAGCTCGTCAATGTATTCGGTGATGGAGTTCTGCATATAGACGAACGAGTCGTGCAGGTGTTTCATCTCGTCGCTGCTCTTGATTTCGGGCAGCTGGGTGTTGAGGTCGCCTTTGGCCATGCGCAGGGCGGCGTCAGAGAGCTGTGTGATGGGGGTGGACATGCGACGTATGGTGTAGCGGCAGACAAAATAGATTAAAATCAGGAAGATGATGCCGATGACAAACAGGTTGAAGTGCATCTGCGACGACCGGCGCAGGATTTCTTTGTATTGGCACACGACAGACACCGTCCATCCATTGTGCAGCGGGCCATAGACGATGTAGCCGGCCTGCGCTCCGGAGCCGATGCGTCGCATGCTGTCCGCGCCACGCTTCATGTCCTCGATAATGTCCTGCACGGTGGTGTCGTTGTCGACAGCCGTCTTAATTTGCAGCATCATGGCAGTATCCTCAATACCAATGATTTCATCCTCGCAGATGATGGTCGTCAGCGAGTTGGGATAGGGGCGCAGGGACTCGCATTTGCGCTTCATCCAATCGACGGGCAGCTCGGCGGTAACGATGGCAAAGAGGGTGCTGTCCTCCAGATAGATGGGGTACAGGTAGGAGGCCACGCGCTGGTTGCGCTTGCCCTCGGCCTTGTAGGGCGGTGCCCAGCAGGGCGCGCGGCGCTCACCGATGAGGGCTATGCCGCGTTTCACCCACGACCCTTCGCCCCAACCGCCCATGAGCGGGTAGCTGTGCACCACGCCGGTGGAGTCCTGGTAGCTCATCGTGACCTTGGGGCCGTCGGCAGCGGGGTAGATCACCGAGCCGCCGCAGATGAGCGAGTCGACCTCCACGGTGCGCTTCATGATCATCTCGGCAGTGGCGGCACCGGGCATCGAGGCCACGAGCGACGCCACCGTGCGCGTGGTGATCTCCACCTCGCCCAGCGGCAGCTCAAGCTCGCCGATGGTGCCGTGCAGCATGTGCTGCGTGGAGCGGGCTGCCTCCTCAGCAATGATGCTGCTGGATGTGAAACCGACGATGACGAGCTGCGCAATGACAAAGATTGCTACCACGAGAATAACCGTCCGGCTCAAGCGCCCTGAAAACGAGACGGTCTCCCCTTTCTTGCTATGTCCTTTTTTCAACATTCTATCCTTTGATTTAATCCCTTTGGCGGAACCCAACCGGCGGTGGTTCAATTCTGCCGTTTTTTCAATACCTTTTCTCTCCCGCAGGCATCCCGCCGCCCCACCGCCTCCGGTCCGCCGCCGGTCCGGATTTTGCCGGACCGCCATCGGACCATCCTCGGACCATCCTCGGACCATCCCCGGACCACCATCGGACCAAGAGCCGTGGATGCCTATTGTTCAACCTGATAAACGGCTGCAAAAATACGAAAAAAACCAGACCTGTAAAAATATTTTTCTCCATATCATAAAAAGTTAGTATTTTTGCAGTTGCAATTAAAAGCAATTATTAACCCTAAAACAAAAGGAAATACAATGAGCAAGAAGTTTATCTGCCCCGTGTGCGGCTACGTCTACGAGGGCGACGAAATGCCCGAGAAGTGCCCCATCTGCGGCAAACCGATGCAGGAAATGAAAGAAGACATCAAGACCTGGGCCGCCGAACATATCGTCGGCGTGGCCAAAGACGCTCCGGAAGACATCAAGGCCGACCTGCGCTCCAACTTCGAAGGCGAGTGCAAAGAAGTGGGCATGTACCTGGCCATGGCCCGTGTGGCTCACCGCGAAGGCTACCCCGAGATAGGTCTCTACTGGGAGAAGGCCGCCTTTGAGGAGGCCGAGCACGCCGCCAAGTTTGCCGAGCTGCTGGGCGAAGTGCTGACCGACAGCACCAAGGAGAACCTGCGCGTCCGCGTCGAAGCCGAATACGGCGCCACCGCCGGCAAGACCGACCTCGCCAAGCGCGCCAAAGCCCTCAACCTCGACGCCATCCACGACACCGTCCACGAGATGGCCCGCGACGAGGCCCGTCACGGCAAAGCCCTCGAAGGCCTGCTGAACCGCTACTTCAAGTAAAACAACAACATGAGTTTCCGCACCACCATATCCTACATCCTGTGGCCACTGACCATGTGGTACGCCGTAGGCGTGGCGGTGCGGAACTTCCTTTACGCCATGGGGCTGCTGAAACAGGAAGCCCCACACATTACCACCATCGGCGTGGGCAACCTCAGCACCGGCGGCACCGGCAAGACGCCTCACGTGGAATACCTCATCGACCTGCTGGCCGACCACCATCGCACCGCCATCCTGAGCCGAGGCTACAAGCGCCACAGCAAAGGCTTTGTGCTCGACGACGGCAGCCACAGCCCTCGACAGCTCGGCGACGAGCCAGCCATGATGGGCCGCAAACACCCCAACGTGCAGGTGGCCGTCTGCGAGAAACGCGTCGAGGGGGTCCGCAAGCTGATGCAGCAACCCGAAGACGCTGTGCCGGAACTGATTATCCTCGACGACGTCTTCCAGCACCGCCAGATCAAACCCAACATCAACCTGCTGCTGACCGAGTATCGGCACCCCTTCTACGAAGACCGCATCCTGCCCTACGGCAACCTGCGCGAGTTCCGCTCGGCACGCCACCGCGCCAGCATCGTGATTGTCACCAAAAGCCCCGCCCGGCTCAATCCAATCGAGAAACACAACATCATCAACGCCCTGCGCCTGCAGAACTACCAGAAAGTCTTCTTCTCCTACCTCCGCTACGGTCGCCTGCAGACCCTCGACGGCACCGCCACCGACCTCGACCTGCGCCGCCTCGACCAGGTGCTTGTCGTCACCGGCATTGCCCATCCCGAGCCCCTGCTCGACGAGGTGCGCCGCAGCTGCAAAGCCCAACACATGGCCTTCGCCGACCACCACCACTATACCCCGCGCGACATAGCCCGCATCAGCGAGCAATTCAACACCATCCAGGCACCACGCAAAATCATCATCACCACAGAGAAAGACGCCGTACGCCTGCGCGGGCTCACCAAGAACCTGCCCATCTATGTGATGCCCATCACCGTGGCCTTCCACCCCGACGGCGACCTCACCTTCGACCGCGTCATCGAGTCGGCCGTCCGCGAGAACGTCTCGTTCCTCAGCAAACTTAGTATCTGGAGCTGACTGTCTCCTATTTCTTGATGAAACTCAAGAAGTCAAGGTCTATCGACAGCGACACAAAGGGCTTCACCAGCCAGGCTTTCGCCGTGACATCGTCGATGCTGAGGCTTGCGCCTATAACATCGCCGCTCTCATAGCCACTTTTCAGCACCTGGTATTCGGCAATATTGACACCCATCGTCAGGTAGAAGAAATCAACAAAGCGGAAACTCAAGCCGGTGTAGAAGTTCTTGAAGAGGTTGCTGCCACCGAACCCCACGTAGAAACCTATGTCGTAGGCAAAGTCCTGATCGAAGCGTCTTATCTCGCGACCATTGACCCCGCCTATCGTGTGGTTTTGGTTGAAGTAGCGTGTCAGATCCCACAGCATCACCGACGCGCCGGTGACATAGTCGAACTCCACATTGCCCTCGTTGCGATTGCTGATATACTTATCGTAGGTGTTCGGCTGGGCACCACCTTTGAGGCGTATCTCCCACGCCGGTGTGCGGTAGAAGCGCAGCGCCACACCCTGAATGGGGCGCACCTTCTTCTTGCGGTTGGTGGCGGCAGCCACCTTCTCCTCAGCTGCGCGGGCGCGTTCTTCGAGATACTTGTTGGCCTCTTCCTTGCGCACAGCCTCGATTTCGGCGATGCGCACGATGGACCGCAGCGAGTCCACCATGTGGATATAATAGTTGCGTTCGGCTTCAAGCTTCACTTTGTCTACGCCGTTGGCCGACAGAATTTCCTTATAGAAGGCTTCCTTCTCGCGCAGGGCACTCAACGCCGCAGTGTCTGTCACACGCCGCACAACGGTGTCGGTATGCAGCACGTAGACAGTATCTGTGCGGTGCAGCGTCAGCGTGTCGGTGCGAACCACGGTCAGGGTATCCGTGCGGAAAATGTAGACGGTATCAGGCACAGGAGGGAGCACCCCGTCAGTCATGGGGGAGGCTGCACTCTCCGGGGCCGGGGCTGCAGGAGGGGTTTCCCATTCGCCCACGCCCACCTCGAAGACGGTGTCTATCACCTGAGCCTTCAGGCTGCAGGTCATCAAGAGCAATGCTATAATCAGCAGCCGTTTCATTGCAGGACCTCGATCATCTGTTCCACGGCGAGCGTCTGCTGGTCGCCGGTAGCCATGTTCTTCAGGGTGACGGTGCCGTCGCGCATCTCGCTTTCGCCCACGAAAGCCACGTAGGGGATACCCTTGCGGTTGGCATAGTCCATCTGCTTCTTCATCTTGGCGGCATCGGGGTAGATGAGCGTGGCGATGCCGGCAGCCCGCAGGCGTGCCGCCAGGCCGATGCAGGCCCGCCCTTCGGCAGCACCGAAATTGATAAACATCACTGTGGCAGCCTGCTCCAGCCCCTCGGGGAAGGCGCCGAGCTCAGTCAGCACGTCGTAGATGCGGTCGGCGCCGAAGGAGATGCCCACGCCGCTGACATCGGGCATGCCGAAGATGCCGGTCAGGTTGTCGTAGCGCCCGCCGCCGCAGATGGAGCCAATCTGCACATCGCGGGCTTTGACCTCGAAGATGGCGCCAGTGTAGTAGTTGAGGCCGCGAGCCAGCGTAAGGTCGAGCTCCACACCGCAGCCGATGCCCGCGCCGTCGATGTAGCCGAAGAGTTCTTCCAGTTCGTCGGCACCCTGCAGGCCCACACTCACCGAGGCAAAGAGGGCCTTGAGCTGATGTATCTTCTCCGTGGCGGTGCCGCTGAGCGAGAAGACAGGGTCGAGGGCGGCAATCTGCTCCGCCGTCAGCCCACGGTCGGCAAGCTCGGCGCGCACGTTGTCGAGGCCTATCTTGTCCAGCTTGTCGATGGCCACGGTGATGTCCACTATCTTGTCCGGCGCGCCGATGAGCTCGGCGATGCCAGCCAGCACCTTGCGGTTGTTGATCTTCACCGTCACCCCGATGCCCAGCCTGCTGAACACAGCGTCAATCATCTGCACCAGCTCCAGCTCGTTGAGCAGCGACGTGGAGCCAATCATATCGGCGTCGCACTGGTAGAATTCGCGGTAGCGGCCTTTCTGCGGACGGTCGGCGCGCCACACGGGTTGCAGCTGGTAGCGGCGGAAGGGGAGCACCACCTGGTCGCGGTGCTGCACCACATAGCGGGCAAAAGGCACCGTCAGGTCATAGCGCAGGCCGCGGTCGCAGATCTGCGGCGCCACCTTGTGGTAGTCCTGCGTGAAGTCCACGCCCTCCATGAAGTCGCCGCTGTTGAGCACCTTGAAGAGCAGCTTGTCGCCCTCCTCGCCATACTTGCCCATCAGCGTCGAGAGGTTCTCGAGCGACGGCGTCTCGATGGGTTCGAAGGCAAAGAGGCTGAAGACCGAGCGGATGGTGTCGAAAATATAGTTGCGTCGCGCCATCTCGACCGGCGAGAAATCGCGCGTACCCTTTGGTATAGAACATTTTACGTTAGCCATAGACATCGTGTTACGGTCTGCAAATATACACAAAAAAGACGACATCGCAAGGGCCTCGCAAAATTTTGTGTTTGAGCCAAAGAAGCGCTGGCATCAAGCTGACGTGCACTGCCTTTTCCGGGCATAGAATGCGCAGAAAACAACAGCTTGAACCACAGCCGTCTATAGCTTCTTGGTCCGGGGATGGTCCGAGGGTGGTCCGAGGATGGTCCGGAGATGGTCCGACAAAAGCCGGACAAACGGCGGTCCGGAGGCGGAGCGGCGGCGGGGTGCCCGCAACAAAAGCCGGTAGCCCACAGTCGCCACCGGCTGCACTTGCAACGTTAATTTTTTACCGGTCTTGTTTTTTTTCGTATTTTTGCCGCGTGGTAAGAAGCGTCTCATGAAGTCTCTGCTTGGATATATTGCATTGACATTATGCTTGTTGCTTGGCGGTAGCCTGTGTGCCCAACCGTCCGGAGGGGCTGTTTTCGACGTATCGGCGACCGCAGACGGGGGCTATTCCCTGCGCTTCAGGCTGGGCGCCGTGGCCCTGCAGCCCGCCGGCGGCGACACCGCGATGTTGCTTGCTGAGGGCCTCCCGAGCCTCGCTCCCCGGGCGGGACTGCCGGCCCTGCCGCGCGGCGGCGTGCTGCTGTCGCTGCCGCGGGGTTGCCGTCTGCACATCAAGCGGCAGCAACCGGCCTACCTTACGATGCAGCTGCCCGACAGCGGCTACCACTACCTGGCCCCCTACACAGGCGCCGCCGTCAAAGACCGTCCCGCGCCACGCGCCGCTGCCGACAAGAAGGTCTACGCCTCGGCCACGGCCTACAGCGCCGGCGCCCCCCTCGTGGTCGAAGACCTCGGCACGATGGGGCAGCACCAGGTGGTGCGCCTCAGCGTCCATCCGGCCGTCTACCGGCCCGCCGAGGCAACAGTGCAACTGCTCACAGCCCTCGACGCCACCCTGACAGTCACCGGTCCCAAGAGCGGCGCGGCCACTGCGTGGCCGCGCCGCTACCTCATCGTCTCACGCCCCGAATACCGCGAAGGGCTGCAACCCTTCGTGCGCTGGAAGCGGCAAGAGGGCTACGACGTGGTGGAACTCTACGCCACATCGCACCTGCGCGACAGCATACAGGCTCTCCTCGCCCCGCACTTCGACCCCGCAACCGCCATCGCTCCGCCCGACTATCTGCTGCTGGTGGGCGACGTGCAACAGCTGCAGGCCTACATCGGCACCCACGCCCCCGAGGAACTCGGCACCCATGCAACCGACCTCTACTACGCCGACCACACAGGCGACCTGCTGCCCGACGCCCTGACAGGCCGCTGGCCGGTGAACGACACCGCCCAGCTGAACGCCATCGTAAGCAAGACACTGCGCTACGAACAAGGCCGCACGCTCGACACCGCACAGCTGCGCCGCGTGCTGCTGGTGGCCGGCCAGGAACTGCGCGACCCCGCGCCCATCACCACCAACGGCCAGGTGACCTACCTCGGCCGCGAGACCAAGCTGGCCCACCCCACCCTCGACACCGTGTGCTACCACAATCCCGCCTCGGGCAGCCAGCGCAGCGAGATACTGGACGACATAGCCCGCGGCAACCTCCTGGTAAACTACACAGCCCACTGCTCCAACGCCGGATGGACACTACCCTCCGTCACCTACAACCACTTCGCCACCCTCGACGAAAACCAGCCCGCCATCTATGTAAACAACTGCTGCTCAAGCAACGACTATAGCGGCACCTGCCTCGGCGAACAACTGCTGCGCAAGCCCGTGGGGGGCGCCGTGGGCGTGATAGGAGCCACCAACTCCACCCTCTGGAACGAAGACTACTATTGGGCCGTGGGTGCCAAGTACCCCTTCAGCCTCGAGCCCGACTATGACGCCACGCGCCTCGGTGCCTTCGACGGCTGGCTGGGACGCGCCGACGGCATCGAAACCCTCGGGCAACTGCTGGCAGCGGGCAACCTCGCCGTGAGCGCCGCCGGATCGCCCTACGACATCTTCTACCGCGAGACCTATTGTCTGCTCGGCGACCCGAGCCTGCGCCTCTACACCGGAGCACCGCAGCAGGCCGCGCTGCAGGCCACCGGCATCGTCGACGGAGCGACAGAGATCGACGTCACCGCCACCCCCGGCGCCATCGTCACCCTGCTGCAGGGCGACAGCCTGCTGGGTGCCGTGGACATCGACGCCACAGGCCACGGGCAACTGGCACTGCGCCAGAGCCTCGACAGCCGCCCTGCGGTGATCACCGCCAGCGGACCCAACCTGATGGCAACGGTCGACACCGTCGCCGTCAGCGCGGCGACAGGCCGCGCTGCCACCCTGCGCAACGTGACGGCCGGCGACAACAGCATCGACTGCGTGGTGGAAAACATCGGCAGCCTGCCCCTCGACAGCCTGCAGATCCACCTCGTGCAAGACGCCGCCGACTCAGCCTTCGGCGCCTGGATAGCCCCCCAGAGCCTGACCATCGACAATCTACCGCCACAGGCACAGGCAGTCGCGACGCTGCCCGTGAGCATCACCGCTGCCGCCATGCGGTGGCAGGCCACCCTGCGGCTACAGCTCGGCACCGACAGCCTGCTCTGCCGCATCGTCACAGGCCACAGCCTGCCTTACACACCACCAGCCGCCGCATTCCGCCTGCTCGAAGCCGACAGCAGCACGGCACGGCGCCTGCTGGCGGGTCACGACTACCTGCTTGAGACCTCGACGACAGGGCTTTCGGACAGTCTGCGCCTCGCCGTCACCACCCTGCCCACCACCGACACCGCCGCCACCCTGCTGTCAACCAACAGCCTTACCCTTTCGCCCATCGCCTCCCCCACCCCACTGACCCATCTGCACGTCCAAGCCGCCCTGCACGGCGGTGCCATGACGGAGCACTACGGCTTCTACCTCGTCGCCAGCCACGGCATGGACTGCTTCGAGGAGGGTATGGGGTCGTATCCGTGGCAAACGGGCGGCACCGCAGGATGGACGGTGGACAGCAACGTAAGCCACACCGGTCGTTTCAGCCTGCGCAGTGGTGCCATAGACTACCGCCAGACCTCCGACCTCGGCATCGACCTCCTGCTGCCGCAGCCCGACAGCATCAGCTTCTGGATGCGCACCTCGACCGAAAACCGCTACGACAAACTGCTCTTCAGCATCGACGGCCAAGTGCAGGGCGACGGCGTATCAGGCGAGACCCCTTGGCGGCGTTACAGTTATCCGCTCGGCATCGGACAGCACAGCCTGCGCTGGCGCTACGTGAAGGACGAGAGCACCTCGGCCGGGAGCGACTGCGTGTGGATTGACGATGTCGGCCTGCCGCTGGCACAGTGGGAGGCTCCCTATGGCTGGTTCGGCGACCCGTCAACGCTGGGCATCGGAACAGCCAATGGAGAACCGCAACTACACGTATCCCCCAATCCTACGGCAGGGCCCATAATCCTCGGCAACAGACACGCCGGCAGCCTGCGCCTGCTTGACCTCTACGGTCGGTGTCTGTATGACACCCCCGTGGAGCCCAACGCCACCGTAGATCTGACCTCCCTTGCCGACGGGCTCTACATCCTGCTCTTCCGCACCCACCAAGGCATCACGATACACAAACTCATCATCCAACACTAAACCATGAACGACACCCTCGACCTCAGCACCCTTCCCTTCTACCTCTGGGACACCGCCACTGCCCCGTCAGCAGAGCCGGCAGAAGAGGAATATGCGGGCGTGGCAATGCTGGATTCAGTCTTCGCCCCGCGGCCGATGACCGAGGTGCAACAGCGGCCGTCACTCTTCATGGGCCACAGCCTCAGTGTGGAACACAACGGGCTGCAACCTTTGACACAAGGGATGGCCGCGCCGTGGACATTCGCAGTGCTGGCAATGCTCACCGCACTGCTCTGCACCTACTTCCGCCTGCACAAACTACGCATCAGCGACCTGCTGACAGCCATCGTGGACAGCCGTGCCATGGAGCGCATCCTGCGGGGCAACAACCTGACGCGCACCGTCCAACTGGTACCCATAGCGTTGATGATGCTCGCAGCGGGAGCCTTGACGGTGCACAGTCTGACGCTCGACGGCATAGGGCCATACCTGCTGCTGACATTGGCACTGACAACGGCCTATCTGCTGCGAAACAGCATCATGCGGCTGCTCGGTGTCATCTTCGACAACAGCGGCGCGGTGGCGCTCTACATCACCAGCAACTACCTGTATCACCTGGTACTGGCATCGGCACTGGTGCCGCTGCTGTTCCTGTACTTCTACCTGCCTCACGGCCACGATGTCATGCTGACAATCATCGGTATCGTCACCGGATTGGAGTTTATAATGAGGCTTTTCCGTGGGATGAAACTTTTTTTAACACATTCGTCGGGCTCGCAATTCTATCTTTTTTACTATCTTTGCATCGTTGAAATGACACCCATTTTGGTATTGACAAAATATTTTATAAGTTAGTTTACAGACAGTTGATTAGTTCAACACCACTGGTATGAAAGTCAAGAAAATCCTCATTTCGCAGCCGGAGCCGGCCGATTTGGAGAAATCGCCCTACCGCAACCTTATCCAGAAGCACAAAGTAGAACTCACCTTCTTTAAGTTTTTCGAGATCGTTGGCATCTCTGCCAGCGATTTCCGCAAGACGCGCATCCATATCGGCGACTACACCGCCATCATCTTCAACAGCAAGAACTCCATCGACCATTTCTTCCGCATGCTGAAAGACCTACGCGAAACCGTCAGCGAGGACATGAAATACTTCTGCTCCACCGAAGCCATTGCTCTCTACCTGCAGAACTACATCCAGTACCGTAAGCGCAAGGTGTTCTTCGGCAACCAGTATTTCTCGGACCTCGTCGAGGTCATCGGCAAGCACCGCGACGAGAAGTTCCTCTTCCCCTGCTCGGACGAGAAGCAGACCGAATACACGAAGGCTCTCGACAAGGCCAAGATCAAATACACCAAAGCACCCATGTACACCTCGGCACCGCGCGACCTCACCCGTTTCAACATCGACGAATACGATGTCATCGCGCTGTTCTCGCCTATCGGGGTGCGCAGCTTGGTGAAGAGTTTCCCCGACATCAAAGACCACCACATACTTATTGCCGCCTTCGGCACCTCCACCCATGCTGCTCTCAAGGAGAACGGCATCAAACTCAACATTGCCGCCCCAACGCAGTCGGCGCCCTCTATGGCTATGGCGCTGGAAAACTATATCATGGGCAAGGAGCAGGACAATGTCATCGCCTCAAAAAGCGATGCCAAGCACGGCATCAAAAGCACCATCACCACCGCCAACAAGCGTACCAAACCTGTCATTGCCAACAAGGAGGTCTACAAGCACCGCATGGAGGAGAAAAAGGCCCAAGCAGCAGCACGGCGCGCCGCGCGCGCGGCCGAGAAAGCAAAACTGGCCGCCGCCTCTGACAAAAGTCCTAAGGAAAAAGGAGAGTGAGGGATGGCTCTGTCCTTCAAGAAAGAAGAGCGTCTCTGCAGCCGAGTGACTATCGAACAGCTCTACGCTGATGGCCACCGGCTGATGGTATTCCCCTACAGCGTCCAATGGATGTTCGTCGAGCGTCCAGCTTCCGTAACACATCACCCCGACCACCCTTGCCAGGTACTCATTGTCGCCCCCAAGCGCAAATTCAAACATGCCGTAGACCGCAACCGCGTCAAACGGCTTACCCGCGAATGCTTCCGTCTGCGCAAAGACCTTCTCTACAACTTCCTTGACGAGCACGGCATCAGCATCGTTTTCTCAATGGTTTACGTGCACAACGAAATCCTGACCTTCGACCAGCTCGGACACAAGATGGACAAGCTGCTGACAGCTTTGCAGCACGACATTGCCAAGACCCTGCCATCATGACACTCCGCTCCATTCTCCGCATCCCCTACACCGCTCTACGCAAATCCATCGAATGGCTGATGCTCGCGCTGATAGCCTTCTACCGCACCTGCATCTCGCCCCTGACACCGCCGGCGTGCCGCTACACCCCCACCTGTTCCCAATATGCGCAAGAAGCCATCAAGAAATACGGCCCTTTCAAAGGTGGCTGGCTGGCCTTTAAGCGCATCCTGCGCTGCCATCCCTGGGGTGGCAGCGGATACGACCCCGTCCCCTGACCCTCAAAGTATTTTCAGAGCTATGGCGGCACACGCCTCAGCATCTGCCAAGGCGTGGTGATGGTTCGCCAGACAATATCCGCAAGCCTCGCTGACAGTATGCAGCTGGTGGTTGGGCAACCCCTTCAGCTTGCGGCGCGAGGCCCGCAGGGTGTCGTAGAAGACATATCCCGGCCAGTCCATGCGGTACACCTGCATCACCGCCCGCAGGCAGCCCTCGTCGAACATGGCGTTGTGGGCCACCAGCGGTAACCCTTCGATGAGCGGTTCAATCCTCTGCCACACCGCCGGGAACACCTCGGCGCCGTCGGTATCCTCATGCCCGAGCCCATGCACCCGCTGGCAGAACCAACTGTAGTAGTTCGGCTCGGGCTGTATGAGGCTGTAGAAAGTATCCGTCACCACGCCCCCGCACACCACGACCACCCCCACGCTACACACGCTGCTCCGCTCCCCGTTGGCCGTCTCAAAGTCTATGGCTGCAAAGTCATTCATCGTTGTCTCGGTATTTTTTCACCATCTCCTGTATCTCGCCACGCATGTCGGCACGGAGACTTTCGGGTTGGAGCACCACGACGGTACTGCCGAGGGAGAGGAGTTTCTGTTTGAAATCGTAGGTGGGACGCACACGCAGAGAGAAAATGGAATACTCCTCGGTGCGCTTCAGCTCGTGCTGACTACTGTGCAGGGGCAGCGAGCGCAGGTAGTTGGCTTGGTAGGCGTCCACCTTCAGACGGATGGACTCCGTGGGTGTATCGTCCACAATGATGCCGTAGGCCCCTTCAAACATCTCCTTCAGGTCGAACTTCGGGTCGCGCTTGTAGGTTTCCGCCTGCTGCTCCACCTTCGACATGCGGTCGAGGGCGAAAATACGGTAGTCGCCGTCGCGGCGGGCGATGAGGTACCACCGCCGTTCGAACATCTTGAGAGCATAGGGCTGCACGCCACTGTAGTCGTAGGGTGCTTCGCTCCAGTAGGGCGCATACGTGAATTTCAGCGTGCGCTGCTCCTTCAACGCCTCCAAGAGCGCCGGAAGCATTCGGCTGTCCGTGGCTTCCACCATGATATACTGTGCCGCTTCGCGACTGTCGGCCACGACATGATGCACCGCGATGGAATCCATCATCCACTGGCGGAAGTACTCCCTGCCTCCGTCGTCGGCCAGACGGTAGCGATACTGACCACCGTCCATGTAACACTCAACCTCGATGCCGAAGAGGTCAAGAATCTCGCTGCGGTGGCGGTGGAAACTGCGCCGTGCGAAGGCGCCTTCTTCATGCAGTTCGTCCGTGGCGTTCCAGCGGTCTGCAATCTGTTCCAGCGTCAAGCCCTTGTCGCCCGCACGCATCAACGTCCCCACCAGCCAGGTGTATTTCTTCAGTACGTTCATAGGTTGTTCTTGTTGATAAGGTTCACCACCACCTTCACCATCACATCCTTCTCCTCAGGGCGGCTCTCGGCAATCATCAGCGTGAGGGCCACAAGGGTGTTGTCGGCGATGCGCTTGCTGCCGTCCTCGCGGTAGAGGATGCGGTTGTTGTTCAGAAACCACAAGAACAGCGTGGCGGCGATGCGTTTGTTGCCGTCGCTGAACGAATGGTTCTTGGTGACGAGATAGAGCAGCATGGCGGCCTTCTCTTCGGTGCTGGGGTAGAGCTCCACACCGTCGAAGGTCTGGTAGATCTGTCCGATGGAGCTCTTGAACGACTCGTCCTTCTCGTTGCCGAAGAGGGTGCTCTCGCCGAAACGTTCCTTCAGCGAACGGATGGCCTGCATGGCGTTGTCGTAGGTGGCACGGAAAGGAGCCTCGCTGGTGGTGTCGCTGACGGTGAGCCGCTGGTAGTCGTAACTGTCGAGGGTGTCGAGGGCGTAGGTGTAGTCGGTCACCACGTCGAAGAGTGCATTGGTCTCGTCGGTCGAAAGCAGCGGCTGGTTTTGTATGGTCCGTCCGAGCATGCCCACCAGCTGCCGCAGCTCGCCAATCTGCTCCTTGTGGATGCACTCGTTCACAGCATAGCCCTTGACGAGATAGTCCTTCAATACATTTCTTGCCCAGATACGGAATGCAGTACCTCGCTGACTCTTCACGCGATAGCCAACAGAGATAATGACATCAAGGTCATAAAACTTTTGCATACGCTTTATTTCTCTTACACCTTCCCTTCGAACTTGTAAGAATTCCTTACAAGTTGCACATTCGTCCAATTCACCCTCGCTATAAGCATTTCGTATATGCATAGTTATATTCTGCGGCGTTTTCTCAAAGAGCAACGCCATCTGTGCCTGTGTCAGCCACACGGTTTCATTTTCCAAACGGACATCAATTTGAGTTTGCCCGTCGTCGGTCTGATAG
>DFLB01000011.1:2245-2894 GCA_002373995.1 Bacteroidales bacterium UBA3630 | reverse complement strand
AGCAGCTCGGGCACCTCTTCCAACGGGAAGTCGCACCCTACGGCCCGCACCACCTCGCGTGTCTGCGGCACCTTCAACCCCAGGAACTCGTCGCCCTCGCCGTAGTCGCCCTTGCCGGTTTTGAAAAAGCGCATCAGCACCTGCCGCTGCTCCTCGTTGCGCAGCGACTCCATGTAGTTGATAATTTCCTTTGCCGTCATCGTGATTATTTCTGCAGTTTATTTTTGCGACTCGTCGCGTCCCTACATGCATTGTCATTCTGTATGTTCTGACTCCCCCTTCTCCTGGTTGTTTCGTTTGATGGTGAGCACGGCATCGCGCTCGCGCGGCTTGCAGTAGGCGGTGTAGAGGTCGTCGTGATCCTCGCGGAAAGCCTTGCTGTCGAACTGCAGGGCCGTGCGTGCCGGCATGTAGCTGACGGTGAATTGCTCGGAGCGGAATTTTTCCAGTTGGCCGTCGGCCATCCGCTGGAGAATAGCAGTGCGCAGCGCCTTTATCTTCTCCTCCAGCTCTGCTTTCTGAGTCAAGAGGCGGTCCAGTTGCTGCTCGTAGCCGCCGAACCACTCGGGCGAGGGTGCCACGTCGGGCGCCTCCGCTGCCGAAACGGGTGCCTGCCCCTCCGCGGGTTCTTGCCGCAGAGCCGAAGCCG
>DFLB01000011.1:0-2132 GCA_002373995.1 Bacteroidales bacterium UBA3630 | reverse complement strand
CCGCAGACACCGGCGCAGCCTCTTCCGCGGGCATCACGCCGCCGGGGAAAGGCAGATGGCCCTGGCTGTCAACGTAATCCCTGATTGTACTGACAAACTCCATTCCGATGGTCCGCGTCTTGTGTTCGCCTATGCCGAACGTGTTGCCGAAGGCAGCGAGCGTGGTGGGCTTGCCGGCAGCCAGGGCATGCAGCGAGCGGTCGGAGAGCACCACGTAGGCAGGCCACCGCTTCTCGTCGGCAATGCGCTTGCGCAACTGGCGCAGCCTGTTGAAGAGTTCGGCATCCTCCGCCAGTCCGCCCGTCATGGGCAGCAGCGCCTCCGCCTTCTTCTCCCGCTGTCGGCGCGCCTTCACGCTGTAGTCCTCGCGGCTAATGGTCGCCAGCCTCACCTCGCGGCGCCCGTAGAGCACGTCGTTGCCGAGGGTGGTCACGCGCAGGTGGCGGTTCTCGTTGTAGGCAATCTCCACAAACCCCATCTGAAGCATCTGCAGCAGATAGTCGTGCCAGTCGCGTGCCGACACGTCGAGGCCAGCGCCGAACGTCTTCAGCCGTTGGAAGCCGTGCGACACCACCTCCGACGAAGGCACGCCGCGCAGCAGGTCGATGAGCACCGTGAAGCCCACGCTCTGCTGCGTGCGCACAATTGCCGAGAGGGCTTTCTGCACGAGCGCCGTGCCGTCGAACGTCTGCGGCGGCGTGTGGCACACGTCGCAGTTGCCGCAGTTCTTCTCGCTGATTTCGCCGAAGTAGTTCAGCAGGATGCGGCGCCGGCACACCTGCGCCTCGGCATACTCCTGCATGCGCAGCAGTTTGTCGAGGTTGATGTCGCGCTGCCCGCTCTCGTCGGCAAAGCGTCGCAGTGTGATGATGTCCTGCAGGTTATAGAAAAGGATGGTCTCGCAGGGCAGTCCGTCGCGGCCGCCGCGCCCTATCTCCTGATAGAAACTCTCTATGCTCTTCGGCAGGTTGTAGTGCACGATGAAGCGCACGTTGCTCTTGTCGATGCCCATGCCGAAGGCTATCGTGGCACAAATCACCTGTATTCTGTCGGCCACGAAATCGTCCTGCACGCTGTCGCGCTCGGCAGCCGTCAGACCGGCATGATAGACCCCCACCGACACGCCGGCGCGCTTCAGTTTCTGGGCCAGCGTCTCGGTAGTCTTGCGTGCCAGGCAGTAGATGATGCCGCTCTCGTCGGGATGGCGGCGTATGAGGGCATGGATGGCGCGCAGTTTCTCGGCAGCCGAGTAGCCGCGCTTCACGTCGAGGCTCAGGTTGGGGCGGTCGAACGAACTGACGAACGTGCGTGCCTGCTCCAGGTGCAGCTGCTTCAGGATGTCGCCCTTCGTCAGTTTGTCGGCCGTTGCCGTGAGCGCCATGATGGGCACGCCGGGAAACAGTTCGCGCAGTTGCCCCAGCTGCGTGTATTCGGGTCGGAAGTCGTGGCCCCAGTTCGAGATGCAGTGGGCCTCGTCGATGGCGAAGAGCGAGATGCGCGCCTTCTGCAGCGTGCTCATCATGCTGCCTACGAGTCGTTCGGGCGAAATGTAGAGCAGTTTCACCTTGCCTTCCATGCAGCGGTTGATGATGAAGCGGTTGTGAGCCTCGTCGTTGTTGCTGTTCACTGCTTCTGCCTCTATTCCGTTGGCCTTCAGCGCGCCCACCTGGTCTTTCATCAGCGAGATGAGGGGCGACACGACGACCGCCATTCCCTCCCTGAGCAGGGCGGGTATCTGGAAGCACAGCGACTTGCCACCGCCCGTGGGCATCAGCACCAGCGAATCGCCGCCGCCAATGGTGTGGCTGATGATTTCCTCCTGCATCGGGCGGAACGAATCGTAGCCGTAGTAGGATTTCAGTGTGTGTAGGAGCGTTTCTCTGTTCATGGTTGTTTTGCTCGTCTTTGTATCAGTCCAATGCGTCGAGCCACCCCACGAGGGCCACGAGCTCGGCATTCCAGTTGATGGCGATTTCGTTGGAGGCATACGAGTCCACCACGTCCAGATACGACTCGTCGGGCAGGTTCGAACGATAGGCCGTCTTCACGTCCTTCTTGTCCTGCTGGCCGGGGTTCGGACCGCCCACCAGCAAGCCCGGGAAAGGTTTTTCAATGGCGTCGGCCTCCGAGAT
>DFLB01000035.1:22276-25909 GCA_002373995.1 Bacteroidales bacterium UBA3630 | reverse complement strand
GCACGGAGAGCCCCCTGCTGAGCAAGCGCGAGGTGGCACGCCTGATCATCAACACCATAACGTCATGAGAAAGCTGTCTATCATAGCTATTGTACTGGCTTCGTTGGCTATAGCAGGCGAGGCCTTTATTTTCGCCACCCGCAAGGAGGACAACAGCGACGAGATACTGACCAAGGCCATACGCGCCGGCTACCACATCTACGCGCCGCCGATGCCTGACACGCTGTACTTCTGCGGCGAACGCGTGCCGCTCAACCTGTGGTATGTGCGCGAAGGGCTGGACCGCGAGCTGGTAAGCAACATGTACTACCAGAGCAACACGCTCTTCAACATAAAGCGTGCCGCGCGCGTCTTCCCCACCATCGAGCGCATACTGAAGGAAGAGCATGTGCCGCAGGACATGAAGTACCTCTGCGTCATAGAAAGCGGCCTGCAGAACGTCACCTCGCCCGCGGGCGCACAGGGCTACTGGCAGTTCATGAAGTCGACAGGACAGAAATACGGGCTGGAGATAAGCGACGAGATAGACATGCGCAACGACCTCGAGGCCTCGACCCGCGCCGCCTGCCGCTACCTCAAGGAGCTGAAGCGGCGTTTTGGGGGCTGGACGGAGGCAGCGGCGGCCTACAACTGCGGCGAGAACGGACTGGAGAGACGCCTCGCCAACCAGCGGCAGAAGAGCTACTACGAGCTGATGCTCAACCGCGAGACGCAGCGCTACGTATACCGCATACTGGCCCTGAAGCTCATCATGCAGCACCCGCAGGACTACGGCTACACGGTGCGCCGCTGCGACACATACCCCGAGCTGCCCTACGAGGAGGTGACGCTCGGCGGACAGAACGTGGACCTCGTACAGTTCGCCGCAGACAACGGCACGAGCTACAAGATGGTGCGCACCATGAACCCTTGGATTACGACCGACAAGCTGAAGAACAAGGGCGGCAATAGCTACAAGGTGCGCATACCCACCAAGAAAGGCACGGAATACAACACAATCGTCAAAGGCAAGCACGACACCACTGTTATTGATGGGTTATAGGTTATTGATTAAAGGGGAAAAATGGAAGACGACAAGATAAAGATATTGGGCGCCAGGGAGCACAACCTGCAGAATGTGGACCTGGAGATACCGCGCGGCAAGCTGGTGGTCTTCACCGGGCTGAGCGGCAGCGGCAAATCATCCCTGGCGTTCGACACAATACACGCCGAGGGGCAGCGCCGCTACATGGAGACCTTCTCAGCCTATGCGCGCCACTTCATAGGCAACATGGTGCGGCCCGATGTGGACCTGATAGAGGGCCTCTCACCGGTCATCGCCATCGAGCAGAAGAGCACCAACAACAACCCGCGCTCCACGGTGGGCACGCTGACCGACACCTACGACCTGCTGCGTCTGCTCTACGCCCGCATCGGCAAGGCCTACAGCATAGAGAGCGGCAAGCCCATGGTGAAGTACAGCGAGGAGAAGATACTGGAGATTATCACCAGCGAGTACGGCAGCCGCGACATCATGGTGCTGGCGCCGCTGGTGAAGGGACGCAAGGGCCACTACCGCGAGCTCTTCGAGCAGGTGGCCAAGAAGGGATTTCTGAAGGTGAGAGTGGACGGCGAGGTGAAGGAGATTACATACAAGATGCAGGTGGACCGCTACAAGGTGCATGACATAGAGCTGGTGGTGGACCGGCTGCGCGCCGACCGCAACGCCAGCCGCCTGCGCGAGGCTGTGCAGACGGCCTTCCGCCAGGGCAAAGGGGTGCTGATGGTGCTCAACAACGAGGACGGCACGGTGCGCCACTTCAGCCGCATGCTGATGGACCCGGACACGGGCCTCTCCTACCCCGAGCCTGAGCCCAATACATTCTCGTTCAACTCGCCCTACGGCGCGTGCCCGCACTGCAACGGTCTGGGCGAGGTGGCGCAGATAGACATGCAGAAGCTCATCCCCGACCCGCGCAAGAGCCTGCGCGACGGCGCCATAGAGGTGATGGGCAAGTACTCGCCCACAAACTACGTATACCGCAAGGTGGAACTCATGGGGCGCCACTACGGCTTCACGCTCGACACGCCGGTGGCCGAGCTCAGCGACGAGGCCCTGAACGCCATCCTCTACGGCAGCAACCACTTCACCGGCATCGAAGACCCCGAAGACCCGGGCTTCCTCAGCGAGTTTCCCGGCATCGTGACCTATATGTCGAACCTGGCGCTCGACGACGCCTCGTCGAGCCTGCAGAAGTGGGTGGCCTCGTTCATGAACACGGTGCCGTGCCCCGAATGCCACGGCCACAGGCTGAAGCCCGAAAGCCTAGCGTTCCGCATACTTGACAAGAACATCGGCGACCTGGCGGACATGGACCTGCTGGAGCTGCAGGAGTGGCTCGAAGCCCTGGAGCCGCAGCTCGACAAGCGCGACGCCGCAGTGGCCCACGAGGTGCTCAAGGAGGTGCTCAAGCGCCTGTCGTTCCTCAACAATGTGGGCGTGGGCTACCTATCGATGAACCGCAGCGCCAAGAGCCTCAGCGGCGGCGAGGCGCAGCGCATACGCTTAGCCACGCAGATAGGCTCTCAGCTGACCAACGTGCTCTACATACTCGACGAGCCGAGCATAGGCCTCCACCAGCGCGACAACCGCCGCCTGATAGACAGTCTGAAGCAGCTGCGCGACCTTGGCAACTCGGTCATCGTCGTCGAGCACGACCGCGACATGATGCTCGCCGCCGACTACCTGGTCGACATCGGCCCCGGCGCCGGCGTGCATGGCGGCAAGGTGCTCTTCGCCGGCGAGGTGACCGACAAGGTGCTGGCAAAGCACAAACCAAGCATAACACTCGACTACCTCTCGCGCCGCCGCGACATAGAGCTGCCCAAACGGCGCAGCGTCAAGGGCCGCGAGCATATAATACTGAAGGGCGCCACGGGCAACAACCTCCGCGGCGTCGACCTCGACCTGCCGCTGGGCCTCTTCGTCTGCGTCACGGGCGTCTCGGGCTCCGGCAAGAGCACCCTCATCAACGACACCCTGCAGCCCATCCTCAGCCAGCACTTCTACCGCTCGCTGCGGGCGCCGCTGCCATACAGCAGCATCGAGGGCATCGACAACATCGACAAGGTCATCCAGATAGACCAGAGCCCCATAGGCCGCACGCCGCGCAGCAACCCCGCCACCTACGCGGGCTTCTTCGACGACATACGGCGACTCTTCGCCGAGCTGCCGTCGGCGCGCATCCGCGGCTACAAGCCCGGCCGCTTCAGCTTCAACGTCAGCGGCGGCCGCTGCGAGCACTGCAAGGGCGCCGGCCTGCGCACGATAGAGATGAACTTCCTGCCCGACGTGTATGTGCAGTGCGAGGTGTGCGGCGGCAAACGCTACAACCGCGAGACACTGGAGATACGCTACAAGGGCAAGTCCATCAGCGACGTGCTCGACATGACGGTGGACGAGGCCGTGGAGTTCTTCGACGCCTACCCCAAGCTGCGGCGCAAGCTGCTGGCACTGCAGGACGTGGGCCTCGGCTACATCACTCTCGGCCAGCAGAGCACCACCCTCAGCGGCGGCGAGGCGCAGCGCGTCAAACTGGCCACCGAGCTCTCGCGTACCGACACCGGCAAGACGCTCTACATCCTCGACGAGCC
>DFLB01000035.1:0-22205 GCA_002373995.1 Bacteroidales bacterium UBA3630 | reverse complement strand
GGCCTCCACTTCGAGGACATCCGCATACTGCTCGGCGTGCTGCAGAAGCTCGTCGACAAAGGCAACAGCGTCCTCGTCATCGAGCACAACATGGACGTCATCAAGGTGGCCGACTGGGTCGTCGACCTCGGCCCTGACGGCGGCCGCGCCGGCGGACAGGTCACCTTCGCCGGCACCCCGGAGGATTTGGCCAAACAGAAAGGCAACTTCACCGGCCAGTACCTCGCCGAGGAGCTAGCGGCGATGCGCCGATAAAAGAGAACGACAGGCTATCCTGTGGGCGGAATTAAATTGGTGCGAATTTAATTCCGCCTTTTTTTTACGCCACTCTACCCGGATTACCTACGCCTCCGGACCGCTGTTGGTCCGTTTTTTATCGGACCACCCTCGGACCATCCTCGGACCACCCTCGGACCATCCTCGGACCGAGAGCTTCTTTTGTGCTGTGTGTCAGCTGTTTAAATGCCGTTTGTCTGTAGTATATAGCTATAAATCAGCGTTTTGGCGCGCTATTCCCGGCTGAGCCACTGGCGCACCTCGTCGGGGATGACGGCGGAGGAGGCGGTGCTGCGGCGGTAGCCGGACATCACCGTGCGGCACTCCACGCAGACCGTGCCGCTGTCGGTGTTCACCACGCGCTGCATGACCGTCAGGCTCTTGTTGCCGAGCTTCTCTATCGCGGTCTCCACCTGTATGCTGTCGTGGTAGTGTATCTGCGCGCGGAAGTCAACCTCGTAGTGCACCACGATGACGGTGAAGTCGCCCTTGGTGGGCGGCACGCCGTGGGCCGAGAAGAAAGCGTCCTTGCCAAGGTCGAGGTATTCCATGATGACGGCGTTGTTGACGTGCCCCATCTGGTCCACGTCGTTGAAGCGTATCTGTATCGGTGTTGTGTGCATGGTACTATTGTTTCTTTAGTGAGAAATAATACTCCAGCCCCCCTTCGGGGCGGTTTTTGGCGTAGATTTCGCCGCCGTGGAAGAGGACGGCGTGCTTGACGATGCTGAGGCCGAGGCCAGTGCCGCCATCGGAGCGCGAGCGGCCTTCGCCGATGCGCACAAAGCGGTCGAAGAGCTTCAGCAGGTATTCGTCGGGCACCCCGCGGCCGGTGTCGTAGTAGCGGATGTAGTAGAGCGGGGAAGCGGTATGGGTGGCGGGCTTGGGCGGCTCGTAGGTCTCCATGACGATGCCGATGCCTTCGCCGGCATAGGCAATGGAGTTCTCGATGAGGTTGCGGAAGATGCAGTACAGCAGTTCGTGGTTGCCCTGCAGGGGCATGGGCGGCAGGTGGTTGGCGATGGCGATGCCCTTGGCGGCAGCCTTGTCGGCCAGCTCGGCGGCGGCTTCGAGGGCCACCTCGCTGACGTCGACCGCCTCGCGCGGAAACAGGTCGGCGCTCTCTTCGAGCTTGTTGATGATGGAGACATCCTGTATCAAGTCGCTCAGGCGCAGCGTCTGACGGTAGGAGCGTTGCAGGAAATGGCGCCTTTGGGCTTCGTCGACGGGCTTGTCGCTGAGCAGTATTTCGAGGTATCCGCGTATCGAGCTGACGGGCGTCTTGAGCTCGTGGGCAATGTTGGAAGTCATCTCCTGTTTGAGCTGCCGGTTGCGCTGCTCGGTGGCTTCGGCCTCGCGACGCAGGCGGTTGGCTTCGTCGGCCATCTGCCGCAGCCGCTGGTTCTTCAGCATCAGGCGTATGTAGAGCACCAGGATGGCAATTACCAACACCAGCAGTATCGCGTCAGACCAGTCCATAGCCGAAACCTGTTTTGTTTACAATGTGGTTGCCGTCGGCGCCGAGTTTCTTGCGCAGGCGGGCGATGTGCACGTCGACCGAGCGCTCGCCGACCAACGCGTCGTTGGGCCACACGGCGGCGAGTATCTCTTCGCGGGTGAAGTAGCGCCCGGGGTGATCCTGCAGCAGTTGCAGGATCAGGTGTTCGCGCTTGGTGAGGGTGTTGGGGGCGCTCTGGTTGACAGGGCTGTGCGGCTGGCTCCTGCGCAGCACGGCGCGGATGCGTGCCAGTACGGTGTCGAACGAGAAGGGCTTGGTGATATAGTCGTCGGCGCCGACATCGAAGCCCCTCAGCTGGTCGTCGTGGGTCGAGAGGGCGGTGAGGAAGATGACCGGAGTGGTGTCGCCGGCATCGCGCAGGCGTTGCATCATCTCGATGCCCGACATGGTGTCCATCATGATGTCGAGCAGTATCAGGTCGAAACAGGAGGGCTGCGCGTGGAGAGTGGCGAGAGCCTCTTCAGCACTTCCTGCTGTTGCCACGGCAAAGCCTTCTGCTTCGAGGTTGAATCGCAGTATCTCGCGCAGGTCTTCTTCGTCGTCTACTACCAGTATGTGTTGCATGGTTTGTCGTTAGTTAGTGGATATGGGTGCAGGATGGTGTGGTAGGTGGTATCATTTGCGGAGGACTTCTATCGACCCGTTGCGTTTGACGACACCGTATTCGCCCTCGGCGACAAAGCGGTAGAAGTAAGTGCCGTCGGGACTGCGAGTGGCTTCTGGATCCCAGAACTGGTCGGCGCGGCGTATGTTGCGCACATGGTACACCAACGCGCCGGTGCGGTCGTAGATCCAGAGTTCGTTCATGCTGTAGTTGCCGAATTCAACGAGGTTCATTACCTCCCATCGATCGTTGATACCGTCGCCGTTGGGGGTGACAAGGTTGGGGAACTGCAGGTATTCGTTGGTGATGGTGACGGTCTGCTCGGCCGAGTCGGTGCAGGTGTGATAGAAGGCTGGGTACAGCAGTTGCGGGAAAAGAGTGCTGTCTACCCAGTCAAAGTCAGCTATCGCTATGCTGTCGGCGTGGTGCATCCAGTGGCTCAGCAGGCGGACGGTGTAGTCGCCGGCCATATTGTCGCCCTCGCTGCCCCAATGGTAGAAGGGGTCGAAGACAGAGGTGGTGTCGAAGTCGCCACCCTCCACCGTCTGTATGCGCCACAAGTAGTCTATGCTGTGGTTGGTGTCCATCTGTTCCTGCAGGGGGGTGGAGAGGTTATAGAACTGTACCTCGGGTTTGCTGATGCTTGGCCGATAGGGTTCCCAGCGGAAATCGGGATTGGGCGATGGGAAGACGAAAACGGGCCACCCCACAGTGTCGAAGCATCCCTGCGTGTCCTGTGTCACCAGGCTGATGAAGGCCTGCACGCTGTCGCTGGCATCTTCCCTGAGGGTGTAGGAGAACGTGGGGATGGTGGTGGTGAAGGTGGTGTCGGGTGCAAAGAGGTTCCATAGCCATTGTGTGGCTCCGGCGGTGCTGTCTACCATGAGAAGTGTTGTCGATGCGCACCCGGGAATCAGTGTGTCTGCCGGTTGCAATGCGTTGCTGTCGAAGGCGTAGTAGATAGTCAAGCGGTAGTTGGAGTCGCGCGGTTGCAGGGTGACGTGCACCACGCTGTCGCAGGCATATTCGGTGTAGAGAGTGGTGTCGAAGGTAACGGGGCCGCCGTAATCCACCCCTTCATAAACATAGGGCCTGTAGGGACATATTGTGATAGTGTCTACCGTGTCGAATGTGGGTTTTACCGTCAGAGTCAGTCTGATAGTGGAGTCGCAGGCTACGCTGTTGGGGCCGACGGTGGAGTCAGTGTATATGCCGTCGGTGGTGTAGGCGTTGCCGTGCCAGAAGATGCTGTCGCAGGCCAGTGCCGTTGTGTCTCCGACAGAGGTGGCTCTGACATCAAGTTGCAGCACGTAGATACTGTCGCAAGGATTGCCTTCGAGTGGCACATTGTGGTAGTAGGTGCTTGCGGTGTTGTAGGATTGACCGAAGAAGGTGTAGGTCTGGTTGTCGCAAATGGAGGCATCGGTGGTGTCTGAGGGCGCCATGCCTTTGGGAATGTTCAAGGTCAGTGTCATCTCCATGGTGTCCTGGCATGCATTGAGTGCAATGCCAGAGATCAGCCGCACGGTGTAGGTGCCTGGCTGGGTGTAGACGGTGTAGCCATTGTAGTTGGTCGAGACCTTGCCGTTGCCAAAGTCCCAGAGCGTTGTCTCGCAACGCTCTCCAGGGATGAGGGTCACTTTGTCGTTGCTCACGCCGCCGGTGTTTGTGAAGGTTACGTAGAAGCGGCAACTGTCAATCACCATAGCGGTGTCGAAGTCGGCAATGGGATAGCGTGTGCCGGCGTAGGCGCTGATAAGGAACTGGCAGCTGGCATTGTCCAGTTTCGACACTTCGCAGTAGTAGGTAATGTCCTCGCTGGGCACGCGGATATTTTGCGCGGTGCTGATGGTGGTTGGTGATTGTGAGGTGTACCATCGGTAGTGGAATCCCTCAGGAGCACTTAGCGTGTTGCTGTCCACGTCGCCACACGACACGGTGTTCATGTTCTTCCGCATGCACTCGAGGGTGAAGTAGGCGTAGCCGTAGTGCGACCCTTCGTTGCAGTCGAAGGTGGTGAGTCGGAAGTAGACCTGCTCGCCGGCGTGTGCCGAGAGGTCGACGCCCACGGCGGTCCAGTCTTTCCACAGCACCCCGTCTTCGGCGGTGTGCCATCCCAGGTTCTGGTCGGCTATGAAGTCGGCGCTGGTACAGGCCGAGTCGATGATGTTGTAGTTGGTGTCGAGCAGTTCCATGCGGAAGCGAGGCTGGTCGGACGGAGCGTGCATGGGGTCTTGCAGCACGGCGGCGTAGCGCAGCAGCAAGAGCTCGAAGCTGCTCGTGTCCACGAAGAGGCTGTATATCACACCCTCGGCCTCGGGCGAGTAGTAGTTGGTGCTCCAGTTGCCGAGGCGCACGCTGCTGGTGTACCCTTCGGGGATGGTGCGGAGCTGGTTGCCCGTGCGCGGGTCGCGTTGGGCGGTGTCGTAGCACACTGTGTGACGACTGTCAGGGTGCTGCGAGCCGTAATTGACGGCTCCGGCCTCCATGTAGGGGTTGTCATAGCGGCCGGTGAAGAATACGGCCTGCGGTGAGTTCAGGTCGGTGGCATTCACGCAGCCCACCCCCGGTGCCGGCGTGATAACCGATAGCGTGTCGCGGAAACTGGTGTTGCAGTAACCCTCCTCCGTACCGCAGATGCTTTGGAAGAGGAAGGTGTAGTAGTGCAATATGTTGAGAGGCTCAATGAGCAATGGGGGCGTAGCATTGGTGTGGACTGCAGCTACTGTGTCGCCGTCCATGACAGTTACTGTTACGTTGGCCGATCCCTGTGCTTTCCAGTCAAGAGTGATTGCGTTGCTGGTGATGTCTTTCACTCGGAGGTCGAAGGCGATACTGGTGTCGATGTAAATGTCGTCGACATAGATGGAACGCGCTGACTGGCGATTGTTGCTGCGTGCCCGGAAAGCGATGAAATAAGATGCGTCAGGAGCACTGCTGAACTCTACCAGTCCGCGTTGCCATACGCCCGCTACGCCCGGTGCCAATGTTCGTATGGGATGGAATGTGCTCAGGTCGTTGGGGTCGCTCATAACGCCCACTACCAGACGGTCTGAGGCATTGGCGGCATAGTACCATACGCTCATTGCTACTTTTCGCATGTCCGACACGTTGACATCCGGTGTGATGATGTAGGTATTGGTGCCTATTGGCATTTTCATGCTTTTGGCTCCGCTATGGGCTATTGTATCGCTGACGACAATACTGTTGTCAAAGCGCGTCCATCCTTTCAGTATGGTGCCGGTATTGGCTGTGTCAAAGTCGATGCACGATGGAACTTCAACCGGTGCCGCCAAGGTCTTCACTTTCTGTACTGGCCGGCAAGTGGTGCCCAAACTGTCGCAACGGAAGTAGAAGTCATAGGTGGTCTCGGGAGCGAGGATTAGTGTTGCTGGTACCGAGTCAATGCGTAATATGGTATTGCCGACGGCTCCTTGATAGGATGTGCCAGCGGCGAAATACTCAATGTAAAATGGTACGGCTTGCGCATCAATTTGTACGCGGTTCCATCGTTTGAGCGTGGCTGTGGCGCTGATGGCACTGACGCAAGTGTCGCCATAGATGCCGCTCAAATATAGCTGTCCATTGTCTGTATTGTTGCGCAGGTGATGCAGGGCCACCCACCGCCCGCTATCAGCATAGCTGCTGAAATCGATAATAGCCGTCTGTTGGAAACCAGGGCTTTGGGTATAGGTGATGGTGTCTACGGGCGTGAATGACAAGGTGTCGTAGGCATCGGTCATCACGCCGACCACCACGCTGTCCGTATTGTTGTCGGCACGATAGACCATCTTCATGGCAACATCCTGTATCGACTGGGTGTTGATTTCAGGCATCACCATCCATTTGTTGCCTTGCAGGGTATAGCGGTAGCCTTCGCCTATCACATAGTTGTAGTAGACAGAGCCGTTGCCGTATGTGAAACAGTAGGAGAGACCGCTATTCCAACAGAAGGGAATATTGGTGCTTGTGCCGAGATCCAGATATTGGCCCGTCTCGCAGGTATAGCCGGTAGAATCAGTGGCCTGGTTAAGGTAGATATAGCTTCTGCCAAAATCAATATCGTGTGGATTTTCTGTGATATAGGCCATTGTGTCATAGTATGAGCCATTATAGGCGTGCAACCAGTAAGGATGCTGATTCGGCGTAATGGCTTTCAGGGTGCCTGCGTGCACCAGCTTGTATGATGCCATCGGGATGCCATACACGCGTATGCTCATCAGACGTGTGGTGTATTGGCTGAAACGCAGGGCGATGTATTTGTCTGTATGGCTGCTAAGATCTACTGTCGCTGTCTGTGATCCAGGCAGATAGGCAAGTTCGCTGCTGTATAGCGGCACAAACGAGGCTGTATCTGTCTCGCTTGTCATTGTGCCGACTTGCACTTGGCTGTCGTATATGTAGTTGCCGTAGCGGTTGTATGACAGGAACAACGACATCGCAGAATCGGCCTTGAAACGCGGCAGCACGGCATAGATGGTGCCGCTGCCGGGAGTGAAGTTCAGCGAGGGATAGGTGGTGGGTGCTACTGTGGCGCTGGATGTCGATTTGATGATGGTCCAAGTCGATGGTACGGAAATGCTGCTGTTGTACTGGTTGAAATACTCGCAGTAGGGTAGGGGAACGGTGTTTTCGGTGCGTACAACGGTCGTTTGCTGGCATGTCGAATTGCACAATACGGTCATTGTATAAGGGGTGTTGAAACGCAACCCCATGATCTTGAAGTTATCCTCGTCAATCTGGAGGTGGCGCACATCCATTCCGGCGCTGTCTTCGAGCATCAAGGTGTATCTGCTTGGGGTGCCGGCGGCCATCTTGCATGTGATGACGTTGCCTTCCACTTCGAATACTATCAGCGGGCAAGCTGTAATGCCGATGTTGTCCAGTTGCAGGATGCCTTGGCCGGCCTTGAGGCACAGCCTTCCTTCGGTGGCCGGCGTGGGCAAGGTGATGGAGAAGTTGCGCCAAGCGGTGTCTATCTCGAAGGTGTCTATCGGGGTGAAAAGGCTGGCGTCGAAGACGAAAAGGGTGGAGGTGTTGCTGATAGTGTCGGATGGGGAATAGACACCCAGCAGCAGCGTATCGTGCTCTGCAGTGCTCTTGGCGTCAATCAGGAATGTCCGGCCGCCGATGGCGCTGCCGGGGTATAGCGCCAATGCTGTCCCCGCAGCTATTTCCAGCCGGTTGTCGAGTGTGACGTTGTGGCTCCCCGTGGCTGCCCAATGGCGGGGCAATTCGTCGCTCAGCACGTTGTCCATCGTGTAGCAACCTTCATATCCGTCTCCGCCGCCACTGCCACTGCTGCCATCGGCCAGCGTCCAGAAGTTGAATGCATACGACTGGCAGCCTCCGTCGAGGGGTGTCACATAGACGTTGTATCCTGTGCCGGGCTGCAGATTGCCGAAACCGATGGAGGCGATGTCTGCCGCCGCCACTCGCTGTGTGGTGGTTCCTCCTCCTCCGGCGAGGGTGATGTCCACGCTGTCGGCATTCACCAGTGCGCTCACCGCAAGCGTTGCGGTGTCGTAGCTTACGTCGAGCAGTTGTGTGCGTTCGTAGGCTGTATGGGCGATGTGCATCTCGTCGATGTACGCCCGATAGAAGAGGTACTCGTATTGGTGCATGAATCGCAGGGCGATGCGGCCGTCGAAGAGTGTGTCGCTCGGGCGGAAACGGTAGTAGTAGTGTGTCCGTGCGCTGCTGGTGATCTGTATTGTGTCGAGGGTGCGGAAGTAGCTGTTGCTGTAGCCTTCGGCAATGGTGCCGACTATCAAGAAGGCTGTCGGGGCGGTGGTGCTGATGTAGAAACTCAGCACGCTGTTGCTGTCGGTCTCCGCATCGGGCAATTCCACCGTGGTGTAGTAGCCGTTGGAGAACCCCCACGAGGTGAGTTCGAGGCTGCCGTTGTTGAAGCGGGGACAGTCGTTGGTGGATAGTGCCGCAATCCAATCGCCTGAGCCGCTGTACCATGAGTCTGTTGTGACGCTGGTGAAGTCCTCGCAGTAGGGCATTGGGTAATCCCTCGTGGCTGTGCGCGCGGTGATTTGCCGGTCGAGGCAGGGTTGCCCGCAGGGGCGGTAGATGTAGAAGTCGTGTTCCGTATTCGCCGCCAGTCCCCTCACGGTGCCGCGGCGGGCGTGGTAGAAGGTGTCCACCTGGCCGGTGCCGAGGGTAAACCCTCGCACGCCGCTCTGGACCAGCACGGTGTCGTAGATGGCGCCCCAATCGAGTTGCACGTTCGTGCCGCGGCGGTGCACTACATATTCGTGTCCCACGACGCAGTCTGGATAGCCTATCTCGACGGCATGGACGGTGAAGCTGTAGTATCGGCCATAGCGGAACCCGATGGCCAGACAGCCTGCCGTGACGCTGTCGGGAATATCAGCCATCACGGTATGCCGGTTGCCGTCAGATATGGTGTAGAAGCTGCCATAGGACTCGAAGGTCGTCGGGTCGTCGGCATAGCGCAGGCTGCCTATCTCTATCGGCACGTTGCTGCTGCTGGCGGAGTACTGTAGCACCACGCGTTTGCCGGCCAGGTTGACCAGCCGCTCGGTCGACAGGTACACGTACTGCGTCCCCGTCGCGCTGCTGCTGCCGCAGTTGATGTAGATGCCCATGTCGTTGATGCTGTAGTAGGCGCTGCCCACGGCGTTGAAGGTCCAATTGGTGGGTATGGCAGGGTAGGACTCGCGGAAGTTGGAGCAGTAGCGTTCTGCATTGGCCGGCATGACGGGCATCGTCACGGTGATGCTGCGGCTGACGGCGGCGTGCCCGTTGCACGAGGGGTATACGGTGATGACGTAGGTCCGTTCGGCACCGAGGCCGGTGATGTTGAGTGGCGAGGTGGCGCCGGGGTAGGTGACGGAGTCGGTTGCGGAACCGATGGGGCGTACCCCCACGGTGCAGTTGGGCGAGCCGAAGGTTGACCACGACAGCGTCAGCCGGTTGTAGTCCATCTGGCTGGTTGCCAGCGAGTCTACGCCGCACACCTCGGCGCTCATGCCGTCGATGTACACTATCCGGCCGGTAACATTGTTCTGCATCGACTGTAGCATCCTGAAGGCCAGTCGTTTGCCACCGGCGGTGGCTGTCCACTCGATGCGGTAGGCTGTCCACTCGGTGTTGATGTACAGAGTCTGCAACTGTGTGAAACCGTATGAGTTATACTCGGTTCCCGTGCTGTCGCACAGGCCCACCATCACTGGCGTGTTGCTCTGGCTGGCGCGCATGTAGACGTACATCACCCGTTCGCCGGTGCCGCCGATGGGGGGTGTGGCCACCATGCCGTAGTGCTCGGCGGTGTTGTTGTTGCCGCAACTGAGCATCAGCGACTGCGAGCCAGAGTGGTGCTGCGTCGTTACCACCTGCGGCAGGTAGTTCTCGTCGTCGAAATTGGTCGACGACAGCCAGCAGGGCGGGAAGTCGTGCTCGGCGGTCTGTTCGAACCCCTCGCTGTAGGGAAGGAATATTTCGCCACAGTCTGTCCGCACACTGAGGTGGCCGCCGCAGCACTGGTTGGATGCCGAGGCGGTGGCTATGACGCTGATATTGTATTCGGTGCTGGCGTTGAGGCCGGTGAGGGTGTAGCTGGTGGTGGTGGCGGTGCCCGCCAACGCGCCGTCGACAAGGATGTTGAACGGCCCGGCGGGGTTGGTGGCGCTCCAGGTGAGGCCTATGCTGTTGGTGCTGACGGCGGTGGTGTCGAGCCCGCTCACGGGGTTGGCGCAGCCGCTGCCCACTCCGCTGAGGCTCCATGTCAGCACCAGGCCTGAGTAGGTGCTGCTGTAGTCGGTCTGGAAGCGTATCCTCAGCAGGCCCGAGGTCGCTGTGGCGTTGACCGTTCCCGTGCCGCCCATGCCGTCGAGGAGCACCGTGGCGCCGTCGTAGACCCACAGCCGGTCGCAGCAGGTCTCGGTCTGGTAAGTGCCGCTGAGCGTGATGCTTACGCCGGTACTGGCCTGTATCTCCACCCATCCGTCGAAGCTGTTGCTGTAGTTGCCCGTGGGGCCGCCGTCGTCGAAGATGGTGCCGCCGCCCAGCGTGCAGCCGTCGAGCCGCACGGTGTCGCCGTTGACCATGTGGGCCACCGTCTGGGCCCCGACCGGCAGGGTGCCGGCCAGCAGGGTCAGTAGCAAGGCAAGGAGTCTATGTCTGTGTTGTCTCATGGTTGTCGTTTTGCAGTTGTTTGTTGTGTTGTCTACCCCGCCGGCTCTTCGCTATAGCACACGCTATCAACCCCCTGAGCCGATCTCGGGGTGGGGTATATCCGTGCAAAAATACGAATTATTTTAAAATGCACAAATTTTTGATGTTTTTTGTCTGTTGGCGGAACGTTGGATTAACAGTTGTTAACTTCTCCGGGCGGCCTCCCTGCGCCTCTGCTCCGGTGGTGGTCCGCCGTTTGTCGGACCACCACCGGACCATCCTCGGACCATCCCCGGACCGGCACCGGAGGGAGAGCCTTCTTTGCGCTGTGGGTGAATGTGTTATGTGTTGATGACCGGCGGGTGATGCTATGTGTGCTGGTTATGAGGGATTTAGCTATGTTTCTCTCCTTGTCTGTCCCCTGGCGGGCAGGGCTGGTTGCAGCCTCCCGGCGTGCCCCTTCGGGGTGGTGGGGCGGGAGGATGGAATGCATGTCGATTAACATCTGTTAACACTTGAAATTTGGGTTTGCCGTGTGCCGGTGGATGAATTTTTGGCGCAAAGTCGAAAAAAAAGCGTACTTTTGCAGTCCGAAAAAACAGAAAAGTATCATAGCTATGGATGAGCAAAACATTCGTCTTCAACAAGAAGCAAAGCAGTGTGTACACAGCATCGGACGTTGGTACAAGTTCTTTGCCATCGTGGGCATCGTCATGGCGTCGCTGTGCGTGCTGGCAGGTGCCTTTATGATTGTGGCCAGCGCCGTCTTCCCGGAGGCTCTGGCCGAGTGTCCGTTCCCGGCATGGATGATGGGGGCGGTTTACCTGGTCAGCGCGGTGCTTGAGCTGCCGGTGATCATCTACCTCATGCGTGCCGCAAAAGCGGCCACTAAAGCAGTGGGTTTCAACAACAACGAGTCGGCGGCCGCCTTTATCCGCCTCTCGAAGAGCTACTGGAAGTACTACGGCATCCTGACCATCGTGATGCTGGGCCTGTGCGCGCTGGCCGTCCCCACGGGGGTGGTGGCAGGCATTGTGGCTGCATTGTAAGTGATTAACAAGTTGCAAGATATGACAAAGAAAGCTTTGATAATGTGCGCGTTGGCGCTGGCGATGACGGGTATGGCCGTTGCACAGCACAACGCGTTGCCGAGCCGCTATGCCGGCAACAAGACGCTGACGCTCTACGACTCGACGGGGGTGTATATGGAAGAGTCGGGCTTGAGCCATGTGTTGACCCACAGGTTGATACGTATGCTCTCGCCGGCGGGCAGCGCGCAGTGGAGCACGGTGAAGATGGACTACGACCCCCTGTCGGCCTACTGCGAGATAACCCATGTGGTGGTGCACCGCATCAGTGGCCGCACGGACACCCTCCTCTGGCCCGGTCGCGACGGCAACACCACGGTCTACGACTATGTGGCTCCCGCCCGCATGATCTATTGGGGCGCCAGCCAGAAGATGGTCGAGGTGGGCCACCTCGATGTCGGCGACGAGCTCGACGTGCGCACCTACAAGAAAGGCTACACCTACGCGCTGCTGGCTGACAACAGCGAGGGGCTCAACGGCACCTTTGCCGCCCTGCCCGACGATGATGCGCGCTATGTGCCCCCCATGAAGGGCCACTTCTACGACATCGTCCCCTTCTGGAGCGACCAGCCTGTGCAGAAGAAGGTCTACCAGCTCAACATACTGGATTCTAAGCAGCTGCAGTATCAGGTCTACTTCCACGGCACGCCTATGAACAGCCAGCTCGACATTCGTCGTGAGGCTGCCGACGAGGAGGGACGCAGCCTCTACACCTTCACCAACAAGGAGGACATCATGCCCCTCAAGCGCGAGCCGCGTGCCCTGGCCAACAACGACATGCAGACCAAGCTGCTCCTCTCGACCAGCCCCGACTGGCAGGCCAAGAGCCGCTGGTTCTACGGCGTGAACGAGGATTACGGCTCGTTCGAGCCTACGCCCGCTGTGCGCCGGAAGGTCAACGAACTGCTCCGTGGCGCCAAGGACGAGATGGACAGCATCAGCCGCCTCACCCACTGGGTGGCCGACAATATCCGCTATGCCGGCATCTCGATGGGCGAGGGCGAGGGCTTCACATTGCACAACCAGGAGATGAACTTCACCGACCGTTGCGGTGTGTGCAAGGACAAGGCCTCGACGCTCATCGGCTTCCTGCGCGCTGCGGGCTTCAAGGCCTACGCCGCCATGACCATGGCCGGCGAGCGTATCGACCGCATCCCGGCCGACCAGTTTAACCACTCGGTCTGCGCCGTGCAGCTGCGCGACGGCTCGTTCCGTATGCTCGACCCCACATGGGTGCCCAATGTGCGCGAGTTGTGGAGCAGCGCCGAGCAGCAGCAGGGCTACCTCATCGGTACCGCCGAAGGCTGCGACCTGATGGAGACCCCCATTTCGCCTGCCGAGAACCACTACATCCGCATCACCGGCCAGAGCGCTATCGGCAAGGACGGCACCCTCACCGGTACCCTCACCATCACCGCCGAGGGCCAGAGCGATGCCGCTGTGCGCGGCGTATTCAGCGCCCGTCAGAGCGAGTGGCGCCGCAACCTCGAACTTGAGCTGCTCCGCATCGCTCCCAATGCGCAAATCAAAGACATTCAGTACACCGACCCCGACCGCTACCTGGAACAGCCGGTGCAGATTACCTATAGCTACACTATCCCTAACTACGCCACTGTCACGAAGGACGTCATCGAGTTCATCCCCCTCTCGGCCCGCAAATTCTACCAGCGTGCCATGGGGCACCTCAATTTCGACCTCAGCCAGGCCACCCGCACGCAACCCTTCAGCGACCGTTGCAGCCGCTTGGTTGATATCCGCGAGACCATCGAGTTGCCCTTTGCCCCCTCGCAAATGCACTACCCGATGGTGGATGGGGTGGCTAACCCCGCCGCTGCTTTTGGCTGCGGTTTCCAGCTCGACGGCACGAAACTCACCTTCGGCGAGCAGGCCGTCTTCGGCAAGCGTGTCTACGACGCTCAGGACTGGACGGCTTTCCGCGCCAGCGCCCTGGGCCAGAAGAAGGTGGCGGAGACGCCCGTGATATTGACCAAGTAAATCAGGAAAAGAAAGAGTCATGAAAAAGATATTCCTTATTCTTGCGGTGTGTGTGTCCGGCACCGCCGTCTTTGCCCAGAACCCTGACGCTGTGTACAAACTGCTGCGCCAGGAGTGGACCGTCAATGCCGACGGCACCAGCGACTACCACTACCGCCACGAGGTG
The DNA here is from genome assembly GCA_002373995.1 of Bacteroidales bacterium UBA3630. Taxonomy (GTDB): domain Bacteria; phylum Bacteroidota; class Bacteroidia; order Bacteroidales; family P3; genus Colimorpha. The sequence goes on along the minus strand of DFLB01000035.1, from coordinate 8,409 downwards.
CAGATACTGCGCAACCGCGCCCTGACAGCTTATGCCGACAAGGGTGAGACCTTTGTGGTTTACAATCCCGACCTTGAGGAGCTGACCGTCAACGAGGTGTACACCGTTCGCAAGGACGGTAGCCGTGTGGAGATGCCTCAGAACGCCTTTGTCTATCAGCTGCCGTCGTCGTGCACCGATTGCGGACGCTTCAACCACTTGCGTGAGCTGGCTATGGTGCACACTGGCATGGAGATTGGATGCACCGTGGTGGTCGACTACACCATCCATCGCCGCTATGACCTCGTCAGTTGCACACTGGAGCTGGTGAAAGACAGCCCCGTGGAACGCATGGAGGTGAGCATCAGCGTGCCGGCCGACCAGGAGTTGCATGCCAAGCTCAATGTGCCAGAGACCTTCGCTTTCCACCCCACCGTGGAGCAGACCTCGCACAGCTACCGGCTGACGGCCACCGGCGTGCCGCAGAGCTATGTGGACAATTATCTGCCCGAGCGCAGCATGATCTATCCGACGCTGCGTTTCTTCAACGGTACACCCGAATTTGTCCCCGCTTTCGACAACAACGGGCTGGCCGAGGCCAAGATAGCCACGGGCAAGCTGCTCAGCGGCAGCACGGCAAAGGAGAACATCGAACTGTTGCGCAATTTTGTGGTTGACAATATCCACCTCAACAACATCGAGCCCGCCATGCTGGGCTACAAGCACTCCACCGCCGCCGAGGTGTGGCAGACGGGCTGCGGCACCGCTACCGACAAGGCTGTGCTCCTGGCTGCCCTGTTGAACCAGTGGAGTTATCCCGCACGTGTCATCGGCGACCAGAGCGATGAGGTGGGAGTGACGATCGATACGCTGGAGTACTGTCTCAGCGTGCGCGCCAAGACCCCCATGACCCTCTATGGCGAAGCCAAGGACGAGGTGACCAAGCAGAACATCAAGACCACCGCCGAGCCGACGTTTGACACACTTACAGACGGCTTCTATCGTCTGCACCTGCCCGGGGTGCCTGGTGCTCCCAATGTGTCAGCCAGCCGCTTGGCTTTGGTGCGCACGGCTCCCCTGCAGTCGGCGGCCTGCGACCTGCAGAGCGACATTACCATCACGCTGCCGGCCGGAATGAAGATGGTGGGCGCTGCGGTGAAACAGACACTAAGCCACGACGGTGTGGGCAGTGTGGAAATCAGCATCAAGCAGAGCGGCAAAAAACTGCGTGTGGTGCGCAATATGACACTCGAAAAGAGCTTGATAGCACCGGCCGACTATGCTGCCTACCGTGAACTGCTGGCCCTCTGGCAGAGCCATAGCGAGGTGTTGATGCGCAGCAAATGATGAAATTTTTTAATGGAATTGAAAGAAATGTGTATTTTTGCACACTAAATAAGAAAGAAAAAGCAACAATATGAAACGAGTATTCTTCTCAATCTTAGCTCTTTTGGCCCTCGTTGTGACCCCTGTGGCCAAGGCTGACAACATCACCGTGGAGCAGGCTCAGGATGCCGCGCTGCACTACATGCAGCACAATGCCTATATCGGCCGTATACAGCCCCAGGACCTGACCTTGGTTTATCAGTACATGAACGACGAACTCAACGTTCCGTCGATGTATGTCTTCAACCTGCCTAAAGACGGATGGATCATCATGGCCGCCACGACGGTCATCAATCCCGTTGTTGCGTTCAGTGACGTGTCGTCCTTCGACCCGCAGGATGTCGCTCCTGGCGCTGCCGCTTTCCTAAGCTCTTTCAACGAGTTGGTCTGCGATGTGCAGGCTGTCGATGCCGAGAAAGGTCTTGGCAAATGCGAGGCTTGGGACAAGTTGGAGAACCATTTGCTGACGGGTAACACGAAAGATCTTCAGGTGCAGTTCCTCCAAGCCAAATGGGACCAGGGCGATTTCGATGGAAAGATATACAATATGTTCGCCCCCAAGGCGACCTCGACAGCTCCGGGCGGCTACTACTACTGCCCGACGGGTTGTGTGGCCACGGCCTTGGCTCAGATATGCCACTACTACCAGTTCCCCAAGAAAGCCAGAAACCTGGGTTACACCAGCTACTCGTGGTCTGCCGGTAATACCTATGTCTTATACAATGGCGGCTATCGTTCGGTATCATACGAAGCCGGCAACGGCAGCAAGCGCATGAACTTCAACGACTCGGCTGCGTTCGACTATTCGCTCATGCCCAATGCACTCACCGCCCGTACCAGAGAGGCTTCGCGCAGAGAGGTGTCGCGTCTGGGCTGGTATATCGGCATCGCCGTCAAGATGAGCTATGCCCCCGATGGCAGTTCATCGAACGACAGCAAGGTGATTGAGAACTTCCCGAACTACTTCAAATTCACCACCCCGACATACGTCAGACGTACGTCAAGCAACACGACAAGCTATATGAACGCGCTGCGTGCGGAAATGCTCATGAAGCGTCCGGTGTACATGACGGGCTTCAGCAATGTGGGCGATGGCCGCGATGCAGGTGGACACGCATTCCTCGTCGGTGGTTACATGGAGCAAGACCAGGATATGTACTACATGAACTGGGGTTGGGGCGGCAATGACGATGCGTGGTACAACCTGCGCGCCAACACCCAGGAGACGATGTATGCAGGCGGATATGCTTTCACAGAAGGCCAGAGTATCTATACCAACTTCATTCCTGAGGGCGACTCGGTGAGCATCAGCGAAGTGGATCTGGATGCCACCCTCGGTGCCGCGTATCCCAACCCGGCTACCTATAGCGTCAAGATACCTTATCATACCAGCAATGTGGCCGAGTTGACCATCTACAACGCCCTCGGTCAGCCCGTGGAGACCCGCCGTGTGCAGGCCGGCAACGGTGAACTTACCGTGCGCGTCGACGCCATGCCCAAGGGTATCTACATCTACCGCATGGGTGATGCCTACGGCAAGTTTATTGTCAGATAGGTAGACTCACGGTGAAGGTGGATCCTTCGCCGACTTCGCTTTCAAGACTTATGCTACCGTGGTGCAGGCGAACAACCTGCGCCACGTAGTTTAATCCAATGCCAAAGCCTTTGACGTTGTGTACGTTGCCGGTAGAGACGCGGTAGAATTTCTCGAAGATATGCTTCTGGTCGGCTTTGGCTATACCGATGCCGTGGTCCTGCACACGGATGTAGAAGTGGCTCTCGTCGCGGCTGGTGCCGATGGTAATGTGGGGTGAGCCGTTGGAATACTTGATGCCATTGTCTACCAGGTTGTAGATGAGGTTGGTGAGGTGCAATTCGTCGGCGTAGAGCGTTGGCGGGTTGGCGTCGAGATGCAGCTCCATGGTGCCGCCACGCCCATCGAGCGTCAGCCTGAAGCTTTGCGCCACATGGTTGATGATGCGGTTGGCATCCACTTCGCTGGTGTTGAGACGATAGTTGCTGCCCGACATCTTGGCGCTCTGCAGGATGGTCTCGACGAGCAGGCGCATGCGGGCGTTTTCATCGGCTATGATTGCCACGAAGTTGGTGCGCGATGCCTGTTCCTGGGCCACGGTGTCGTCTTGCAGCATCTCGCAGGCCAGCGATATGGTCGAGATGGGGGTTTTGATTTCGTGCGTCATGTTGTTGATGAACTCGCTTTTCATCTGGTCGAGCTTGTGCTGGTTGGCTATCGTGCGCAGGGATATGATGAACATGACGGCGATGATGGCCAGCAGGAAGATGCTCATGTAGAGGTACATACTGCTGTCGATGGAGGGGAAGAGCGAGCGGGGGAAGCCCAGTATGATGAAAATCTGGCTCGAGGAGGCTATGCCGGCGGGCCGGAAGCTGTAGCGGTAGGGCGACTCTTCGAGGAGGCTTTCGTGACGTGGGTCTGAGGAATAGAGGAACGAGCCTTGGCTGCCATCATACAGCCCTACGACGGGGTGCAGGTCGATGCCCGAAAGCAGCAGCTCTTCCACAATCAGCGAGTCTAACTCCAGGAAGTTGAAGACGGCGGGGGAGTGGCCGTCTGACGGCACGGCTTCGCCGTTCAATTGTCGGATGACCTCGTCCATCGCGCTGTTCACGCTGACGTTGAACATGTTGTCGCTGATGGAGAATGTGCGGCGTGTCTGGACGAATTGGATGATGACCAAACTCACTGCCGCCAGCGCGAAAACAGATATGATGATTACCCTAAACCAGCGTTTCATATTGACTTCGTTTGTGTCTAATTATTTCGTATAACGGGTGTTATGGGATATTATTTTGTTTTCTCCGCTCTTTTCTCGAAAAAAAGCGTATCTTTGCATTTCGGAAACCAGATTGTCAATACCCGTCGGCGGCAGTGGGCGACAGGCGGATTGTTGGCAACCAGACAGTGAAAAAGAAGATGCGCAGACGCTCCACCTCAGCACCGACGATGGTCCTGTTTTTATCGGACCACCCTCGGACCACCCTCGGACGATCCTCGGACCATCCCCGGACCAAGAGCTGTGGATGCGCTGTCTTTCAGCCTTGTTTTTTGCCGCCAGTTATATTGCAACAAATAGATAAATCGATATGAAAATAGGAGTTATTATTGCTATGGACATCGAGTATCGCCAGATGCACGATGCCATTGGAGGGGCCTCCGGAAGGCTTGGGGGCAACGAGATTGTATTGTGGCGTTGCGGTGTCGGCAAGGTGAATGCCGCCGTGGGCACCATGCGCTTGGTGCAGGAGCATCGTCCCGATGTCATTATCAGTACGGGGCTGGCCGGAGGTATCGACCCTTTGATGAATGTGATGGATGTTTTTGTCGCCACGCAGTGCGTCTATCACGATGTGGATTGCGGCGGCATCAGTCAGGACGGCCCCTGTGTGCTGGGTCAGGTGCAGGGCCTGCCTGCCCGTTACGATGCCGACCCGCGTCTTGTGGATCGGGCCCTCGAGGTGCCTCTCGGGGATGGGGAACGTCGCGTTACGGGTCTCATCTGCACCGGCGACCAGTTTATCACCGACCGTGAGCGCCAGAACGTTATCAAGCGCCACTTCCCCGACGGCCTGGCGTGCGACATGGAGAGCGCCGCCATCGCGCAGACCTGCTACCTCATGAAGGTGCCTTTCCTCAGCCTGCGGGTCATCAGCGACACCCCCGGCCGCACCGACGACCACCAGATGCAGTGGGCGGACTTCCTCGCCTCCATGTGCGACCGCTCTTTCCGCTTCGTCAAGTCTTTTCTTGAAATCTTATAAATAACTATGGAAGTCATTCAGAGTTTCACCATCGACCATACCCACCTCAAGCCGGGTATCTATGTGTCTCGCGAGGATAAGGGTTTTACCACCTTCGACCTCCGCATTACCGAACCCAACCGCGAGCCCGCCGTCGCTCCGTCGGCCATGCACAGCATCGAACACCTGATGGCTACCTGGTTCCGCAACTCCTCTGCTGCCGACGATGTGGTGTACGTGGGCCCCATGGGGTGTCTCACGGGCATGTACATCATCATGACCGGCCGCTATACAGTGGAGGATATGCGCCGCCTGACCATCGAGTGCCTGGAGTGGATCCTGACGCAGGACGAAGTGCCCGCCACCACGCCCCAGACCTGTGGCAACTACCTCCTCCACGACCTGCCCATGTGCCATTGGGAGAGCCGCCGCTACCTCGACCGCCTGCGGCACGATTTCCACTGCGAGTACACCCAGCTTCAGGTCGTGCTGAAGGACGGCCGTGCGTTTGCCGACGCCTAAACCTCTGTAGACATAAACATTAAGGGAGGGACCCCTGTCCGGGGTCCCTCCCTTTTGGTGTTTCCCTGTGAGGGGAACTTTTAGAAAGCGTAGTTCACGCCGAAGGAGACAGCGGCGGGAAGGCTGCGCACGTTCAGACCAAAGTCGTTGGTGGTCGTCACGGTGTTGTTGTCGAAGTTGTCAGTCCAAGCAGCGTCGTTGCGGGTGGTCTTGGTCATGGTGTAGCCCAGGCTGATGGCGTTGAAGTAGATGTCCATGCTCAGGTGCTCGTTGAAAGCATAGTTCAGACCAGGGGTGATGGTGATGCCAAAGCTGTTCCACTTGTTGTCAACCTCGGTGGCGGTTACCGTGTGCTTGGCACCGGCATAGGTGCCTTCCTCGTTCAGGACGGTCTTCTCGGCACCGTGGATATCGATGGGAATGGCGGCCTCGCAGAAGAGGGTCAGGTCGTTGAACTCCATCAGGTTGTAGCGGAAGTACGGCATAATGGTGATCGTGCTGGCGCTCCACTTTGTGGTACCGGCATAGTCGTCCATGCCAAGTGCAAAAGCGGCGGACATCAGAGGATCAAATCCAGAGGGTGCGGTCAGCGTGCGGGTGCGGCTGTCCATGCTATAGCCCAGAATGATACCGGCCGACATCTTGTCGTCAATCTGATACCCGATCTTCGGCATGATGTAGAGATCCATGCTGCTGGGGTTGATGAACTCCGTCGTGGTGGTCGTGCCGCCGGCGACGACGGTCTCGACGCTCTTACCGCTTTGGGTGTTGAAACCGAGGTTGCCACCCACGATGAACTGTGCATTGGCTGCAAAAGCAAAAGCAGCCATAGCGATGGTTAAGAATGCTTTTTTCATTTTTGTTGTGTTTTAATTTGTTAATAAATATGGGTTCTCTTTTCCCTGTTTTGATGATGCAAAAGTACACATTTTTTCTGACGTGCAACTTCTTCTACATTTGAATTGTTAACAAGTCAATGTTAACAGCCTCAGAAATAGAGGTCTCGCTCTCCGTCGCCAATCTTGCACAGGTTCCCCTCCACGCGCCGTTTGAGCTCCTCTTTCGAGAATGTCTGCGTCAATTCCTTCAGCAACCGCAGTCCTTTCTCCTTGGTGGCAGGACTGGCGTAGTCCTCCAGGTATTCGCGGAAGGTGAACATGGCGTTGGGCTTGCAGTACTCCTTGATCAGACCAGGTTTGGCCAGGTCCATGAAGTCGGCTCCCACGCGCCCCTTGCGGTAGCAACCCGTGCAGAACGAGGGTATATACCCTCCGTCAATCATCATCGAAATCACCTCGTCCAGCGAACGGTGGTCGCCCAGGGTGAACTGTGCGCCGGTCGACCCCGTCTTCTCATAGGGCTTGGCAGCCGTCTTGTCGCCCTCCTCGTCATATCCGCCGGGGTTGGTCTCACTGGCGGCACTTATCTGGCTGACACCGTAGCGCACCAGCTGGTCGCGCAACTCGGGCCGCTCGCGGGTACTGATGATGATCCCCGTGTATGGCATCGCGATGCGCACTATGGCGATAATCTTCATAAAGTCCTTGTCGCTCACCGGGTGCGGTATGTTCTCCCGCTGGCTGAAGGGGGTCCCCTCGGCAGGCTCTATGCGCGGGAACGAGACAGTGTGCGGCCCGCAACCGTAGTCCTCTTCCAGGTGGCGCGCGTGCTCCATGATGGCCAGTATCTCAAAACGGTAGTCCACCAGTCCAAACAGCGCTCCTATGCCCACGTCATTGATGCCCCCTTCCTGTGCGCGATCCATGCAGGTCAACCGCCACAGGTAGTCAGCCTTCGGCGTGCCGGCGGGGTGGAACTTGGCGTACTCCACCTCGTCGTATGTCTCCTGGAAGCACACATACGTGCCTATCTTCTCTGCCTTCAGCTTGGCGTAGTCTTCAACGCTCATCGGCGCCAGCTCCACATTGATACGCCGTATGGTCGACCCCTTCTCGTCCTTGGCGGCGTATGTGCGCCGGATGGCCTCCACCATGTAGTTGGCATCGTTGCGCGGGCTCTCGCCGCATATCAACAGCGCCCGCTTGTGACCCATGCGCAGCAGGTGCAACGTCTCGGTCTCTATCTCATCCAGCGTCAATACCTTGCGTTTCAGCTGCTTATTGTCCCTGCGGAAACCGCAGTACACACAGTTGTTCACGCACGCATTGCCTGTATAGATGGGCGCAAAGAGCACCAACCGACGCCCGTAAATCTCGTCCTTGCAATACTCGGCCGTATCCAGTATCTTCTGTATATCAGCCTCATCCTTCACGTTCAGTAGGTGCGCCACATCCTGCAGGTTGAGCCCCTTCAGCTTGCGCGCCTTGTTCAGGATGTCGTTCAGCTCGCTCTCCGTCGGAGCCGGCTGGTCTATCATGCCGTACAGCTTGTCGCGATCGATGAAATTCTGATGTCTCATGTCTATTCTATATTATAGGATTAATAATTCGTGTGCGGGATGGATCGGGAAGGAAACGTGCAGTGGCCCCTATCGGGTGGGGACGACGACGGCCTTGGAACTGACGCCCTCCAGGCGCCCCAGCGGGCCGGTCAGGGCGTTGATCTCGGCCATCGTCCCCTCGACGATGAGCGAGATGACGGCCACGTCGCGGTCGTGGAAGGGCAGCCCCTGCCGACACAGCACTATCGACGAGTGCCCGGAAATGAGTTCGTTGATTGCCGGCACGTTTTGCCGGTCGTGTATGAGTATCGTGATCGTTCCTATTCTCTTCTCCATCAGGT
>DFLB01000019.1 GCA_002373995.1 Bacteroidales bacterium UBA3630 | reverse complement strand
CCTTCCTGGATGGCCTCGCACATGTGCTTGAGGATGCAGGCAATCGACTTCGACGCATCATCGTTAGCGGGAATCGGGAAGTCGATGAGCTCGGGGTTGGTGTTGGTGTCCACGAGGGCGAAGGTGGGGATGTTCAAGCGGCGAGCCTCGGCGACGGCGATGTGCTCCTTGTTGATGTCGATGACAAACAGGGCGCTGGGCAGACGGGTGAGGTCGGCGATGGAGCCAAGGTTCTTGTCGAGCTTGGCACGCTCGCGCTGCACCTGGAGGCGCTCACGCTTGGAGATATTGTTGAAATCCTTGTCGTGCATCAGGGCGTCGAGGCTGTTCATCTTCTTGACAGCCTTGCGGATGGTGCTGAAGTTGGTCAGCATGCCGCCCGGCCAGCGCTCGGTGACGAAGGGCATGTCGACGCTCTTGGCCATCTCGGCGACGACCTCTTTGGCCTGCTTCTTGGTGGCCACGAAGAGGACCTTCTTGCCGCTGCGGGCCATCTGCTTCAGGGCTGCCGCGGCCTCGTCGGCCTTGGCGATGGTCTTCTGGAGGTCGATGACGTGCACGCCGTTGTGCTCCTTGAAGATATAAGGAGCCATTTTGGGATTCCATTTACGCTTGAGGTGACCGAAGTGGCAACCAGCATCAAGCAGTTCTTCGAATTTGAGTTCGTTCATTGTTTACTTTCCTTTTTGTTGTTTTACTTTTACCAACCGTCCGTGAGTCCTTCAGGCTGCATTTAGTGGCCTTGCTATGCGGCTCGCTGTGTCAATGCAGCGGAGCATTCGGGCAGTTTGGATACTAAACTTTCTATTATAGTTTTAAGTTTTAAGCTGTGAGTTTTAAGGGAAGACACAACCGCGCCAGCACACTTAAAACTTAGAGCTCTCATCTTACAGCTAACATTAACGCTTGCTGAACTGGAAGCGCTTGCGGGCTTTGGGCTGACCGGGTTTCTTACGCTCGACCATACGCGGGTCGCGCATCAGGAAGCCTTCCTTCTTGAGGGCGGGGCGATCCTCGATGTTGTTCTCGCAGAGGGCGCGGGCGATAGCCATACGCAGGGCCTGGGCCTGGCCGGTGATGCCGCCACCGTCGAGGTTGGCTTTGACATCCCACTTGCCTTCGGCGTTAGCCACGGCGAAAGCCTGGTTGACGATGTACTGCAGCGGACCGGTGGGGAAGTACTCCTTGTAGTCGCGGCCGTTGACCTTGATTTCGCCATTGCCGAGGGTCATGTAGACGCGGGCCACGGCGGTCTTTCTTCTACCAATGGTATTGATAACTTCTGCCATATCTCTTTTTATCTAACTTCGTTAATATTGATGGCTTTGGGGTTCTGGCCCTGGTGGGGATGCTCGCTACCGGCATACACATAGAGGTTGCGGTAGAGGGCGTCGCCGAGACGGTTCTTCGGAAGCATGCCGCGGATGGCGTGCTCGAGGATGCGCTCGGGGTGCGTGGCGCGCACCTTGGCAGGGGTGGTCTCGCGCTGGCCGCCGGGATAGCCGGTGTAGCGCTGGTAGATCTTGTCGGTCTCTTTCTTGCCGCTGAAGACGACCTTCTCGGCATTGATGATGATGACATTGTCGCCGCAGTCGACGTGCGGGGTGAACGAGGGCTTCGTCTTGCCGCGCAGGATGTTGGCCACGCGGGTTGCCAGACGGCCTACGGTCTGTCCTTCGGCATCAACCAGCACCCATTCCTTCTGGACGGTCTGCTTGTTGGCTGATACGGTTTTGTAGCTTAACGTACTCATTTTTTTATTTTCCCTTTTTAAATGTTCGCTCCCTTTCGGTCGCGTTCATCACTAACGATGATGTTTTTCCTTTTTTCTTGTCTTTTTCTCCGCTGATTGCATCGCATTTCGGCCGCCGACGGATAGTTGGCCTACATGCTTATCAACCTGGAAATGTGCACCTTGAACGGGTAGGCAAGGCACAACATCCCCATTTTTGGAGAGTGCAAAGTTACGAACATTTTTTCAACCGGCAAAATATTTTTCGAATATTTTTATATTACCTTTTGCTTCGTTTGCTGTGAATACTCTTCGCAGCCGAAAACAACAATGTCAAAACAATGACCGAACCTGCCCATTGTATCAAACAAATAATTAGCTCTTGTTTTAGGACATCGCCGTGCAGTACGAACAGGCCTCGGCCAAAGAGCCAGCGTACCAACTCAATGAGTGCGCGAACAATAGGCCAACCTGCTAAAAGTAAAAGAGAAAACACTCCTGTCGGAATATCGCTCCACCCCTTTATCTCCTCCGAATCTATCATTTGATTAGTTTCTTTATAAATTTCCCTGCAATTTTTGCAGCTTTCACTGCACCTTTTGCCACCGCCGTTGTCATGCCCGTCGAGGCATCAATCGCATTTGCTACCGCACCAACAACGACCGTTTCCGTAGATACGGTTCCGTGCAGAGCATACTCTATACCCGCTGCCATAGCACCTCCAACCACAGCACCAGCAGCATCAACATAAACCTGAGGTGGCAAAGCATACTCATACGGCATATTCGGTTCTTCTCCAGCAGCAGTCCAATAATCATTCGAATACTGTATTATCGAGAAAACAACTTCGCCGACTTTCGTATGTAATGTTGTATCAGCATCACAGAGAGTAGCGCCAAGTTCATTTAACGACTCCCTATTCGATATGTTCCCTATACTTGTATTATACATCAGGCGAGCTATTGCACTCAGTTGCTCATATTCTGTCTGATTAATCAATTTATGATCCATCAGAATACTATTTGAATTAAAGATTGAGTGTTTTCCTGTAAAAATTGAATCATAAAAATCCGCATACGACATACTCTCTCTATTGCTTTGTATTGCTGCTGCCAACACTTTTTTTAGAGATTCTGGCAAATCAGTTTTCTGTATATAGTCTTGGTTTATACTATCAACATAATTTATCACATCAATTACTGAACAAAATAGAATTGTTGTGTCGTACTGCTTCTCCACATTTGAAATCATATTATTATGCAACGCCCCGTAATCAGTATTCGGATTGCGTTTCACGTTCTGCGGAAAAGATGACTCTGTTTCAACCATTTTACTGCAAGATGCAAGCATTATTATGCCTACAACAAAGGGAATAAATTCTTTATTTTTCATCTGTTTTCCATTTAAATTATTAACATGCTTATACTTTGCATTGCGATCCATCCACCAGTTCCTCCACCGAGTGTTATATGCATTCACGTTTCAACCCTTGAATGCCCTGCTGTATACACCAGGACAATCTCCACATTCTTGGACAATGCAAAATTACAGATTTTCTTCCCCTTTAAGATTTAAAAATAAATAAATAATTAAACCTTTAGAGGGTTATACATTATTTATTATAGGGCTTTCTGCAGTTGGTCGGCGCGGGCGGCGGTGGGGAGGGTGCCGTCGAGCCAATGGATGGCCACCCCGTTGCGCTCCATGCGGCGGAACCAGGTCATCTGCCGCTTGGCGAAGCGGCGTATGTCGGTAAAGAGGTCACGGAACATCTCATCCTCAGTGCATTGCCCCAGCAGGAAGCGCGTCACGTGGCGGTATTCGAGGCCGAAGCGCATCAGGCGTTCGGCAGGAACCCCCTCATCGAGCAACCGTTGCACCTCGTCGGTCATTCCCTCGTCCAGACGGGCCCTTAACCGGCGTTCGATTCTCTCGATAATCACCTGTCTCTCAAGCCATATACCGAAAACACGGTGCTGCATGTCGGGCAGCCGTGTATAGCTGTCGGGGTGCGCAAGGGCGTACTCCTGAATTTCCAACGCCCGCACCAGCCGCTCGCGGGTCTCGGTGTCGGTATGGTTATGCAGGGGTCCATAGGAAGCCAAGCGCGCCGTGAGTTCCTCGTCGCTGCTGGACTCGAGCGTGGCGCGGTAGAGCGGATCCACGGGCGCATCGCTGAGGCGGTATCCACGCACAACGGCATCCACATAAAGTCCTGTTCCTCCGCAGAGTATAGGCACTCGGCCACGAGCAGTGATATCCAGGTAGGCCTGCTTGAAGTCGTTCACAAAGCGATAGGCCGAATACTCCTCGCGTGGCGAACAGATGTCGATGAGGTGGTAAGGGATGTGCGTGCCGTGGATGTCATAGTCGGCCAAATCCTTGCCGGTGCCGACATCCATGCCGCGGAACACCTGCCGCGAGTCGGCACTAATAACCTCACCCCCAATCCGGTAGGCCACCTCTGCAGCCAAGGCGGTCTTACCGGTAGCCGTGGGGCCAAGGATGGTGATGAGCGTATTACTCATCAAAGAATATCAACTTGGCGCGCTGCTTGTCGAACTCGTAGTCGCCAAACTGTTGCAGGCCGGTACGGTTGATGATAAACTTGTAGTCAATGCCCTTGATCACCACCGCCTCGACGTTCTGCCGGCGCTGTTCGCCAATCTGCATCTCCTTGAAGACGATTGTGGCGTGGTCAAGGATATTGCCCTCGGGGTCGAAACTCTCGTCGCGCAACGGAAAGTCCTCTTTGGTGATGCGCTGCTGATAGAGCAGGTTCATAGCCTCCTCCCACGAGATAGCCACCGGCTCCAGGTAACGTTCGTCGATGAGCATGGGCACCTGCTGGGCGCTGTTGATTATGCAGCTGATTTCGCCACGGGTGGCGTTGATCATCGTCACCGGCACGACGCTCTCGTCGTGTATGATGGCGGGGGCGTGCACGCGGTCGAGGTCTTCCATGCCCTCGTCCACCAGGTTCACCACCTTGCCGTCGGTCTGCGAGGCGGCGATGCCTTCAATCTCGCGACGCGAGACATAGTCGTCGCGCAGCACGAGGAACTCGATGCGGCGGTTGAGCGAGTGGGCCGCCTGCTGACGGTCGCCACTGAGCGAGGCAATGTAGTCGCACTCCATCACCGTGCCTGCCAGGAAGCTGTACGGCTTGCCGTTATACATGACCGTGACATCTTGGTCGAGCACGCGCGGCACGCGGTCCGAATAGCCCTTGGCCACCAGGCGCTCGCGTTCGATACCGCGGTTGACCAGATAGTCCACCACCGTCTGGGCGCGGCGCTGCGACAGCGTGTCGTTGGTCAGACCCACATAGGGCTGACAGTCAGTATGCGAACGTATCTCCACCACCAGTCCGGGGTTGTTCTCCATGATGATGTAGAGATCCATCAGCGAGTCCATAAACTCGCCCTTGAGCTCGGTACGCGCCAAGTCGAAACGTATCTCCGGCAGCACCACCGGAGTGCGGGGCACGGGCTCCATGCGGAAGTCGTGCTTGATGTACTTGTTGGTATTGTATCCGCGGGTGCTCTCCGAGCCCTCAATGCTGTAGTAGTTCTTCTTCGAGAGGTACATCTTGTACACCACGTCGCGACGCACCATCGTGCTGTCGAACTTGTAGTGGCCGCGCTTGTCGGTGCGCGTCTCAAACTCACGACCGTCCGATCCCACCAGCTTGATGCGCACATCCTGCATGAGCTGCATCGATTTCTCGTCGCGCACGATGCCCTCGATGCTATAGTTGAGGCCAGGCAGTTCGAAGTAGAAGATGTCGTCGTTGATGGGCGGCGTCTTGTCTTTGCTCTGGTTGGCCAGATGACGGTTCAAGGGGTCGGCGAAGGGGCGGTTCGACGAGAAGTATCCGCGCTCCACGACGCTGGAGGTCTCAGGGTCAGGATAGAAGACGATGGACATCTCGTCATAGGACGAGTTGATGGGGACACCCATGTTCGTCGGTGTCGACCATTTGCCGTTGGGGTTGAGGCGTGCCGAGAAGAGGTCCTGTCCGCCGATACCGGGATGACCGTCGGACGAGAAATAAAGCAGCGAGTCGTTGCGCAGCACGGGCATCACCTCGCGGCCCGGCGTGTTGATGATAGAGGTCAGGTTGACGGGACGGCCAAAGTCGTCAGCCGTACTCTTGCGCGTGGCACGCCAGAGGTCGTAGCCGCCGAAACCGCCCGGCATGTCGGAGGTGAAGTAGAGCGTCAGTCCATCACTGCTGATGGCGGGATAGAGGTAGTTGAAAGCTGTGTCGCCCAGCATCACCAGCACCGGCTCGCTCCACTGGCCTGCCGGCACTTCCTCTTTGGCGGCACCCTCGTCGGACGCGCTGTCTGCATCCTTGCCACCCTTGCTCTGCTTGGTGGTCTTCTTCTTGGTGGATGATGTCTGGGCGGGGGTCTTCTTCTTTTTCTTCTTGTCGGGCGTGGCCACGGCACGCTGCGCGGTGTAGATGCGGCAACCGAGGGTCTCCTTGGCACGCACATCGCAGCGCGAGAAGAAGATGGTGTTGCCGTCAGGCGTGAACGACGGCTCGCCTTCGTTGACGGCCGTGTTGATCTTGCCTGTATTGTCGAACGGCTCCGGTGTCGACACCCAGTTGCCGTTGCGGTCCTGGAACACTTGGTAGAGATCCGAGAAGGCCTGGTTGGTCCACGGGTCGGCACCCACGCTTTCGCCCTCGGGGAAACGCGATGAGGTGAAGATCAGCTTCGTAGTGTCGTCGCCGATAAACCGCGGCGCCCAGTCGTTGAAGTCCGAGCTCCAGTCGGTCATCTTGCTGATTTCGTGGCGTGTGCGGTTGATGGAGAGCTGGTTGGCATAGATGAGCGACTGCTTGCGCTTGGCGGCGTAACTGTCCGTAGGCTCCATCTCGAGGTATTTCTCGTAGTACTCGTCGGCCTCGTCGAACTTCTCCTCGAAGCGGCACATCTCGGCAAGGTTGAAATACAACTTGCGTTCCTGCTGAGCATAGCCGTCGGCAGCCAGGCGCTTATAGATGCGCTCGGCGTGCGGGTAGTCGTACATCATGCGGTAGCACTCGGCCATTTGGAAGTATACGCGGTCTTTCTCGGCCTTGTTTGACTTGATTTTCTCGTAGGCCTTGCTGTATTGTTCCAAGGCTTCCACAAAGCGGTTCTGGTCGAAGAGGTTGTCGGCCTTCTGCGCCACGCTCTTTTGAGCGAAAGCGGAAGTGGCCACAAACAGGGTGGCGGCGAGCAGTACAAGGCCTTTTCTGAGTGTTTTCATATATATATTTCTATTTTGTCAAACCTGTATCAATACCACAATCAACTCATTGAAAGAGTCTTAGACTCATTTCAACGTGCTAATTCAAAATGCTAAAATACAACTTTTTCCCCAACTGGCAAAAAAAAAGTCGATTTCGTATGCGGAAAACTGCAGGCCGGTGACTGCAAATGCCGGAATTTCAGAAACAACATCGTGCACGATGCTTCATTTTGACAGCCGGATTTGATGCGGGTGCGGTCCGGAGCTGGTCCGACTTTTGTCGGACCAGCTCCGGACCACCATCGGACCACCACCGGACCATCACCGGAGGGAGAGCTTACAATGCGCTGGAAATCAAAGCAAGACACACGCGCTACGTACTTACAGTACTGATTGTCAATATGTTACAAAATACCAATGGCGGTATGTTATGTACATTGGCAGATACCGAGGGATGGGGAAACGGTGGCGTGGGGAGGACGGTGGTGGCCGGCCCGCCTGACGGCGGGCCGGCCACCTATATCGCACACGATGGATCAACGACCCCTGTCAGAGACGTATCTTTTCCTCGGCGAGGCTCCGCGTGAGGACGAAGGGGCGGTCTTTGGGGAGCGTGGGGAGGTCGAACATGAGGTCGGTCATGATGCCTTCCATGATGGAGCGCAGGCCGCGGGCGCCGAGGTGGTACTCGACGGCGCGGTCGACGACAAGGTCGAGCACCGCGGGTTCGATGTCGAGCTTGACGCCGTCCATCAGGAAGAGCTCCTGGTACTGCTTGACGAGGGCGTTCTTAGGCTCGGTGAGGATGCGCCGCAGGGCCTCGCGGTCGAGGGGCTGGAGGTAGGTAAGCACCGGGAAGCGGCCGACGAGCTCGGGGATGAGGCCGAACTTCTTGAGGTCCATGGGCTGCACATATTGCAGCATGTTGTCTCGGTCGAGGGTCTGGCGGGTTTCGTCGCCCTTGAAGCCGATGACGTTGCTGTTCAGTCGGGCGCCGATGGCACGCTCTATGCCGTCGAAGGCACCGCCGCAGATGAAGAGGATGTTGCGGGTGTTGATCTTGATGAGCTTCTGCTCGGGATGCTTGCGGCCACCCTCGGGCGGCACATTGACTTCGGCCCCTTCGAGGAGCTTCAGCAGGGCCTGCTGCACGCCTTCGCCGCTGACGTCGCGGGTGATGGAGGTGTTCTCGCTCTTGCGGGCTATCTTGTCGATCTCGTCGATGAAAACGATGCCGCGCTCGCAGGCTGCCACGTCGTAGTCGGCGGCTTGCAGCAGCCGCACGAGGACGTTCTCCACGTCGTCGCCCACATAGCCGGCCTCGGTCAGCGTGGTGGCGTCGGCGATACAGAAGGGCACCTTGAGCAGCCGCGCAATGGTGCGGGCCAGGAGGGTCTTGCCGGTACCGGTCTCGCCGACCATGACGATGTTCGACTTCTCGATTTCGACCTCGTTCTTGTCGCCATGCTCCGAGTTGTATTTCAGGCGCTTGTAGTGGTTGTAGACGGCCACCGAGAGGATGCGCTTGGCGGCGTCCTGACCGATGACGTACAGGTCGAGGAAGTTCTTGATGGCGGCCGGCGTCGGGATGTCGGAGGCCTGGATTTCGAACTTGGCCGACTGCACGGCGCCATGCTCCCGGAATATATGCTCGGCCTGGTGCGAGCATTCGGCACAGATATAGCCGTTCATGCCGCTGAGCAGCATGCCGGCCTGCGACGCCGGACGCCCGCAGAACGAGCAGTGTTCTTCATTGTGATTCTTGTTGTTAGCCATGTTTAGTATAACTGGTTTTTAGTGGCATCAAGCCTGATGAATACGAAAAGGAGGATGGTGAACGCCAGCATCGACGAGCCGCCATAGCTGAAGAAGGGCAGCGGGATGCCGATGACGGGCACCAGTCCCAGCACCATGCCGACATTGACGAACAGGTGCACGAAGAGAATGCTGGCCACACAGTAGCCATAGAAGCGCGAGAAGGTGCTGCGCTGGCGCTCGGCCATGTTGACGAGCCTCACCAGCAACAGGACATAGAGGGCCACCACTATCGAGGATCCCACCCAGCCCCACTCTTCGCCTACGGTGCAGAAGATGAAGTCGGTATGCTGCTCGGGCACAAAGTCGGCCTTCGTGAGGGTGCCCTTGAGGTAGCCTTTGCCGAAGAAACCGCCGCTGCCAATGGCTATCTTGGACTGGTGGACATTATAGCCTGAGCCCTGAAGATCCTCGCTCTTGCCGAGAAGCACCTCGATGCGCTCGCGCTGATGGCTTTCGAGGACATGGTTGTAGACAAAGTCGACCGAAAAGACAAAGGCCGCACAGCAGAGCAGCACCGCCACCGCACGCCACCAGTCGCGGCCGGTGCGCTTGTTGAGCCAGACAAAGAGATAGAACGCCACCAGCAACACCAAGGCTCCCAGCAGGATGTACTTGTTGACCAACAGCGCCAAGATGAACAGCGCCACCGCAGCCACCCCCACGACCAGTATGCCCCCCGAGAGTCCCTCGCGAAACAGCGGCAGCACAAAGCCCAAGAAGACCAGCGCCGAGCCGGTGTCGTGCTGCAGGAAAACCAGCCCGGCAGGGAGCAGCACCAGCACAGCCGCCGTCAACTTGGTACGGGTCTGTTTCCACTCCACATCAATGGCACTCATATACTTAGCCAGAGCCAAGGCAGTAGCGAACTTGGCGAACTCGGACGGTTGGAAGCGAAACCCGCCAATCTCGATCCACGACTTACCGCCGTTGACGGTCACAGCCAGGAATAGCGTCGCCACCAACAATAGCAGCACCAGTGCATAGATGGGGTAGGCGCCGTTGGAGAAGACACGCGGTTCGGTGAAGAGGACGATCAGCGCCACCAGCAGCGCGGCACCAATCCAGATGAGCTGTTTGCCGTGGAAGGTGGAGAAGTCGAAGAGTGCCGTGTGGTCGCCGCTATAGGTGGCGGAGTAGATATTCACCCACCCAAAGAGGGCCAGGAAAAGCCACAGGGCCACGGTAATCCAGTCTATCTTCAAACGTTCCTGATACATGGTTCACTTTTTCTTTTTCACGCGGCGCGTGAGGGGCAGTTTCTGACAGGGGTTGATTTCGCGGTACATCGTTTCGACATCCTTGCGTTTCACTTCGCCGTTGAGGTAGCGTTCGATGATGAGCCCGGCGATGGGGGCCGCCCAGGTGCCGCCGCCGCCCTGCGCGTTCTCCACATAGACAGCCAGCGCGATGCGGGGGTTGTCCTTGGGGGCAAAGGCGATGAAGACAGAATGGTCGTTGCCGAAGTTCTCTGCGGTGCCGGTCTTGCCGCAGACGTCGAGGCCGTCGACACGAGCGCGACGGCCGGTGCCGCCGGCGACGTGCACCACGTCGTACATGCCCGCTGCGGCAATGTCGAAGTATTTGGACGGGATACCGGTCTCGTGGCGGGTGTAGTATTCCTCGTTGCGGACAGAGTCGGGGCCGTAGTAGCGCACCATGTGGGGCGTGATATAGTAGCCGCGGTTGGCGACGATGGCGGCGAGGTTGGCCATTTGGATGGGCACCACCGTCACCTCGCCCTGCCCGATAGAGTTGGAATAGATGGTCGAGAAAGCCCACCGCTCGCGGCCGTACCAGCGGTTGTAGTAGGCCGTGTCGGGGATATTGCCGGTGGAGATGCCGCTCTTCGGCAGGTCGATGTCGAGTTTCTGTCCAAACCCGAAGCGCAGCATGTACTCGCGCCAGACGGTGAGGCCGTACTGCGAGTCTTTGTAGATGCTCTTGTACTTGCCTTGCTGTATGATACGGCGGTAGACCTGGTAGTAGTAGGGGTTGCAGCTCATCTTGATGGCCTCCTGCACAGAGCGGGCCGAGGGGTGGTTGTGGCACCCGACGAGGCTCTTGTCGCAGACGAAACCGGTGCCGGGGGTGATCACCCCCAGGTCGAGGGCCACCATCGACTGCGCTATCTTGAAGATGGATCCCGGAGGGTACTGTCCCAGCAAGGCCCGGTTGAGCATGGGCTTGGCGATGTCGCTGTTGAGCTTGCGGTAGTTTTCGCCGCGGATGCGCCCGACGAGCAGGTTGGGGTCATAGCACGGGGCCGAGACCATTGCCAGCACCTCGCCTGTCGAGGGTTCGAGGGCGACGACGCAGCCGCGCTTGTTGGCCATGAGCTCCTCGGCATATTGCTGCAGGTCGGCGTCGAGGGTGGTGTAGAGGTTGCAGCCCTCGACGGGCAGCGTGTCGTAGAGCCCGCCCTGATAGGAGCCCACCTCGCGGTTGTGGACATCCACCTGCATGATCTTCTTGCCCTTCACCCCGCGCAGCACCTCCTCGTAGCTCTTCTCGAGGCCGCTCTTGCCGATGTAGTCGCCCATGCGGTAGTAGGGGTCGCGGTCGAGGTCCGACTGGTCCACCTCGCCCACATAGCCCAGCACCTGCGCCGCTATGGGGCGGTCGTAGATGCGCAGGGTGCGCTGCGAGATGAAGAACCCCTTGAAGCGGTACATCTTGTTTTCGAACTTGGCATACTCCTCCTTCGAAATCTGCTTCATGAAGATGGATGCGGAATAGGGCGAATGCCGGTTGGCCTTGCGCATACGCTCCTCGAAGTCGTCGCGCGTGATGCCGAGCTTCTGACAGAAGTAATTGGTATCCAGCCCCCTGGCCATGCTCGGCACCACCATCAGGTCGTAGACGGCCTCGTTGTGCACCAGCAACTCGCCGTGGCGGTCGTAGATGAAACCGCGGGCCGGATACTGCGTGACATTGCGCAGCGACTGCTGGCGGGCCAGGTCGCGATACTTGGGGCTGAAGAGCTGCAACATTGCCAGGCGCCCCACAAAAACGGCACCCACAATGATGAAGATCAGTTTCACCACATGACTTCTATCCGAATAACGGTTCGACACGATAAGCATTAACGACACCCGGAATGAAATATTGTGCCCGGCGCACTACAATTTTTTTCAAAAACGAATACTAAATGGAAAAACACCGACCGCATGCACACCGCCGCCACACCGCCCCTCGTCCGTATTCTGTCGGACCGCCACCGGACCACCCTCGGACCACCCTCGGACCATCCCCGGACCAAGAAGCCACAAACCGCTGTAATTCTGCCTTGTAAAGGCGGCGCAACACCTCGTCTAAGGAGCAACCGGCTGAATATCTGCACCATGCACAGCCAACCCCTCGCCTGCCCCCGCGCCGGCCAAACGCGCCGACAGGAACTAAAAAAAAACAAAAAACATGGCATAATATTTGCATTTTAAAAAAAATGTGTATTTTTGCACCCGAATTCAAGTAGAACCAAAAGGCAAAATATTGAGGGAAAAGTATCAGTTTCAACCCCAAAACCGTAAAAACAATGACGGACATCAAGACCAGACAACTGACTGACAACGAGCTCATCGAGCGCTACCGCGAAGGCGATTCGTCGGCTTTCGAGGCATTGCTCGAGCGCTATCAGGCCAAGGTCTACGGCTACATCTTCTCGGTAGTAAAAGACAAAGAAACGGCCGACGACATCTTTCAGGACACGTTCTACAAGGTCATCGTCACCATCAACTCGGACCAATACCGGGACGAGAACAAATTTATCCACTGGGTGATGCGCATCGCGCACAACCTGATCGTTGACCACTTCCGCCGCAACAACAAGATGCCGCTGGTGCCCAACCGTCCGGAAAGCGATGTGCTCGACAACCTGAAGTTTCCCGACGAGAACGCCGAGCACGTCATCATCAAGAAGCAGACCGGCCAGAACATACGCAAGCTGGTCAAGATGCTGCCCCCGGAGCAGCGCCGCGTCGTCATCCTGCGCCACTACGGCAAGTGCGACTTCAAGGACATTGCCGCCCGCACCGGCGTCAGCATCAACACCGCCCTCGGACGCATGCGCTACGCCATCATCAACCTGCGCCGCCTGGCACAGGAGAACAATATGTATATCGAACTTTGATATCGAAAAACAAACTCAAGGAACTGGCCGCCTACCGACTGCAGAAACGCTGCGACGAGGAGGCGGTTTTTGTTGTCGAAGGCCCCAAGATGGCTGCCGAGGCACTGGCGTCGGGCTTCGCGGTGCGCACGATATGCGCCACCGGCGAATGGCTGGCGGCCAACGCCGGCAGAACGGGTGGCGCCGAGGTGTGCGAAGTGAGTCATGCCGAGCTGGAGCGCCTCAGCAACTTCAAGACTCCCAACCAAGTGTGGATGCTGGTGGAACGGCAAACGCCTGAAAAGAGCAGCACGCAAAAGGATATCACCCTGGCCCTTGACCACCTGCAGGATCCAGGCAACATGGGCACCATCATGCGTACAGCCGACTGGTTCGGCGTGCGCCGCATCGTATGCTCGGCTGATACCGTCAGCTGCTTCAACCCCAAGGTGATACAGGCCTCGATGGGAGCCGTGTTCCGCACTCAGGTAGACTATGTGGACCTACCGCAATGGCTCGCCTCGTGCGGCATGCCCGTTTATGGCGCAACGCTCAGCGGAGAACCCCTCTCCTCCCGCCACACTCCGCTCCCCTCCCCGGGAGTGCTCCTCATCGGCAACGAAAGCCGCGGCATCAGCGAAGACGCCATGACGCACGTGACGCACCCAGTGCTGATCCCCAACCTGGGCGGCACCGCCGAGAGCCTGAACGCCAGCGTCGCCGCCGGAATATTGATCTATGAACTAACGAGATAAACCATGGAACAACTGCAATACCAAGAAGGACGAACCGAAATAAACCAGATGGGGAAAGTGGCTCTGATAGAGCGCCTCACCAACGGACTTGGGTGCCAAGGCGACGATTGCGCCGTCATCGGCACCACTGTCGTCAATACGCAGACCCTCGTTGAAGGTGTCGACTTCGACATGATGTACACACCACTAAAGCACCTGGGCTACAAAGCCTTGGCCATCGCCATCAGCAACATTGCCGCCATGAACGGCAGCCCGCGTCAGGCTCTGGTCTCCATCGCTGTCAGCAACCGCTACTCGGTCGAAGCCCTCGACGAGTTCTATGCCGGTCTGCGCATCTGCAGCGACCGCTATGGCGTACAAATCGTTGGCGGCGAAACATCGACCTCGCGCGCCGGCATGGTTGTCACCGTGACTGCCATCGGTGAAGTGAAAAAAGAACGGCTGACGTGGCGGCATGGCGCCAAACACAACGACCTGATTTGCTGCTCTGGCGATCTTGGCAGCGCCTACGCCGGCCTGCTGGTCCTCGAGCGCGAAAAAGTCACCTACCAGGCCAACCCCAACTTCCAGCCCGACCTCGACGGCTACGACTACGTGCTGGAGCGCTTCCTCAAGCCCGAACCACGTATGGACATCATCAAGAAACTGGCCGATAGCAACGTGGTCCCCACGGCCATGACCGATATCAGCCGCGGCCTGGCCGACAGCCTGTTGCACATCTGCCGCGCATCGCGCTGCGGCTGCGAAGTATACGAAGAGCGCCTACCCATCGACTACCAGACCTCACGCGTATGCTCCGAGATGAGCAAGAATATGTTGCCCGTCAGCTGCGCCCTCAATGGTGGCGAGGACTATGAACTACTCTTCACAGTCGTCCAATCCGACTACGACAAGATCAAGACCATGGATGGCATCCACATCATCGGCTACATCACTGAAGAAGGCATGCCCGCCGTCATGGTCACTCCCCAGAACACTACTATCACGCTGCGCGCACAAGCATTTCAAGGGTTAGACGAATGAACCTTAGCGACACCTTTAAACACAAGGGACTCAGACAACAAATGGTTGACCACCTGCGACAGCACGGCATCAACGACGAAGGCGTGCTACGCGCCATGAACGAAGTGCCGCGCCACTGGTTCCTCGACAGCGCCCTCGACAGCCACGCCTACGACGACCGAGCACTGAAGATAGGCTGCGAACAGACCATTTCCCACCCCTCCACTGTTGCCATACAGAGCCAGCTCCTGGCCTTACAACCCGGCATGAAAGTGCTCGAGATAGGCACCGGCAGCGGCTACCAGACCGCCATCCTGTGCCGCATGGGAGCCAAAGTATTTACCGTCGAGCGCCAGAAAGGGCTTTTTGACAAAACACGTCGCCTGCTCAGCGACCTGCGCTACAATGCCCGTTGCTTCCTCGGCGACGGCTACCGCGGACTGGCCGAAGTCAACTACGGCCCTTACGACCGCATCATCGTCACCTGCGGTGCGCCTGAAGTGCCCGAAGCACTTATGGCTCAACTCAAAGTGGGCGGAATCATGGTGATCCCCCTCGGAAATGGAGAGCAGGAGATGCTACGTATCACCAAGCACGGCGACGACCGCAGCCTGTGGCAAGTGGAGAAGTTCGGCACATACAGCTTCGTACCCATGTTGAACGGAAAGGCAATGAAATGAAACGACTGCACATCATTATCGCGCTGGCCGGCTGCCTGCTGGCTTCCTGCCACAACGACTACACCCCCAAGCCGCAGGCCTACCTGCGCATCGACATGCCGCAGCACAACTACTGGCTTGTCGACACCCTGCCGACGAGTATCAATGGACAACCGATGCCGAGCATCGTGCTGCCGTTCCTCTTCGAAGCCAACGACAGTGCCGAACTGACGCTCAAGAAACCGCGCCAAGTAGCCACCTTCATGGCCGACGGAAGCGTCAAACCAGACCGCCTCAAATACGACGAGGTGTGGCTCGACATCAACTACCCGCAGTGGAAGGGAGTGGTGTTCCTAACCTACCGCCACCTGCAAGCCCCCGACAGCCTGCGAGCACAGGTGGATGAGTCGGTGCGCCTGCTTGAGCAACACTACAAAGTCGCGTCAGGCATCGAGGAGCAGGCCTACGAAGACCCCGAGAATGATGTCTACGGAACTGTCTATTACCTGGGCGGCAACAGGGTGGCATCAACCTGCCAGTTCTGGCTGACCGACAGCACCCGGCACTTCCTTCGCGGAGCCCTCTACCTCAACCATACGCCCAACAACGACTCGCTGGCACCCGTCATCGAATACATCCAGACCGACATCGAGCACCTTGTCGAGACACTCCGTTGGCGTTAATCGTCAGCGTGTTTTCTTGAACCGTCGATTGCTTCGCTGACGTTGATCACATAGTCGCCCAGCTTCTCGTAGAGGGCGTAGAGGCTGCTATAGGCGTTGCCGATGGCATAGTCGTAGACACCCAGCTTCAGCGCATCGAGGTGTTGCGCCCGCAGGCGGTCACGGTACTCATTAATGGCATGCTCGGCGGCATAGGCGGCATCGAGGTCCACATGGTCGTAGTCGTGCAGGTTGGCATCCATGACATCCAGCGCTTTCTGCACCAACTCACTCATGTGGGCAAGGTTGGCATTGAGGCCGGCGTCGAAGTGGACGGCATCTTCGCGCTTGTTCTTGCGCGTCATGGCTATCTGGTAGATGGCATCTCCTATCGATTCCAGATTGTCGATGATGCGCAGCATGGAACTTATGCGCTCCGAAGCATGCTGGCTGACATCGCCAGAGCCCACACGGGTCAGGAACTTGGTGATCTCCAACTCCATACGATCCGTGATATTCTCGTATTTGGCCACACGGTTCATGATTCCATCAAACTCCTCGTCATTCTTGGCCGTGCGCAGGCCGGGCAGGAAAGTGTACATCCGCAATACGCGCTTCGAGAACTCTTCTATCTCGCTCTTGGCGCTCTGCAGGTTGAGCTCGGCCGTGGAAAGCATCGTGGGTTCGAGGTAGGTAAGGCGGAACTCCTCCTCGCCGTCGGCATCCGTCTTGTCGGGAACCATCCACTCCACAATCTTGACTATCTGCGGAATAAAGAATGCCAGGACAACGGTGGTAAGTACATTGAAGAGGGTGTGGAAGATGGTGATG
Organism: Bacteroidales bacterium UBA3630; assembly: GCA_002373995.1. Taxonomy (GTDB): domain Bacteria; phylum Bacteroidota; class Bacteroidia; order Bacteroidales; family P3; genus Colimorpha. The sequence goes on along the minus strand of DFLB01000019.1, from coordinate 9,400 downwards.
GCCCAAGGATAGAGGGCTCTGTTTTCGGGCGTGGTGGGATTATCGGACGTGATACCCGTCAGCGCCACAATGCCGTTGCTGATGGGGTAGAAAAGGACGAGACAGATGAGCACGCCAGCCACATTGAAGACCAGGTGCGCACGGGCGGTGCGCTTGCCGGTAGTGCCGGTCGTCATGGCCACCACCTGGGCCGTCAACGTGGTGCCGAGGTTCTGACCCATCACCAATGCCAGCGCTATCGGGAACTCTATCCACCCCTGGCTGGCCATCAGCAGGATGATGGCAGTCATGGCCGACGAGGTCTGCAGTATGATACACAGGATGGCGCCTATCACGATAAAGAGCAGTATAGACCAGAAGCCCCAGTGACTCCAGGCAGAAATGGCGTGCGCCACGTCATCGCTCAGCGCGGGCACCGCGCTCTCCATCAGGTTCAACCCAAGGATCAACAGGGCCAGGCCCATGATGGTCTGTCCCAGGTACTGCATCTTGTCTTTCTTGCTGAAGATGAAGAAGAGGCTGGCGGCGGCGATGAGCATGGGCATCGACAGCGTGATGCCGTCGCCCGAGGCGGAGTTCCCCAGGCCGAAGATGGTGATAATCCACGCCGTCACCGTGGTGCCGATATTGGCACCCATGACGACCGCAATGGCCCCGTTGAGGGTCAGCAACCCGGCACCGGCAAAGCCCACCGCCATCACCGTGGTGGCCGTCGAACTCTGTATCACCGCCGTGACACCCGTACCGGCCAATATGCCGCTCAGCGGCTTGCCGGTTATCTTGGTCAGCACATGGCGCAACCGGCTGCCGGCAAACTTCTGCAACCCCTCGCTCATCAGCTTCATGGCAAACAAAAAGACAGCCAGAGCGCCGGCCAAATTGATGATAACAAACAGAATATCAGTTGTAGACATTAGATGTAGCGTTTTCTTTTGACGCTGCAAAAGTACAAACAATCTTCCATCTGAATTGTTACGTTTTTGTTAAGTTTCCATCTCCCGCTCCGCTTCCAGCATCCGTCCCCTCCCCCGCAACCCCTCTGTGCCAAAAGCACAAACACTCACCCTCCCCCCATCCTAAGCTCATCCTAAGCTCATCCTAAGCATATCCTAAGCATATCCTAAGCACAACCTAAGCATAACATAGGCAACAAAACACCCATTAGACCCATAAACCCCATTAACCCCATAAAAAACCGAGGGCCGCACCTCACCGGTGCGGCCCTCTCTATAGTATCATCGCGCCCTCAGGCGCTACCGTTCGTTATCTCACAACGAGCTTCCGCACTGCCGTGCTCTTCTCGCTGACGATGCGCACAAAGTACGTACCCTTTGCCAGGCCGTTCACGTTGATGGTCATCGCGCCGCCATTCACACTCCACTTGCCAGTCTCGCGGCCGTTCAGGTCAACCATCGTCACCGTCGCCTGACCCTCTATGCCCTCCACCGTCACCGTAGTGCTCGCAGGGTTCGGGTACAGACTGATGTTACTGCCTTCTGCAACATTGATGCCGACGATGCTCACCGTGGCAGGATCGCTATACGTCGACAGCGCGCCGCTGCAGTAGGCCTGCACGTAGAACGAATAGTTCATGCCGCCCTCGGGCACCGTCACGGTGGTACTCGTGCCTTCCACGTCCACCGTCGTCGCATCGGCAATGGCGCTGAACTCGTCAAAGTAGGTCACGCGGTAGCGCTCCGCGCCCGTGCCCTGCCAGCTCACCGTCACCTCGCGGCCGTCAGCCGTGGCCGTAACGCCCTCCGGACGCGCACACTCGCTCGGCGTCAGCACAATGGCTTCTGTCCACTCGCTGTAGTTGTTCTCGCCGCACACGGCACGCACCGTCACAGCGTACTCCACGCCGGCATACAGCCCGCTGATCGTCAAGCTCGTACCTTCAACCGCATAGATGCTGTCATAGGTCGTGTTGCTCAGGCGCACCTCGAAGGCGCTCTGGCCTTCCTCGCCAGCCGTCCAGCTGATTGTGCCGCCGTCGAGAGTCAATCCGCTGATGGTAACTCCCTCAGGCATCATGCACGGATGGTCGGCAGTGGTGAAGCCCTGCGTCATCCAGTCGCTGTAGAGGCCGCCGGCACATACGTTGCGCACCGCAACCACATAGCCAGTCGAGGCAGTGAGGCCGCTGAAGGTGTGCGTCGTCACCGTCGGATAGCTCATCTGGACCGCCGTCAGCGTGGCTGCCAACGAGTCGCTCCAAGCCTGATCCGTAATCACCATCTCAAGCGTCGCGCTCTCCACCTCTTCGTCCATGCTCACCGTGACCGTGGCCGTCGTCTCCTCAGCGTCAACCGACGTGATGGCAGGCAGCGGGCAGCTGACCTCCGCGCCCTCGAAGCTCACGCTCACGTTGTCGATAGCCGCTGGCGGCTGGTCGCCCATGCTGAGGTCGTTCCTCCACATGAAGACCAAGAAGTAGCGGCCGGCAGTCTCGATGGTCACATCCTTGCTGCCGCTCTGCCAGTCGGTCACATTATTAAGGGCACCGCCGGCGGGTGCCAGGTCGAACCAACCCTCCGGTGTCACCGTATCCAGACCGTATTGCACTCCGCCGGGAGCTGCGTCGGCCACAAAGCCGGCGTCGCCCTTGGCCAACCATACACGCAGGTAGTCATAATTGCTGTAACCACCCTCGCCTGCGACGCGATAGTCATAGCTGATGGTGTAGTCGCCGGCAGCCATGCTGAAGGCGCGGACGGCATACGAAATGCTGGTCGAGTCTACATTATAGGTGTTGCTGGATGCTGTGCTGTTCTCGCTGATGTACAGAGCCTGGGCTCCTCCGTTGTGGGCCGCGGTGTCGATATACCAGCCGTTGTAGCCGTTGCTCAGTATCCACTCGCCGTTGTCCGTGTCGGTAGCCTCAAAGCCCGTGGCATACGGATAGCTGGTCACCGGCGAAACGCTCATCACCCGCACCACGCCGCGGCTCGTATCGTCGCCGTAGGCGTTGTGGGCTATGAAGGTCAGCGTGTCCACACCGGCCGCATTGTATACGATGGTCATCGAGTCTGTGTTGGCACCCGTCATCGTGGCCTGCCCGGCGGCAGCCATCGTCGAGGTCCAGGTCAGCGTCATGCCGTTCGTCACGCCCTCTTCGCGCACCGCGCGATAGTTGTTCGCATCGCCCGTGTACACCATGCCGCGGCCCGTCAGGTAGTACAGCGGCGCCAGCGTCGTCCGCACCTCTACCTCGTCAAGAGCCAGGGCCGCATAATTGCTGCCGCGGTGACGGATGGCAAAGTAGACCGTCTGGTTGGCAAAGCTGTCGAGGGCTATGCGGCGGGTGAACAGGTAGCCGTCGCTGTTCGTGCTGTCGTTGAGCAGCACCGTGCTGAAGGCGGCGGTATCGTTCGTCGTCGTCGACACACGCACCTCGTAGTTGGTCACCGCAGTGCCGTAGCCATAATAATCCATAGACGCCATGTCCAAAATGAGGTACAGCGAGTCGGTGTTCGCCGGAATGGTGATGGCTGGCGTGATCAGCCAGTCGTTGCCGGCAGCAGAGCTATAGATGACTGACATAAGGTAGTCGCCGCCACCAGCCTGCCAGGGATATACGCTGCTGCTGCTGCCGGTGTGCACCGTGTTCCAGCACAGCGGTATGCCATGGGCAAAGGTCTCCGTGAAGGGCACATCAAACGGCGTGCACGCCGTGGCAAAGAGGAACGTCGCGGTCCATGCGCTCGTGTCGGTGTCGGTGCAGAAAGCACGCACACGGCCTTCATACTGCGTGTGGGCGGCCAAGCCGGTCACCGTCACGCTGTCGTCGGTATACAGGCGTCTCGTCCAGGCACCCGTGTCGCCCTGCACGCGGTACTGCAACTCAAAGTTGTTGGCTTCGTGGCTCCACTTCAGCGTGGCGCTCGTGGCTGTGGCCAAGGTGTCCACCACCGTCACGCCGCTCAGTATCGGCAGGCACGCGTCGATGGGCTCAAGGCTCACATTCATCACATACACATAGCTGCCGCTGTTGTTCGAGATGACGATGTGGCGGCCGCTGCCGGTGTAGCTGTTCAGGTACACCACACTCTCCATCGGCGTGTAGTCGTATTCATAAGTCGTATTGTCATAGGTAGGTATCGTGGTCGGCACAGCAGTGTTCACCCAGGTGACGTTGCTGCCGTCGGCATCGCACACACCCACGCGATACAGGTTGCTGTTGCTGTACTCGTAGCCGTGGCTCAGGATGCGCACCTGCATCTGGTTGACGTTGACGCTGGCATCGATCTCGGGCGAGATCAGCTTGTTGTTGCCAGCCACCTCCAGCGCATGTGTGGTGCTGTTGAAGTAGAGGCTATTGTAGCTGTAGCTCCAGCAGTTGGGCAACCGGTTGCCGTTGACGGTGAAGTCGGCTGCATAGGGCACACCGATCGTGGCACACTCCGTGGCACCGGTAATGGTGGCGGCAGGCGTGCCGCCGTCGGTGCAGAGCGCCACAACGCGGAAGTTGTAGCTCGTGCCGGCCTGCAAGCCGGTAACGGTGGCGTTGGCCACAGTCAGGCCCGTGGCAAACGACGTCCACGCGCTGTCGCCGTCCACGCGGTAGTCCACGTTCCAGCTCGTCTCAGCGCCGCCGGGCAGCCAGGCTATGCTGACGCTGCTCGTCGTGGCATCGGCCAGCATCACGCTCGGGGCCGCGCAGCCCTCGCTGCCGCAGTCGCCCAGCAGTCGGATGTCAGGCACATAGGACGTCGCGTAGCCAGTGCCAAAGCCGCTGGTATTGGTGACATCGTAAGGGGCGCTGTCTCTGTACCAGTACACGCTGCTGCCCGTAGCCTGATTCGTGGCGCCCCAAGTAAAGTTGCTGTAGTTGCCTGTACGGTTGACCACAGCGATGACCAAGCGCACTCCCGTCGTGTCCTCCGGCGCAAAGGGGGTCTGCAACTGCACGCTCGTCCAGCCGGCGGTGCCGACGTTGACAATCGCCGAGTCGGCCACCTTCGTCAGCGTGGCCACGTTGACATTGTTCGTCGCTGACAGCGCGGTCAGATTCGTGTAGCCCATGTAGATGTCCACCGGACGGTCAGGGTATTGATAAGGCGTTGAAACGACCTCCCACGCAATGGCGCGCACAGTGTCTATACCGTCGAGCAGCGCAGCGTCGTAGAGGCTCTCGCTGAAACCATACTTCCAGTTGCCAAAGAACGGCACATAGGTGGTCGTGCCGTCAGGCGAGTCGAGCTCCGCGCAGGGCGGCGTCATGGGCACAAAGGTCTTCGTGGCGGCCTCGGCAGTGTCGCTGTTGCCCTCGCCGCACACCGTGCTCAGCGTGGCGCGGTATTCATGGCCTGTGGTCAGGCCCGTGAAGGTATACAGGTTGGCAGTGACCAGCGTCGCCGGCAGCACCACTGTGCTGTCTGTCATATCCATCAGGCTCAGCACGATGCCCTCGGGAGCTATGCCAAGCCCTTCCTGGAAGCTCCACGTCAGGCTCGCGGCGTTGGCGGTAAGCGCAGGCACATTCACATTCACCACGCTGTAGCAGCGCAGCTGCGTGTAGAAGCCGTCAATGAAACGGTAGTCTGTCGTGTCGCCGCTGCAGATGGCGGCAACATAGGCCTCATAGTAGGTGCCAGGCAGCAGGTTGCCGATGGCCAGTTCGAGTTCCATGGCCTCATAGTGCGTCACGATGGTGTCGTAGGTACTGCGGGCACTGTCGTAGACAAAGCGTTTCAGCACCACGTCGTAGCTGTCTGCCTCGAGGGTCGTCGTCCACGTCAGGCTCACGGCGTCGTAGCTCACGCTGTCCACCGTGCCGCCCTGCGGCACACGGCACTGCGGCAACGACTGCACCGTCACGTCGTCGATATACTGGTATCCATAGTAGTCGTCGCCTGACATATACACGCGGAAGCCCACGTAGACTCCCGTAATCGTGTCGTCGAGCTCCAAGTCGCCCGTGTAGAAGTTGTACTCGTTGAAGCCTGTCGGCACATCATCGCCGCCGGCGATATGGATCAACGGGATGAAGGTCGAGGTGTCGCTCTTGTCGGTCATCACGCCGGCCTCAAACCAGCAGCCCTCGTCTAAGCTCAGGCGCGCCATGAACTTGACGTGCAGGTCGGCGGGGTCATGCTCGAACTTGGGCGTGACAGCCATACTGTAGTTGTAGCCCAGCTCGTCGTAGTCGGCGTAGTCTTCAGCATAGAAATACAGTCCCTGCGCACCGCTCGGGAAACCGCTGTAGGAGCTGTTGTAGACGTAGGGATAGTAATAGTGTTCATTGTTCCATTCATAGTAGTAATGGAACGCATTGGGGCGGCTCCAGCAGAGGGGCATCTCGCCAGCCGTGGCACTCTCGAAGTTGCATGTCCACGGCAGCGTCGTGATGGCGTCGCACTCGGTGACGGCCTGCACTTCGGCCGACCAGGCGCTCACATCGTCGGCGCCGCAGTTGGCACGCACCTTCACTGCATAGACCGACGACGGATTGAGGTTCTCTATCGTGTACGGATTGGTGCTCACGCCCTCTATCAGGCTGTCGCCAATCATGATGTCCCATGCCGTCTCCTCGCCCGCAGCCGTCCAACTCATCGTGACGCTCGTCGTCGTAGCCGTGTCGAAGGTCAACTCCGTGGGCCTGAAGCACGTCGGCGGTTCCGCAATGACTATCTCATCAATGTAGAGGTAAAACTGGTCGTTCGAATTGCAGCGGATGCTGACAAACTGCGTGCCCTCCGGCACCGTCACCTCATACTGCTCATAGCTGGTGTTCAGCACCGTCACCTCGGGAGCCCAGGTGAAACTCGCCGGCAGCGAATCGGTCGAAGACCACCCCACCTGGAACGTCTCCGTATAGGATGACGAACTACGACAATACCAGAACGAGACATTCATCGCGCCGCTCTGGTTCTCGATGCGCGGCGAGATGAGATACTGCGGGATGTTAGTCGTGTAATAGAAACGGAAATGGCCACTCCCGCTGTAGGGCGACGAACTGCTGAGACCCGTACTCGTATGGCAGTTGTTCATCGTCCAGCCTTGCAGATCGCTCCCTTCAAAGCCCGTCGTGTCAGGCAGTTGGGTGATCTGCGCCTGCGTAGCCCACGGCACCGCTAACAATGCCGTCAGCAACAAATTGCGTAACATTTTCTTCATAATTGTGTGTGTTTTGGTTAATAATATGTTTTGCTATCGTGTGTTCCTTACAACACTCTCGCTCACAAACACTTCCACCAATACCCCACTCCGCTTTGCCAACTGCAAATATACACATTTTTTCAATCCGGCAAAAAAAATCTGTTTTTTTTAACACAGACAGCCCCCCATCGAAACCCCACCCCCTCCCCGCCCCCTCCCCGCCCTTCGTCCGCCCTTCCCCGGACCATCCCCGGACCATCCCCGGACCACCAACGGACCACCCCCGGACCACCAACCACCCCCAACCTATCAACTTATCAACCTATCAACTTATCAACCTACCCCCATCTTTTTTTCCGCCCCGCACAATATTTCCCCTTCCCCGTCGTTATTGTCTCTTAGAATATGAGACAATATCTTGACCTTCTGCAATATGTGCTCGACCACGGCACCGAGCGCCAGGACCGCACCGGCACCGGCACCGTCGGCGTCTTCGGCTACCAGATGCGCTTCCACCTGGCCGACGGCTTCCCATGCCTCACCACCAAGAAGCTGCACCTGCGCTCCATCATCCACGAACTCCTCTGGTTCCTCCGTGGCGACACCAACATCAAATACCTCAAAGACAACGGCGTCTCCATCTGGGACGAGTGGGCCGACGCCGACGGCAACCTCGGCCCCGTCTACGGCAGCCAGTGGCGCTCCTGGCCCGACGGCCGCGGCGGCACCATAGACCAAATCGCCAACGTGGTCAACCAGATCAAGACCAACCCCTACAGCCGCCGCCTGATGGTGACGGCCTGGAACCCCGCCGAGATCGAAGACATGGCCCTCCCCCCTTGCCACTGCCTCTTCCAGTTCTACGTGGACGGCGGCAAGCTCAGCTGCCAGCTCTACCAGCGCAGCGCCGACATATTCCTCGGCGTGCCGTTCAACATAGCCAGCTATGCGCTGCTGACCATGATGGTGGCGCAAGTGTGCGGACTGGAGCCCGGCGACTTCGTCCACACCTTCGGCGACGCACATATCTACCGCAACCACCTCGACCAGGTGCACCTGCAGCTCTCCCGCGACCCGCGGCCCCTGCCCACCATGCGCATCAACCCCGAGGTAAAGGACCTCTTCGCCTTCCGCTACGAGGACTTCTCGCTGGAGAACTACAACCCCTGGCCTCACATCAAAGGGGAGGTGAGCGTATGACAGACAAGCATCTCTGGGTCATCATCATGGCTGGGGGCTTGGGAAGCCGCTTCTGGCCCATCAGCAATACAGATTGCCCCAAGCAGTTCATCGACATCACCGGCGTGGGACGCTCGATGCTCAAACTCACCGTCGAACGCTTCGAGAAACTCTGCTCCCTGGAACATATCGTCATCGTCACCGGCGAGGCCTATGTGGATCGCGTGCACCAGCAGGTGCCGGGGCTGGCAGAGTGGCAGGTCATCGGCGAACCCATGCGACGCAACACAGCGCCCTGCGTGGCCTGCGCCGCCGCCGTCATCGCTCGGCGCGACCCCGACGCCACCGTCATCGTCTCGCCGGCCGACCACGCCATCTTCCACCAGGAACGCTTCTTCGCCGACCTGCGACAGGCGGTGCAGACAGCCACCGAGCACCGCTGGATCGTCACCCTCGGCGCACAACCCACACGCCCCGACACCAGCTACGGATACATCCAGTTCCGCGAGTCCTCCGCAGCCAACAACACGCTGCCGGACAACCTCTTCGAGGTCGTCACCTTCACCGAGAAGCCTCCCGTCGAAATGGCACGCCAGTTCATCGCCAGCGGCGAGTTCTTCTGGAACACAGGCCTCCTCGTCTGGACACTGCCGGTGCTGCAAGAGGCCTACCGCAAATACCTCCCAGCCCTCTGGGAAGCCTTCTTCAACCCGGCACCCGGCACCGACCACGCCTCGCTCGAAGAGGTCTACTCGCAGTGCGAGAGCGTGAGCATCGACCACGGCATCATGGAGAAAGCCGACGGCGTGTATGTGCTGGCCGCATCGTTCGGCTGGAGCGACGTGGAGACCTGGGGCTCGCTCTATGATGTCTTCCGCCACGACCAGAACGACAACACGGTGCTGGGCGGCAACGTCTTCACCTACGACACCCGCAATTGCATGGTCGCCCTGCCCAACGACCCCGGCAAGACCGTCGTGCTCGAAGGCTTGGACGGCTACATCGTCGCCGCAAGCGACGATACTCTCATGGTCTGCCGCCGCTCCAGCGAAGAAAAAATATTCAAGTTCGCCAACGACGTAGAACTGAAACAATTGATAGACAAAAAATAAAACCAACA
>DFLB01000041.1 GCA_002373995.1 Bacteroidales bacterium UBA3630 | reverse complement strand
TTCACGGCACTGAATGCGTCGGGTGTTCCTGTCTGGGGCTACAAGATTCGCGAGAAGTACCAGTTGGCTCGTCAGGTGAACACGCAGACGATTCCCGTGGCCGGCACGCGTCGCGTTTCGGGCAGCATCGACCTTTACAACGTGCCCCTCCTCCCAGGAGTTGATTTGCAATGGACATCGTCCGAGCCCGACATCATCTCCAGCGAAGGCCGCTACAATCCTGCCGGACTGACCGAGAATGCCGACGTGCAGTTGACGGCGCTCGAGACCTGTGGCGACTATTACTGGAAGCAGGCCTACAATGTCGTGGCCCAGAAGGACACCATTCCTGCTGTGGATTATAAGAGTGGCATGCTGGCTTATTACAACTTCGACGCATCGCCAGTGGTGAACATTCTCAATGCCGAGCAGACTGCCAACCTGCGTCGCACCACGCCAGCCGAGAAACCCGAGCTGGAGGAGGGCGGCGTCCGCAATGGCAGCGTGCTTCATCAGTTCACGACCACCACGGAAAACCGCTACAGCTATGCCGAGATGCCCAATCCCTACTATGGCCTGTCGCTCGACGACGGTGCCACCATCGCCTTCTGGGTGAAGCCCAACGACGATAACCTCTGGAACTGCATCTGGGCTTTCTACAATGCTTCGCAGAAGAAACGTTTCTTCATGACGCCCAATGCCTATCTGGGCTACAGCGACGGCACCGACTATGTAGACATCAATCATGCCGACCGTGCCACTCACTACCTGACGCCAGGCCAGTGGAGCCACATCATCCTCACCATCTCGCCCGACAACGGCATCAGCATCTATGTGAATGGTGCGCTGAAAGCTAGTTCGGGTTATGCCTACCGCGGCAGCGTTGATGGGAAGAGTATTTCGAAGAAGGCGGATGTTGATTTCACGCTGTTCCTCCGATTCATGCAGGAATGTCCCAACTTCTACCTCGGCTACGGTTCGTTCTGGTCGTCGGCCGACATGCACATCGACGACCTCATGCTCTACAACCGAGTGCTCACGTCGCAGGAGTTGCGCGGCCTCTACACGCTGGCCAATCGCGTTTACGACTTCGCCGGCGACCTGACCGACGCCATCGAGATTGTCGAGAATGGAAAGCGGCCAGCCAACAATACTTCCACCTACGACCTCAGTGGTAGGAAGGTGGCGCCTGCAAGCCTGAAGAAGGGTGTCTATATCAGCAACGGCAAGAAGATCATCGTCAGATAAAACTGCAATCAGCAAAAAGCGAGAGGGAACCGATTCCACAAACATTGGTGGAAATGGTTCCCTCTCGTTTTTTTATAGCCGTAGCAGGTCAATCCTCGCTGGCGCGCTCCAGATAGCGCGCCATCACCCATTCGTTCTGCTCGGGAATCGTCATGTGCGAATTGTCGAGCAGCAGGGCATCGTCGGCCTGTCGCAGCGGCGACACTTCGCGATGGGTGTCGATGTAGTCGCGCTCCTCAACGTTCTTCAGGATGTCTTCGTAAGGCTCAGGCATGCCCTTGCTGACCAGTTCGTCGTAGCGGCGCTGGGCGCGCACCTCGGCCGATGCCGTGACGAAAATCTTCAGTTCGGCCTGCGGAAACACCGTCGTGCCGATGTCGCGGCCGTCCATGACGATGCCGCCTTCCTGGCCCATAGCCTGCTGCTGAGCCACCATTGCCGTGCGCACAAAGGGCACTGCCGCGATGGGGCTGACGTGGTTCGATACTTCCAGTGAGCGTATTTCCTTCTCCACCAGTTCGCCGTTCAGATAGGTGTCGGGCTTTTGCGTCTCAGGGTTGAATTGGAACGTGATGTTGATGTTGCCCATGTGCTTCTCCAGTTGTTCGGTGAGCACGCTGCCGTCTTCGGCAAACAAGCCGTTGCGCAGGGCGTAGAGCGTCACGGCGCGATACATGGCACCCGTGTCGACGTAGACATAGCCGATGCGGCGGGCCAGATCCTTGGCCATCGTGCTCTTGCCGCACGATGAATAGCCGTCAATGGCAATTGTAATTTTCTTCATAGTGTATATGCTGCATTAATGAATATCGAGGAACTCGACACGTGATACTTGCCGTAGGCCACGCCCAGTTTGAAGCGTTGCAGCGACAGTCCGCCGCCCAGCGTCAGGCCTGCGCCGTGGTTGCTCTCCTCCTGGTCCAGGCTGGAGAGAATGCTCATCTGGTGGGCACGACGGAAATTATAGCCAACGCCCAGCCACACCTGTTGCGAAAGCAGCAGGTCGGCACCCACAGCCACGTGTTGTATGAACTTATAGTCCCAGTGTACCATGTCGCTCAGCGTCAGCGAGAAGCGCAACGGCGTGTGCTGCAGCCGTTTGGTCACGCCAACCTGAACGTCCATCGGCATGCGGTCGTAGTCTTCGTCGAGTGCTTTCACTTGGCCGCCCAGATTCTTGGCCACCAGCGACACCGACCACTCGCGCTCAGCGTCGAAGTAGTTCAGTCCGAGGTCAACGCCCACGGCTATCGAGCTGTAGTCGGCAATGTGGGTGTACACCATCTTCGCTGCTATGCCGCCCGTGATGCGTTCGCTCAGCAGGTGGGAGTAGTAGCCTGTCAGCGCAATGTCCTTGGCCGAAAACTCGCCTGTCTGCACGTTGTACTCGTCGGTCTGGCGCATAGTGCCGTAGTCCATCAGCTGACCGCTCACGGCCCAGGCTCCCTTCTCGCCAGCCACGCGGCTGAAGGCGGCACTCGCCGTGTTCACACCCGACATGTAGTTCATGTAGTTCAGCACGATGGTCTTGTCGCTGACGTTGGTGAGCAGGGCCGGGTTGCTGAACGTCATCGACAGGTCGTCGTCGTACAGGCTCACGTTCTTGCCGCCCAGCGCAGCCTCGTGGGCACCCACGGGCAGTCGCAGGAAGTTGTAGGCCGTCTGGCTTTCCTGACCCCTTGTCAGCGCGACAAAAAGCGTTAATATCAGTGTAGAAACGATTCTCTTCATTAAAAAAACATTATTTCGCCCACAAAGATACAAAAAACTTTCAACTTTAAACTTTCAACTTTGAACTTTTTACTATCTTTGCACAAAAATTGGCAATCATGCAGACAGAAGCGGCTTATACTGAGGTGCGGCGCTCCACTGGTTTCCTCCTGGGACTGGTGGTCGTGCTGTCGGCATTGTTCGTGGCTCTGGAGTGGAACACGGGCGACGACGACATCGACATCGACGAGATGCTGCTCGACGACGTGGCCGAGGAACTGCTCGTCAGCGCCTGGGACGAAAAGGAACAGGTGGTGGTGCTCGAGCAACCCAAGCCCACACCCGCGCCGAGCGAGCAAATCAAGGTGGTCGACGTGCTGCCGGAACTGCCGCCCGAGGCCGAAGCCAGCACGCAGACTGCCACCGTGGGCGAGACGGAAGAC
>DFLB01000006.1 GCA_002373995.1 Bacteroidales bacterium UBA3630 | reverse complement strand
TCGGCTTCGGCACCTGCTGCAGCCTTCGCTAACGTAAACGTCCGTCACGAGCGAAGCGAGTGACCCGCCCGAAAAAGAAAACGTAAACCCGCGACCGAAGGGAGCGGCCCCGAGCGGAGCGAGGGGGGGAGCCGCAGGGGAAGGCGAAAACGTTAATCCAGCCCGAGCGAAGCGAGGGCCGAAAACGAAAACCGCGCCCCGCCGCAAGGCTGTATCGGGTGGAAAAATCTGAAACCGAGGTCATCCCGATGGTGGGGTGGCCTCGGTTTTTTTCGTCGGGTAAACCCCAGGCACGGAATCACCCGCATAGTGTGGAGATGTGGTGCGACATCGTTGAAGCAGAAATCCAGGCCACCGACCAAAGCGCACAAGGGAATCGGAGTACCCGTCAGGTGGTGAGGTTGAAATAAGGCGGCTGCACTGACGGGTGTCCGTGGTTTCCGGCGCGGCAACAACGCTAACAACACGAACCTGTCTCCGTTGACGATGAACGCTAACAATTCGCCCTCGAACGCGAACTCGAACATCGGCTTCGGCAACTGTTACGTCAAGTATACGGCGGTACTTCCGCCGTCCAATAAAAACCAATAAGCCCTCGCGGTTGTGACCTGCAACCAAAGAGGCAGGTGCAGAGCCTCGCTGACGATGGAGAGCGGAACAACGCAAAGAAAAGGTGCCAAGACCACCAGCCGACCGTGCAAATAGTAGCAAAGAAGGGTAGGCTGTCACATAGTCAAAAGTGACAATCGGCGCAGCAGGTCAACAACAAAAAAACAGAAGAAGTATGGGCATCAGCACTTGGACCAACATCATGACTGGGATGCACACTGCCGTCTATGACAGTTATGCAGCCAAGAACTCACGCCAACGCGCCAAGCGTGAGGTGAAAGAGGTTATGGCAGACGTGAACGCCTTCTGCCAGCGCAAGCAGGCGGAACTCGCCACCGGCTCATACACCATCGGCGACTATCGCCACTTCCGGCTGAAGGACAAAAAGAAGGAGCGCAACATCAGCGTGCTGCCCTACGAAGACCGCTGTGTGCAGAATGCAGTGAAGGATGCCATCGAGCCGCTCATCCTCAGACAGATGACCGACGACATGCTGGGCGGACTACCGGGTTGTGGCGTGCTGGCCTCGGACAAGCGGCACCAGGTGGTGGCACGCATGCGGGTGCTACTGAACGACCGAAGCCTGACGCACTGCTTGCAAGGCGACATCTCCAAGTTCTATGACAATGTGGATAACATCATCAGCATGGAGTTAATAGAGCGTCAGGTAAAGGACAAGCGCACAAGGGCGGTTATCCGTCAGCACCTCTTCAACCAGAAGCGGCTGGCCATCGGTGATCCATTCTCCCACCTTATCGCCAACCTGAACATGAGTGTCATCATCCGCAAGGCCAAGGAGAAGTACGGCAAGCGTATCGCGCTGGTGAACTTCGCTGATGACTTCATCGCCTTCAGCCGCGACAAGAAGACACTGAACAACCTGCGCCGCGACATGCGGATATGGGCCAGACAGATGCGACTGCACTACAAGCCGATGTATGTGCGCCCCATCGACGCTAAGCCTGGCAAAGAGTATCAGCCCATCATCTTCTGCGGCTACCAGTACGGGCGCAGATTTGTCCATTTGAGCCAGCAGACGAAACAACGCTACGTGAAGGCTCGCCACCGTGAGCGCAGCATGGGTTCGTATAAGGGCATCATCGAGGTGGCAGACACCAAGGAACTGAAGAAACGAGTACAATATCAAGACAACAGAACTATGAGCGAGAAAATCCGTCGTCCATTTGCCGGGCGACCAATGAAGATTGAGACGATGGAGGGCATCCCCCACACCATCGTTGACTTTCAGAAGCGCAGCAGCAATCAGAAAGACTGCGACAATTACTACCATATTCAGGCACTTGCCGACGGGCTGGGACTGATAGTCTATTCGACCGGCGCACAGAAGATATGCAAGTATCTGGACACCAAGAACCGCACAGACATCCCACTGCGCGACATGAAGATAGTACACGACTGGAGCGGCTTCTACTACGACGGCACGGTTTATACCGATGCCGAGGAAGAGGAAATGATTCGCAAACAATTTAATATCCCTAAACAATAACGATTATGTACACAGCTAATTTCCCAGAGAAGCAGGCACTGGGCCTGCACAAGCTCACCGGCGACAACAGCGGTGAGGTGTTCACCAACGAGCGCGAGGTCAAGGTGACCGACCCTGAGACACAGGAAGAGCGCACGGAGTATCAGTACGACATCTATCAGGTGTCCGACGCCCGCGACCCGCACAAGGTGAAGGATTCCGTCATCAGCGAGATTCACCCCAACGGCGACGAAACTAAAATCCTGCGCAAGACTCTCGCCAAGGTGCTGAAGGCCACGTTGCAGTATGACTCAGCGGAATATGCCGAGTTCAAGGCTTACAACGAGTTTGCCGAAAGCGTTTGATATATGGCATACACAAGTGGACTATTGAAGCACCGTGTGACCATCCTGAACAGGACGGAGGCACAGCAGGGGAGGTTCGGACTCGACAGCGCAGGCGTTGAGTTCGAGCCTGCAGCTACGGTATGGGCAAGTGTGGATTGGCAGAAGGGCAAGAGCGGGATGACCGCCGGGGCTCTCGATGCCTACGGCGTGAAGATTGTGCGCATGAGGTGGAACAATATCGTGAATGAACGCTCTCGCATCCAGTGGCATGGCAAGACCTACCAGATACTACCCGAAATGTTTAACGCTGACCGCCAGGGCAATACCATCCAATTCCTCTGCCAGCAGATTATCAACGACAAATAAGTAACTATGAAGAAGACAATCGCAATCATCCATTTCAACACGCCCGAACTGACGGAGGCTTGCATCCTGTCAATCAGGAAGCAGGGCTGCGACTGGCCCGTGGTGGTGTTTGATAATTCGAGAAGCGTGACGTGGCCTGCCGGCGAGGGAATGCCAGAAAGAACCATCGAGGCGCACTCATTCACCCGACGGATGAAGGGCGTGAGGGTCATCGACAACACGAAAGGACAGCAGGTGGACTTCGAGAAGGTCCTGCAAGCATTCCCTGACAAGCACGAGCCTCACGCGGCTGTGAATGGCTGGGGCTCAGACTGCCACATGATGACGGTTGAGAAGTTGTGGGAACTGCTGCCGGACGGGTTCATCCTTGTGGAGAGCGACATCCTGCTGCGGGAAAACCCAG
>DFLB01000039.1:2306-3784 GCA_002373995.1 Bacteroidales bacterium UBA3630 | reverse complement strand
CTGCTCGACGACGGCGAGGCACTCACCACCGGCAACTACCCCTACGAGTCGCCGGCCGGACTGGCCGACATGGCTGTGGGGCGCTTCCCTGTGACGACCGAGAGCGATGCCAAGGTGATGGTTGACAAGGTCATCAGCTATGCCGAGAACCGGAATGCCGGAGCCTGGCAGAACACGCTCGTCTTCATGGGCGACGACGGCAACGGCAATGCCCACATGCGCGACGTGAACGACGCCGCCATCGAGACCGCCCAGCGCCATCCCGGCTATCAGATCAGGAAGGTGATGTGGGATGCCTACACCCGCGAGACCTCATCGACCGGCAACAGCTACCCCGAAGTGTCGAAACTCGTGAAGCAATATCAGCAGCAGGGTGCTCTCGTCATGGACTACGCCGGCCACGGACGTGCCGACCAGGTGTCGCACGAGAACGTGCTGCGACTGGCCGACTTCCAGCAGTTCTCCAACCAGAACCTGCCGCTATGGATCACCGCTTCGTGCGACATCATGCCCTACGACGGCTCTACCGCCACCATCGGCGAGACCGCCGTGCTCAACAGCAAGGGCGGTGCCATTGCCTTCTATGGTACGGCACGCACGGTGTTTGTGACGCAGAACAAGGTGATGAACATGGCCTTCCTGCGCCACGTGCTGACCGTGGAAGACGGCAAGGCCATCACGCTCGGCGAAGCCCAGCGACGGGCGAAGAACGAGATGATCTCGAAACGCCTCGACACCAGTGTGAACATGCTGCAATACCAGTTGCTGGGCGACCCGGCCCTGTCGCTCAACCTGCCCACGGCGACGCTCGTCATCGATTCCATCAATGGCATCGCTACCGACGGCACCGCTACGCAGCAGGCCCAACTGCGTGCCGGCAGCATCGCCCGCGTGGTGGGACACGTGGCCGACGCGCCCGACTTCAGCGGCATCGTGAATGCTACCGTGCGCGACTCCGAGGAGACCATCGTCTGCAAACTGAACAACACCGACAAAGACGGTGCGCAGTCGCCCTTCACCTATACCGACCGCACGAAGACCCTCTTCAACGGCAGCGACAGCGTGCGCAACGGACGGTTTGAGATTTCGTTTGCCGTGCCGATGGACATCAACTACTCCGATGCCTCGGGACTCATCAACGTGCATGCCGTGGCCAACGACCGCCAGCTGATGGCTCACGGCGCCAACGACCGCTTCCTCGTGGGAGGCAGTGCGGCAGCAGGCAACGACAGCATCGGCCCCAGCATCTACTGCTACCTGAACTCCCCGTCGTTCGTCAACGGCGGCAACGTGAACACCACGCCCTACTTCGTGGCAGAACTGAACGACCAGGACGGCATCAACACGTCGGGCAACGGCATCGGCCACGACCTGGAACTCATCATCGACGGCGAGATGTCGAAGACCTACGTGCTGAACGACAACTTCCAGTTCGACTTCGGCAGCTATACCTCCGGCTCCACCTATTATAATATACC
>DFLB01000039.1:1660-2139 GCA_002373995.1 Bacteroidales bacterium UBA3630 | reverse complement strand
CCGCAACTCTTCAGCGTCAGCTGCACGCAGAACCCCGCCCGCACCAGTACCACCTTCATCATCAACCACGACCGCACGGGCAGCACGATGGACGTCACGCTCGACATCTTCGACACCAGCGGCCGCCAGTTGTGGCGACATGAGGAGAGCGGCATCTCCACCGACGGCGCCTACACGCTGCCCTGGAATCTCACTGTCGACGGTGGCCAGCGCCTGCAGACGGGCGTCTATCTCTACCGGGTGAGTGTGGCTTGCGACGGCAGCAAGAAGACCTCAAAAGCCAAGAAACTCGTCATCATAGGCAATAATTAGCCGAGTTTCACGTTATCTCTTGTACATCGACTTAAAAGAATCCGCATGAATAGAATCATCAGAATAGTTTTGACCAGTGTGTTTGCCTTCGTGGTGACGTCCGTCAGTGCGCAGGATAAGAAAGACATGTTCAACCCTGTGAATGCGTCGGTGACGTCGCAGACCAT
>DFLB01000039.1:949-1529 GCA_002373995.1 Bacteroidales bacterium UBA3630 | reverse complement strand
AACTCGCAATACTGGAACCCCGCGAAGTATCCGTTTGCCATCTCGCGTGCCGGTGTGTCGCTGAACTACACGCCGTGGCTGCGCCAGCTGGTGAGCGACATGGACCTGGCCTATCTGGCCGGCTACTACCGTATCGGCGACTATTCGGCCATCTCCGGTTCGCTGCGCTACTTCTCGCTCGGCGAGGTGTACATGACCAGCGACATCTCGGCCACCGACAATGCCATGACCATCAATCCCTATGAGATGTCGGTCGACGTGGCTTACTCGATGATGCTCAGCGAGAAATTCTCGTGGGCCGCTGCCCTGCGCTTCATCTATAGCGACCTGACCTACGACTACACCGACGACACCGCGCCCGGCTCGGCCTTCGCAGCGGATGTTTCGCTTTACTATCAGGACTATCTGAACCTGGGCGACCGCGAGTGTCAGGTGGGTCTGGGCTTGAACGTGTCGAACATCGGTTCGAAGATTACCTTCGGCGGCGACGACAACTCCGAATTCATCCCCACCAACCTGCGTCTGGGTGCCTCGCTGATGATTCCCGTAGACGAATACAACCGCTTCACCATTGCTGCCG
>DFLB01000039.1:0-821 GCA_002373995.1 Bacteroidales bacterium UBA3630 | reverse complement strand
CAGCAGCGCGTGCAGAAGGACTACTACGACATCTCCTCGATCAGCGGTATCGTGAAGAGCTTCGGCGATGCGCCGAACGGCTTCAAGGAAGAGTTGCAGGAGGTGCAGTGGAGCGTGGGTGCCGAGTATTGGTACAACGATAAGTTCACGCTGCGTGCCGGTTACCACCACGAGTCGGAAAACAAGGGTAACCGTAAGTACTTCACGTTTGGTGCAGGTTTCAAGATGAGCGTGTTCTCGCTCGATGCCGGCTACGTCATTGCTACGGCGAAGAGCAATCCGCTCGACCAGACGCTGCGTTTCACCCTGTCGTTCGACATGGACGGCATCAAAGACTTGTTCAGGAGGTAAAGACCCACCCCCAGCCCCTCCCGAGGGGAGGGGAGTTTAGTTAGTTTTGTATACTAATATACAGATATGAACAATAGATTTGAGACGACTGACGCTTCAACTTACCATTTGCTGTTAGAAAAGGCACGGCAAATGAGAAATAATCCTACTGAGGCAGAGTCTGTTCTTTGGGGTTATCTCGCAGGAAACCGTATGGGCGAACATTTTCGTCGGCAGCATCCTGTTTTTGGCTATATTCCAGATTTCATTTGCATCAATAAGAAACTGATTGTCGAAGTTGATGGGGGCTACCATTTTGAAGGTGAACAGCCGGAAATGGATGCTGAACGCACCCGATACTTAAATGAAATCGGTTACACCGTTTTGCGTTTTACCAATGAGGAGGTACTTCATGATATCGACGGTGTATTAGAGGAGATTTCTGATGCATTGGAGGAGTACAAAACTAATCAAGCCCCCCTCCCCTCGGG
>DFLB01000001.1 GCA_002373995.1 Bacteroidales bacterium UBA3630 | reverse complement strand
TAAGGAGATAAGGAGGTAAGGAGATAAGGAGTTAAAGGAGATAGAGGGGATAGATTTGATAGATTTGATAGATTAGTAGTAAACACTGAACCAAGGAAACATGAAGATAGCTGTTGTTGGGGCCACCGGGATGGTGGGACGCGAGATGCTGGCGGTGCTGGCCGAGCACGGATACGGAGAAGAGGAGGTGATAGTGGCCGCGTCGGAGCGGTCGGTGGGTAAAGAGATCGAGTTTGCAGGCCGAAGGCTGCGAGTGGTGAGCGTGGACGAGGCCATCGCCGCGAAGCCACAGTATGCCGTCTTCTCGGCCGGTGCGGAAGCCTCGCGGCAGTACGCGCCACGCTTTGTAGAAGCGGGGACGACGGTGATCGACAACAGCTCGGCGTGGCGGAAAGACCCGACGAAGGCGTTAGTGGTGCCGGAGGTGAACGGCGACATCCTGGACCGATGCACCCGTCCCACCATCATAGCCAACCCCAACTGCTCGACGATACAGATGGTAGTGGCGCTGTCGGCCTTAGAGAAGGAATACGGCATACGGCGGTTGGTGATAGCCACGTACCAGAGCATCACAGGGACGGGGCTGAAAGCCGTGAGGCAGCTGGAGGCAGAGGAGAGCGGAGCGTGGAGCGTGGAAAACGGAAAGTGGAAAGGAGAAAGAGGAGAGCGCAAGGAGGAGCCTGAGTTTGCGCCCGCGTACCCTCATGCGATACACAGGAACCTGTTTCCACACGGGGGAGACTTCCAGGCCGACGGATACACCACCGAGGAGCAGAAGCTGATAGACGAGACGCGCAAGATATTTGACGACCAAGAGATACAGATCACGGCCACGGTGGTGAGGGTGCCGGTGGTGGGGGGGCACAGCGAGGCCGTCAACGTGGAGCTGAGGCGCGAGTACGACCTGGAGCACGTGAGGCAGCTGATAGCGGGGACGCCGGGTGTGATACTCTACGACGAGCCGAGGGAGAACCGCTACCCGATGCCCATCCTGGCGCACCACCGCGACGAGGTGTGGGTGGGGCGAGTGAGGCGCGACGCATCGCAGCCCAACAGCCTGAACCTATGGGTGGTGGCGGACAACATACGCAAAGGCGCCGCCACGAACGCGATACAGATATTAGACAGACTGAGCCGATAAAAGAAAAAAGAGCCAAAAGATGAAGAGAAGCCTGCCGATAGTGCTGCTGGCCGCGCTGCTGTGGTGCGGGTGCAGCGGCGACAAGACCATCCTCAACGAAGAGAGGATATTTGAGCGTAACGTGTGGAACCGCTTCACGCCAGAGAGCTTCAGCGTGAATGTGCCTGACGCGGAAGCGTACTACCACATCAACATCAGCGCGGCCGTGGACACGGCGCGATATAGATACAAGGAAGTGCCGCTGAACGTGATCCTTGAGAGTCCGAACGGCGAGACGAGGCAGTTCAGCACGGTGGTGCTGCTGGAAGACAAAGGACGGCCAAGAGGCGAGATGAAAGACGGATACCGCGAGGCCAGCGCGCGGGTGCGGAGCTACTTCAGCTTCAACCACGCGGGGAAGCACACGCTGAAGGTGGGACAGCAGACGAGCCAGTATGACCTGGAAGGGATACACTCGATCAGCGTAGAGATAGAGACCGCCAAGATAGACTACAGCCACCTTGATTGACGCGAGCATCAACCCTAACATCGAGCGCATAGCGCTGCGGCTGAAGACGATACCGGAGACGCCAGGCGTGTATCAGCACCTGGACGCTGAGGGGAGGGTGATATATGTAGGGAAAGCGCGGAACCTGCAGCGGAGGGTGAGCAGCTACTTCACGCACTATGAAGACAAGAGCGCGAAGATAAAGATGCTGGTGAGGACGGTGTATGACATCAGGGTGACGGTGGTGGCGACAGAGGTGGACGCGCTGCTGTTAGAGAACTCGCTCATCAAGCGCTATCAGCCGAGGTACAACTCGATGCTGAAAGACGACAAGACGTATCCGTACCTGTGCATCACGGAAGAAGAATACCCGCGGCTGCTGTACACGCGGCGGCGGAACATCAGGGGGCAGTACTTCGGGCCGTACCCCAACGGACGGATACTGAGGGAGCTGCAGGACATCATCAGGCAGCTGTTCCAATACCGCACCTGCAACGTGATGGGCAAGCGGCCGTGCATGAAACACCAGATAGGGCTGTGCGGGGCGCCCTGCGCGGGGCTGCAGAGCAAAGAAGAATACCGGGCGACCTTTGAGGATATAAGGCGGATACTGAAAGGGGACTTCGGGGAGATCACGGAGCGGATGAAGAGCAGGATGTATGCCTTGGCCGCCGAGTTGCGCTTTGAGGAAGCGGAAGGGATGAAGCGGAAGATACACCTGCTGCAAGAATACCAGGCGCGGTCGACGGTGGTGGACACCAACGTGAGGGATGTGGACGTGGCGACCATCCTGGGCGACGAAGAATATGCGTGGGTCAACTTCATGCGCATCAAGCACGGCGCCATCATCTACAGCCTGAACAGCGAAGTCAAGAAGAAGCTCGACGAGAGCGAAGAAGAGATACTGACGCGAGCCATAGCGACGCTGCACGAGCAGACGGAGAGCACGGCCGAGGAGGTGGTGGTGTCGATGGCGCTGCCGGAGTTGCCGGAGAGCTACCTGAAGCAGACCCCACAAGCCAAAGGAGACCGGAGAAAGCTGCTGGAGCTGTCGCTGCGCAACGCGGAAAGCTACCGGAACCAGTGTCAGCACCAGCGGGCGCTGCTGGACGGAGACATGGAAAGCGGGAAACGGAAATCGGAAACCAGAATGCTGGAGCGGTTGCAGAAGGCGTTGCGGCTGCCGACGGTGCCGATGGACATAGACTGCTTTGACAACAGCAACATACAGGGTGCCTACGCGGTGGCGGGGATGGTGAGGTTCACCGGTGGCAAACCCAACAAGAGCGCGTACCGGAAATTCAACATCAAGACCGTGGAAGGGGCGGACGACTATGCGTCGATGGCCGAAGTGATAGAACGCCAATACAGCAAAAACCCGCCGCCCGACCTGCTGATAGTGGACGGCGGCGAGGGACAGATGAGGGTGGCGTGGGAAGTGCTACGCAACCGGCTGCACCTGCAGACGCCCATAGCCGGCTTAGCCAAAGACGACCGCCACCGCACCAACCAGCTGCTGGCTTTCGAGGAAGAGGGTGACGGCGAGGCGATGCCAAAGGGTGCTTCGGAGATGCCTACAGATGCTTCGGAGATGCCTACAGATGCTTCGGAGATGCTTAGAAATGCCTACCCAATGCCTACCCAATGCCTACCACCGGCAGCTAAAGTGGTGCAAATCAGGCCGACAGACCCGTTGTTTCACCTTATGGAACAGATACAGAACGAGGTACACCGGTTTGCCATCACGTTTCACAAAGACAAGCGGTCGAAAGGGACGTTCAGGACGGCGCTGACGGACATTCCCGGCATCGGGGAAAAGACGGCGCACGAGCTGCTGCTGCGCTATGGGAGCGTGAAGCAGATACAGCTGCAGACGCTGGATGACCTGTCGGCAGCCATAGGGCCTGCGAAGGCGAGGATCGTGTATGAGGGGCTGAGAGCTGAGGGCTGAGGGCCGGCAGCGGAGGGTCAATACAGGAAGTTGTTGTAGGGGTAGCGCAGGGCGTGGATGCGGCGCACCTCGTCGTAGAGCATGTCGCGGAGGGCGTCGATGTTGCGGCGTTGAGCGGCGCTGATGAAGACCGTCTTGCCCTGCTTGGACATCCAGCTCTCCTGAAGCATCTCGAGGCTCCAGTTGGCCTTGGTCATGGGGCTGAGGTCGTCCTCCTCCTTTTCGACAAAACGGTAATTGTCAATCTTATTGAATACCAATATGGTGGGTTTGTCGATGGCGCCGATATCCTCGAGAGTGCGCCCGACGGAGGCCATCTGCTCCTCGTAGTCGGGGTGCGAGATGTCGACCACATGGACGAGGAGGTCGGCCTCGGCCACCTCGTCGAGGGTGCTCTTGAAGCTTTCGACGAGCTGTGTGGGGAGTTTGCGGATGAAGCCGACGGTGTCGGTGAGGAGGAAAGGCAGGTTGCCGACCACCACCTTGCGAACCGTCGTGTCGAGGGTGGCGAAGAGCTTGTTTTCGGCGAGTACATCGCTCTTGCTCAGGAGGTTCATGAGGGTACTCTTGCCGACGTTGGTGTAGCCCACGAGGGCCACGCGGACGAGCGACTCGCGGTTCTTGCGCTGGAGGGTCTTCTGGGTGTCGATCTTGTCTAACTGTTGACGCAAGAGGCTGATTTTCTCCTTGATAAGGCGGCGGTCGGTCTCGATCTGCGTCTCGCCCGGGCCGCGCATGCCGATGCCGCCACGCTGCCGCTCGAGGTGGGTCCACATGCGCGTCAAGCGGGGCAACATGTACTGAAGCTGAGCCAGTTCGACCTGGGTCTTGGCAATGGACGTACGGGCGCGCTTGGCGAAGATGTCGAGGATGAGGGTGGTGCGGTCGAGGATGCGGCACTCGAGCTCCTTCTCAAGGTTGCGGAGCTGGGCAGGCGACAGTTCGTCGTCAACGACCACAATATCAACATCCAGCGCCTGCTTGTACTCCTTGATCTCGTCCAACTTGCCGCTGCCGACATAGGTTCGGGTGTCGGGACGCTCGAGGCGCTGAATCACTTTTTTGAGGGTTACGCCGCCGGCCGTTTCGAGCAGAAACTGCAGCTCGGACAGGTATTCCTCGGTGCGTTCCAGCGTCTGCCCCGAAGGGCATACGGCCACGAGGAGAGCCTTCTCGGGCACCTCGTCGGTCGAGAAAGTGTTGCGCTCCTGGGGTGTTGGGCGCTTGAGCGGGGGTTCCTCGGCAATGGTGTTGCGGAATTTGCCTTGCTTGTTTGGGTTCCAGTTCATTGAAGATTATGTTTGATATGGCCGGCTTCGGTGGCTACCCGCAGGGCCTGTTCCTGTTCCTGGTTCATGGCAGTCTATACCTTATCCACCCGGTAGACCTTGTCGCCTCGATGGAGGGGCTCGGTGGTGGCAATGCTGAAACGGTCGCCCTGGTGCACCTCGGCCACGGGGTCGCGGTCGGTGCGCATCTCCTTCACCTGCTGGCGATAGACACCCGTCGTCGCTCCTGTCACCAGCACCTCGTCACCCACCGCCAGACGTTCGTCGGTCTGCAGCTGCACCTCGGCCACACTGATGCGTCCGAAGAAGTTCCTCACCAGTCCAAGGAACACCTTGCGCTCCGTGGCCTGACTGCCGTACCTCTCGCTCCACTCGCCCAGCCTGCGGCCTTGGTAGTATCCATCCCAGAAGCCACGGTTGAATACCGTCGCCAGACGCTCCTTCCATCCCGGGATACGCTCCGCGCTCTCCGCCTCCCAAGCACCGCTCTCCACCAAATCCACCGCCTCGCGATAGCACTCCGTCACCGTCCTCACATAGTCGGCACTGCGACCCCGCCCCTCAATCTTCAAAACCTTCACCCCGGCGGCAAGTATCTGATCCACAAAGCCAATGGTACAGAGGTCCTTGGGCGACATAATGTATTCGTTGTCAACCTCCACCTCCAGGTCGCTCTCCTTGTCCTTCACCAAGTATCCGCGGCGGCAGGGCTGCAGGCAAGCGCCGCGGTTGGCGCTGAAGCCGTAGTTGTCAAGCGAGAGGTAGCACTTGCCGCTGATGCTCATGCAGAGAGCCCCGTGGACAAACATCTCCACCTGCACACGCTCGCCCCTCGGCCCCCGGACATCGTTGCGCTCGATGTAGCGCGTGATGACCCTCACCTGTTCCAACGTCAGCTCGCGGGCCAGCACCATTACGTCGGCCCACTGCGCATAATAGCGCACAGCCGCGCTGTTGCTGATATTGCACTGCGTCGAAACGTGCACCTCCATACCCACCTGCCGCGCGTAAGTCATCACAGCCATATCGCTGGCTATCACCGCGTCAACCCCCGCGGCAAGGGCAGCATCTATGAGGTGGCGCATCTCCTCCATCTCCTCGTCGTAGATGATAGTGTTCACCGTCAGGTAAGCCCTCACCCCGGCCTCGTGTGCCGCTGCACACAGCGCCGGCAAGTCGTCGGCCGTGAAATTCGCCGCACTGCGCGAGCGCATATTCAACTTCCCCACGCCGAAATACACGGCGTCGGCACCGCCCTGCAGCGCCGCCCGCAGGCTCTCCCACGAACCCACCGGCGCCATTACTTCTGCCATATCATTTCTCAATTCTAAATTCTAAATTCAGCTACCAGCTATCAACGATACAAATCAAACACCGTCATATCCGTCCAGCGCGTCGGCGTCAGTGCCGCATCGCGCATAGTCGCATCCAGCGTGGTGACTCGGCCGTCAAACACCTGCTCCACAAAACCGCAGAACAAATCCACACTCCCCGGCAGAAACGACGCCACCTCGTGGCCGATGCCCTCAAAACGCACTATCCAACACGGGAAGCCTTGTTTCTTGAATATCTTGAACATCGAGTCGGCTCCGCGCAGAGCGTGGCTCAGCAGTGGCGGGAAACGCTTGTAGGCCACGATTTTATCCTTAGTGCCGTGCATGAGCATTGTGGGTGCCGGCGGAGTCTTGTACTTCGGCTTGCCCTTGGCAAGGACGGCACCGGCGTAAGGCACCACTGCCGCGGGCCGCCACCCTTGTGGCAACACCGCTGCGGGGGCGAGATTGTTGGCGCGGCAATAGTCCATCTGCAGGACCGCGATGGCGCCTGCCGAGGAGCCCGTCAGCACCACCCGCTCAGGATTGACGCCAATCTCGCCGGCATGCTCGACAACCCAGGCGCAGGCAGCAGCGCAATCCTCAACGGCCATATCGATAGTCCACTGGAAGAGGTCGGTCAACCGGAAGAGACTGCTGTGCTCGGCCACCATCGCGCTGTCGCGCAACCCAAGGCGATAGTCGGGATTGACGACAGTATAACCACGCGCCGTCAGCAGCCCCGCTATGCTCGTCTGCAACTCATTGTCGCGCGACCCCTGCACGAAACCGCCGCCGAACAGCGCCACCACGCAGGCCTTGTCGCTCCGCGGCACTTCGGGGTGCCACACATCGAGCCGCAACGCTGTGTCGCGTTCAACAAAGACATGCGTCGTCCGCTCCTGCGCACACACCGTCACGCTCCACAACCCTATCACAAGGACGAGAATCTTAGAGAGAGGAATGAGTGAAATCTTCATATAAAACCCTTATTTTCAGAAAGCAAACGTCAGACCCGTGCTGACCGTAAACAAATCATAAATAAAGTGGTTGCCGCCACCCTGCATCATATCGCTCAGCCACGCGTAGCTCACGCGGAGGTTCCAGCGCGTGCGTTCGCCACCCAGCCTGAGCATCAACTGCGGCTCGAAGAGGAGGTTTGCTGTCGAATAGCGGTAACCCTGACCCTCGAGGAGCTCCCCGTCAAGATATCGCAGATAATCCATCGCGGGCAGATAAGCCCCCGCCTTCAAACCCACGGCAGCGTCGAAATGCACACTCCCCACGTCGTGAACACCAATATTGGCCTGGACAAACGGCAACAGGAACGAACCCTTGCAAAGGTATTGGTACTGCGACGCAGTGTCGAAGTTGAACTCCGGAGCCGGCTTGCTCATCCACACCCCGCCGAAACCCATGCCGGCATAGCCCTCCAACAGGCCGTGCTCGCCAAGCGGCAGATAGGCACCCGGAGCCAGCTGGCCGTAAACATTCTCGCCGCCATAGTTGACATGCGCCTGCGCCGCCAACCAGTCGTTGATGCCATAACTATAGGTGGCACCGACAGTCAGCACGTCGGGAAACACCGTCGCCGACAACGACGCCGAGACATCCAGCCGCGAGTCACCCTCATGGTTGATCAACGGAATATCCACCGACTGAGGATGATAGATACTGCATCCCGTCGCCACCAGAGTGGCGAGCACCAGGATGAAAAAATAAAAATCACGTACTGTTTTCATCGCGAGTCTATTAATATCAATTCTTAATTCTCAATAACGACCCTCCCCCCAAAAAATTGCATTCAAACTGTTTTTTTTTGTTCTCCCCCTCCCCATCGGCCATACGGAGCAATCAAGGACCATCCATCAACCCCATTGGCCGTACGCAAACATCCAGCACTCAGGCATTTATGTTTTTAAGCAAACCCAACTACATAAATAATAGGCTTTTACAGCTCTTGGTCCGGGGATGGTCCGAGGATGGTCCGGGGATGGTCCGGTGGTGGTCCGACCAAAGACGGACGAACCACGGTCCGGAGCCGGTGCGGTGCCGTGTTTAATTTAGGAATTTTTAGGAAACACGGTGGCAATATTGAGGGTATCACCTCGTTATGTAAGTTTGCTTAAGGGATAAAAAGAGAAAAAAAACATGATACTACTTGACATTGCAAACGGCTGGAAGACAGCCATCATGATTGTGGCGATGATCGCCGTGTTCTATTTCTTCCTCATCAAGCCGCAGAGCGACCGCGCCAAGAAGGAGGCCGCCTACCGCGCAAGCCTCAAACCCGGCGACCGCCTGATGACGGCTGGCGGCATCCACGTCACCTTCGTCAGCGCCGACGGCGCAATGGCCACCGTGGAGATG
This sequence comes from Bacteroidales bacterium UBA3630, assembly GCA_002373995.1. Classification (GTDB taxonomy): domain Bacteria; phylum Bacteroidota; class Bacteroidia; order Bacteroidales; family P3; genus Colimorpha. The sequence goes on along the minus strand of DFLB01000001.1, from coordinate 8,520 downwards.
GCCCCCGGAGTGCGCATGAAGGTGCAGACAGCAACGCTGCAGCCGGTGCCGGAGAAGAAAGCCGGGAGCGGAAAGATGAAAGTGGAGAACTAAAAAACTGACAACAAAGATGAAGGTTGGATTTTGGAGACTGGGGCTCGGTTGCCTGATGCTTCTGACAGCGGGAGCGGCGGCAGCGCAGGAACGCCCGGTGTTGAGACTGAGCTTGGAGGAGGCGCAGCAGTACGCCGTGGAGCATAACGCGACGATGAAGAACGCGGACCTGGATGTGAAAAAGGCCGAGCTGAGCCGTTGGAAAACGCTGAGCACGATGCTGCCGCAGGTGAAGGCGGGCTTCGACTATCAGAACATGTGCGGCTACACGATGAACTTCGGCGGACGGGGTTCGATGGATATGTCGTCGATGATGCCCGAGAGCGTCACCCTTGGAACCCTGGGCACATTCCCGTTGACGTTCAACTATCCCGCAACGAGCGAGGAGACCGAGAGCGGCGGCATAGCGATGAACCCCAGCGGGACATTCAGCGTGACGGCATCGGTGGCGCTGACAGGAGCGCAGATCGTGGGCACTCTTCTGCAGGACATTGCGCGGCAGATGACCGACATCACTCGCCAGCAGACGGAGCAGACGACGCGCGCCAATGTGAAGAACGTGTACGTGAGCATCCTGGTGATGGAACAGACCGTGGGCTTGCTGGACTCGAGTCTGGCAAACCTGGAACGCTTGGCACAGACGAGCCAGGCGAGCGTGGACGTCGGTGCGGCGGAGCAGGTGGATGCCGACAAGCTGCAGGTGCAGGTGGCATCGATGAAGAGCAGCATCAACAGCAGCAAACGGTCGCTGCAGGCGTTGCGCAACTCGATGTTGCTGCAGCTGGGCGCCGACGTGAATGCCGAGTTGGAGCTGACGACGGCTGTGGACAGCATCTTGAGCGTCGAAGCAGCCTCACAGCTGCTGATGCAGGGTTTCGACATCACGAAGAACTACAACTACCAACTGTTGGAGCAGAACGAAAAGCTGGCCAAGCGCAATGTCACGATGGCCCGCATGGACCTCACCCCCACCCTGTCGGCCTACTACCAGTACAGCGCAAAGACCTACTTCGGCAAGGACGAGGGCTTCAACATGACGCCGCCAAACATGGTGGGAGCCTCGGTAAGCCTGCCCCTTTTCACAAGCGGCACACGGACGGCCAACATCAAGAGTGCGAAAATTGACTACCAGGAAGCCGTCAACAGCAAGCGACAGGCCGAGGACGGGCTGCGGGTGCAGTACAACCAGCTGAGCTACGACCTCGCATCGGCGCTGGAGACCTACGACATACAGCGGCGCAACCTGGATGTGACCAAGCGCGTCTTTGACAACCTGACGGAGAAATACCGTTTCGGCCGCGCTTCGAGCCTCGAGGTGACCAATGCTTCGACCGACATCATCAGCGCGCAGAGCAACTATATCCAGGCCGTGATGAGCGTCATCAGCGCGCAGCTGTCGCTTGAGAACCTCCTCAACATTGAGAATTGAGAATTGAAAAAAAACACACGATTATATGAATAGAGCATTTCGTACAGTAGCGATTGTCGTCGCCGCGATGAGCCTTGCAGCCTGCGGCGGCAAGGGTGGCGCCGCCAGCAAGGGTGCCACCACGACCCAGAAAGAAGCCGAGCGCGTAAAGGTGCTTACATTAGAGAAAGAACGCATAGCCAAGAGTTTGGAGCTCAGCACGACCCTGGAGGGCTACGAGACAATGAACGTCTCGCCCAGCATCACGGGCCACATCGAACATATCTATGTCGAGGTGGGCAGCCGCGTGCAGCGAGGTGCCATGCTGGTACGCATGGACCAGACACAACTCAACACCACCCGCATCAACCTCGCCTCCACCAAGACAGAGTTCGAGCGCGTGAAAGCTTTGAAGGAGAGCGGTTCAATCAGCGAACAGGTGTATGACCAGACCAAAGCGGGATACGACCAGCTGGTGGAGACGGAGCGCTTCCAGGAGCAGAACACCTTTGTCAAAGCACAGTTTGGCGGTGTCATCAGCGCCAAAAACTACGAGGACGGCGAGATGTACACCGGTGCTCCCATCCTGACGCTCACGCAGATCAACCGTTTGAAAGCCATCATCAATATCCCCGAGAGCTACTTCCCGTTGGTGAAGCAGGGCATGAAAGTCAGCGTCGAGAGCGACATCTACCCTGGCGAGACCTTCCCCGCGACGGTAGAGATAGTCTACCCTACCATTGATGCCGCAAGCCATACCTTCCAAGCCAAACTCAACATTCCCAACACCTCGGAGAAGATACGTCCGGGAATGTATGTGCGCACCCGTCTGGCTGTGGGCGAAGTGGATGCCATCGTGGTCCCCTACCAGAGCGTGCTGAAGCTCACGGGTTCAAACGACCGTTATGTCTTCGTGGTAGACGAGGCAGAGGGCACCACGGCGCGTCGCGTGCCCGTCACCCTTGGCCAGCGCTTCGACGATCGGATAGAGATCATCCCCATCGAGGCCGATGCGCTGAAAGCCGGCGACCGACTGGTTGTCACCGGACAGGCCCGCCTTGTGGACGGCGCGACCCTGGAAATTGTCGAATAAAGATATTGAAGGAAAATGGCAATATACAAGACAGCAATCCAAAAGCCCATCACCACAGGTCTTATTTTTGTGGCCATCGTGGTGCTGGGACTATTCTCGCTGACGCGCCTGCCCATCGACCAGATGCCTGAGATGGACCCGCCGTATGTCACCGTGATGACCACTTACGCCGGTGCCAACGCGAGCGAAATAGAGACCAACATCACCAAGATCATCGAGAACTCGCTCAACTCCGTCGACGGGTTGAAGAACATCACCTCCACCTCCAAAGACAACATCTCGGTCGTCAGCCTTGAGTTCGAGTGGGGCAGCGACATCGACGAAGCGCTGAACGACATCCGCTCCTACGTCGACCTGCTCTACGACAACCTGCCTGACGGTGTGAGCCGTCCCATGATACTCAAACTCAACTCGTCGGCCATGCCCATCATGCAGTATGGCTTCACGGCCCACGAGAGTTATCCCGGACTCGACCGCATACTGGAAGACAACGTCGTCAATGTGCTCAACCGCGTGGACGGCATCGGCAACATCACCGTCAGCGGTGCTCCCGAACGCTATGTCTACATCGACCTCGACCCCAAGCAGCTCGATGCCTACGGACTGAGCCTTGAACTGGTGGGCAACGCCATCAGCACCAACAACCTCGACCTGGCCTCCGGCACCGTCAAGATGGGCAAAGAACAATACCAGATGCGCGTCAAGGGCGAGTATGTCGAGAGTTCAGAGATCGCCGACATCGTAGTCACCACCACGCCTACCGGCAAGCAGATCTTTGTGCGCGACCTTGCCACGGTGCGCGACACCATCAAAGACCTCTCGCTCGACGAGAAGATCAACGGTCAGGACGGCGCCCGCCTCATCATCACCAAACAAACCGGCGCCAATACAGTGGCCATTGCCCGCGCGGTGAAATCCGAGATGGCCAAGATACAAAAGACCCTGCCGCCCGACATCGAAGTGACCCTCATACGCGACGGCTCCGAAGAAATCGTCAACGCCATCAACGGACTCACCGAGAGCATCTTCTACGCACTGCTGTTCGTCGTGCTTGTCGTGCTGCTCTTCCTTGGCAACTGGCGTTCCACCGTCATCATCGCCCTTACCATACCCATCTCCCTCGTCACCTCGTTCATCTATCTACTGATAGCCGACAGTTCGTTGAACATCATCTCCTTAGCCTCGCTCACCGTGGCCATCGGCATGGTGGTGGACGATGCCATCGTGGTGCTCGAGAATATCACCAAACACATTGAGCGCGGCGAGTCGCCCCGCGAGGCCGCCATCTACGCCACCAACGAGGTGTGGACCTCCGTCATCGCCACCACACTGGTGCTGGTGGCCGTATTCGTGCCGCTGACCATGATGCCGGGCATGATGGGTATCATGTTCAAAGAGCTGGGATGGATTATCACCATCGTTGTCTGCGTCTCCACCACGGCGGCCATCACCCTCATCCCCATGCTTTCCAGCCAGATGCTGAAGGAGAAACCCTTCTTCCTGACCCGTGAAGCCGAGGAGGAATACAACGCCAAGCAAGCGCGGAAGCGCTTCACCTTCGACAAGACCATCGGGCGCGTGTTCTCGGCTATCGAAGCATGGTATGCCAACGTGCTGCGCTGGTGCCTGCGCCACAAGATTGTCACCCTGCTGATTGCCATTGCCATCTTCATCGTCTCGATGATACCGGTAGGCATGGGACGCGTGGGTATGGACTTCATGAAAGAGCAGGACAACGGCCAAATCAGCATCAGCGCCGAGCTGCAACGCGGCACGCGCATCGAAGAGACCCTCAAGACCGCCCGCCACATGGAAGAAGACATCTACCGATTGCTGGGCGACGATGTCATCGTCATCTCCACCAACGCAGGCTCCAACGACGATGCAGGCATGGCAGCACTCTTCAACAGCACCACCAACAACAAGATCTCCATGACTGTGCGCTGCACCAAGAAATACCACCGCCAGCGCACCATCTTCGACATGCAGGAAGACCTGCGGCGCTGCTTCGCCGACTATCCCGAGCTGGTCACCTACCAAGTCTCGCAGGGCGGCATGGGCGGCGGCAGCAACAACACGCTCAGCGTCGAAGTCTACGGCTACGACTTCGACCAGACCACCGCCTTCACACAGGAACTCCGCCGCCGCGTCGAACAAAACGTGCCCGGTGCGCGCGACACCCGCATCAGCCGCGACGAAGACCGCGCCGAGCTGAAGATAGAGCTCGACAAACAGAAGCTGGCCCTCCACGGACTCAACGAGAGCACTGTGGCACTCTACATCCGCAACCGCGTCAACGGTATGGCTGCCGGTTTCCTGAAAGAAGACGGCGAGGAATACAACATCGTCGTGCGATTGAAAGAGGAATACCGCGACGCCATCTCGGACATCGAACAACTCTCCATCCCCACAGCCACGGGCCGCATGATAAAACTCGAAGAGCTGGGTACGGTGAGCGAATACTGGTGCCCGCCGACCATCGAGCGCAAAAACCGCCAGCGCTACCTCACCCTCACCGTCATGCCTTACCGCACCTCGCTGCGCGACCTGGCTATGGCCGTGCAGAGCGAGATAGACCAGATGAACGTACCCTCGGGCATCCACGTCTCGCTGGCCGGCAGCTACGAAGACCAGCAAGACTCCACCAAAGCCATGCTCCTCATCGGCGCCCTTATCCTGCTGCTGGTCTATATCGTCATGGCCTCGCAGTTTGAAAGCTTCGGCAAGCCAGCCATCATCATGATGGCCATCCCCTTCGCGCTGACAGGTGCCGTGCTGGCGTTGCTCATCACCGGCGAGAACCTCGACATGGTGGGCATGCTCGGCATCGTGCTCCTGATAGGTATCGTCGTCAAAAACGGCATCGTGCTCGTCGACTACATCAACCTCATGCGCGAACGCGGCATAGCGCTCTACGAAGCCATCGCCCTCAGCGGACAGAGCCGCCTGCGTCCCGTCCTCATGACCGCCTTCACCACCATCCTCGGCATGATACCTATGGCCACCTCCACCTCCGAAGGCTCCGAACTGTGGACAACCCTCGGCATCGTCGTCATCGGCGGTTTGACAGTCTCCACCTTCGTAACCCTCATCGTGGTGCCCGTGCTCTATGGAGCCCTCAACCGCCGCGGCGACCAGGAACGCCTTGAGAAAGAACGCAAGAAGTTTGTGTTCATGAACATCAATTTGAACGAAAAATAAAGAAATGAAAAGCATCCTGATAGTATACAACCAGGCCAACAATGCCCGAGTGGAATACATGCTCGACACCCTTGGCATCCGCGGCTTCACATTCTGGGAAAACGTGCAGGGTCGCGGCAGCGGCGACTTTGGCCGCGAAGCCGGCAGCAACCGTACCCCTGGCGACCCGCACCGCGGCACCCACACCTGGCCCGAGATGAACAACGCCATCCTCACCGTCGTAGACGACAGCCAGGTCGACGACCTGCTGACCGCCGTCCGCAAGCTTGACCGCCGCAACGAGGAAGTAGGCATCCGCGCCTTCGTGTGGAACATCGAGCAAGTAGTGTGACTCTGCCCCATAGACCCTTAGACTCTTAGACCCCTTAGACCCTAATGTTTAACCCTTAATACAAATCATCATGATGAAAAAAGTATTTGCATTGGTCCTTGCGGCCACCATCAGCCTCGGGCTCTCGGCCCAGAGTGTACAGGAGACCGTCGCCGCCATCGGCGACCTCAGCGTCCCCGCCTGTAATGTCAGCCTCCAGAAAGACGTCAAACTCGTCAAAGGCGCCATGGAGCAGTACCTCAAAGAAGCCAACCTCAAGACCAAGAGCGTGGAAGGCTACGTCGCCGCCCTCCAGCAGGTCGTATCCACCGTGTCGCCTGCCGCCGTAAGCCTCTACACCAAAGTCGAGGAGCAGGGCAAGAAGAAAGACCGCTCCACCGTCGTCACCGTCGCCGTCATCGGCAACGACCTCACCATCGACCAGGCCGAGCTGCGCGACAACGCCAAAACATGGCTTGCCAACTTTGTGCAATACATCAGCCGCTACGAAGCCCAGCAGCAGATGAACGCCGAGCAGAAAAACCTCGACAAAGCCAACAAAGCCGCCGCCAAAGCAGCCTCCGAGCTCGCCTCCGTGAACAAGGCCATCGAGAAAGACCAGAAAAAAATTGCCGACAAGAAGAAAGAAATCGAGAAACTGAAAGACAAAATCAAAGACTGCGAGAACGACATCAAAGACCTGCAGTCCGACATCGAGAAGCAGAACAAGAAAAAAGGCGAAGCCCAGCAGAAAGTCAACGAAACCCAGCAGGGCGTCAGCAATGCCCAGGGCGAGGTAGACCGCTACCGCCAGTTAGCGCAGTAAAAGACAGCTCATCGCATCAAAGCACCGAGGAACGCCGAGTCAATGACACGGCGTTTTTCTGTATTGGTGCACCGGTTGTTCTTGATAGACGGCTCGAAGCAAGTGCCGTCGCTGCGCAGGAATACGCCGCAGAGCGTCTGCCACTTGAGGCGGCGTCCTCCGCTGCAATAGATCACCTCATGCTCCCAAAGGCTGTCGACGAGGTAGTTGAGCACGTCGCTATCGCCGAGCCAACGCACCCAGGGGGCACGCTGGGTGCGCTCAGCGGTGTTGAGCGTCAGCCCAAGGCCGCAGCGCAGGGCGGCCTGTTGCTCGGCGTCTGGGCTGATGAAGCCACGTGCTGCCAGAGCAGCAATGCCGCCGCGTACCGACTCGACGAGCACGCCGCGCGAAGCGCCGAGCCACTCAAAATGGCGTTCCGCCAGGGACGAGGCCGGCCTGCGTCGGCCGTCCAAACCCAACGCAGAACCATCGCCAGTGCCGAGGGCTGCACGCACCTCGCGCTCAGCCTCGACAAGCGCCGTCATGCGACGCGCCGCTGCCAAACACCGTTCCATCCAGTCTGGGTCAGGGTACTGCCGAGCCAACTCCAGCCAGGCTTCGGCCTGCTCCGCCGCCGTGAGGCCACGGGTAGTCAGCACCCGTTGCACCTCGTCAACAGCGGCGGGAACGGACACACCAAAGCAATCCACCGTAGCACCGGAAACCGCTGGTTTTCCGACAGGTAGACCGACATACAGCCTATTATGATCGCTTGTTTCGGTAGTGCAAATGTAAGAATAAAATTTTTTTTCTGCAAGTTTTTTTAACATTAAGTTAACGCATACCGTACGCAAAACAGTCGCTTACACGCGGAGAACACACGCCTTGCTATTGCCTACGAAGCGCTTACCTAACGCTAAGGAAAAGGTTCTTCAGGAGACTGCAAAAGTCAGACTTTTGCATCGTCAAACTTTTAAAACACAACATTATGACGACACTTGAAGAAATCCGCAATCTGATGCACCAGTTGGGGCTTGACAAAGAGGAACCCGTAACGCTGGCGTACATCTTTTATCAAACGGCCGACGGCTTGGTTAACAACTTGAGCATAAGCCTTCACAGTGGCCACCGTCAGGGTTGCCGTCCGTTGACTGACAACCAGTTGGCCGACATCATGGAGGGCTATCCTGCTGCCGCCGGAGCCAAGATCGTGGCCATTGAGCATCCGCAACGGGGCTTGACCCAATGGCTTGACGCCACCGACGTATGCCGCCAGCTGCACACCAGCCGGCAGACGCTGCGACGATGGGTGCACCGCGGGCTACTGCACCCCTCACGTATAAACCACCGCCTCTACTTCGACCCTGCCGAAATAGAAAGGGTGCTGCGGTCGAACATCATTCAGGACAACGGCCGTCTCGACCGCACCGGACTAATTGAGAATTGAGAATTGAGAATTGGGAATTAAAAAAAAATCGCGTAAGCGATTTTTTTTTGTATCTTTGCAAAAATATTCAAATAGTTTTCCGCCACGGAAGACGACACAAACCAAGAACCAAAGAAACAACAAACACCATGCGATATGAAAAAGACAGTTATCCTGCTTG
>DFLB01000068.1 GCA_002373995.1 Bacteroidales bacterium UBA3630 | reverse complement strand
TCGGCACCGCCTCGTTCCTGTGGATTGTGTTCGGCTGCATCTTCGCCGGCGCGGTGCACGACTTCATCAGCGGCTTTATCTCCATCCGTATGGACGGCGCCTCGCTGCCAGAGATACACGGCAAGTACCTCGGCAACGGCATGAAGCAGTTCATGCGCGGCTTCACCGTGCTGCTGATGATCCTGGTGGGTGCCGTCTTCGTGAACACACCCGCCGTGCTGCTCAACCAGAACTTCACCCCAGACTGGAACATCTTTATCTGGGTGGGCATCATCTTCGCCTACTACCTGCTGGCCACCCTGCTGCCTATCGACAAGGTGATTGGCAAGATATACCCCATCTTCGGCATCCTGCTGCTGGCAATGGCCGTGGCCATCGTGGTGGCCTTTGTGGTCTACCGGGTGCCGGTGCCCGAGGTGTGGGACGGCCTGGAGAACCGCCACCCGAAGGCCTCCAGTAACCCCATCTTCCCCATGATGTTCATCAGCATCGCCTGTGGTGCCATCAGCGGCTTCCACGCCACGCAGAGCCCCCTCATGGCGCGCTGCATGGTTAACGAGAAGCAGGCCCGCCCCATCTTCTACGGCGCCATGATCACCGAAGGCGTCGTGGCCCTCATCTGGGCGGCCGCCGCCACCTATTTCTTCCACGACAAGCCTGAGCTCTGCATCGGCAAGAGCGGCAACGACATGGTGGGTGTAATCGCCAACGAGTGGTTCCCCAAAGCCATCGCCGTCATCTGCATCCTCGGCGTCATCAGCGCCGCCGTCACCAGCGGCGACACCGCCCTGCGGTCGGCACGCCTCATCGTGGCCGACTTCATGCATGTGGACCAGAAGCCCATCCCCAAGCGCCTGCTCGTGGCCCTGCCGGTCTTCGTGCTGGCCGCCGCACTGCTCATCTTCTCGCTGGCCGACGCCGAGGGTTTCCAGGTCATCTGGCGCTACTTCTCGTGGGCCAACCAGTTCCTGTCGATGGTCACGCTGTGGGCCATCACCGTTTTCCTCAGCCGTCACCTGCCCGGCAAGGCATGGTACTGGATCACCCTTATCCCCGCCCTCTTCATGAGCATGGTGACCATCAGCTTCCTGCTGGTGGCCGAAAAGGAGGGCCTCGGCAGCGTCCTGCCCCGCACCGCCGGCTACTGCATCGCCGCCGTCATCACCGCAGCCCTCGGCGTGCTGTTCTTCGTCAAGAAAAAACACAGTGAAACAATAAAATAATAAAAAACACGTTGCTATTACAGAAAAAGTTGTATCTTTGCACTTTGAAAACAATGACAGAAATGAAGAAAAATATCGCACTCATTCTCGCCTTGCTCGTTGTGGGCACGGCATTTGCAGGCCCCAAGCCCCGCAAGAATTCGCGTACCGAAATGGGCATCCACGGCAACGCAATCTATGTGATTGAGTACACCTACAACCTCCGCGGAGGCCGCGACGGGGGCCGTCAGCTCATCTGCATCGACAGCATCACCTTCGACAACCGTGGCAACTTCGCCGACAAATTCCGCACCAAAGCCAACGACTATACGTGGTACTCCTACTACTTCGACGTCAACGGCTACAGCCTCGGCTGGAACGAGTACAACCGCGAGAAGATGCTCACCGGCCGCACGGCCTACCTCAACGACCGCGACGGCAACCGCATCGAGCGCACCGTCTTCCTTGGCAACCAGATGACAAAAAAAGAAAGCAGCAAGTTTGCCAATGGCCTCAAGGTTGAGGAGCAGAGCTTTGATCAGGACGGCGAGATGACCGAGAAGCGCACCTACAAGTACGACCAGAAGGGCAACTGCACCGAGATGGAGTTCTACAACCGCGACGGCGAGCTGATGCAGCATTACCTGTATAAATACGATGCCCGCGGCAACCGCATAGAGTGGCGCTTCTACGACGCCGACGAGTTCCTCTCGGCCCTGACGACCTACTACTACGACGACCACGACAACCTGATTGAGGTCAGCTCGTTCAACTACGACGAGCACCTGAACTGGAAGCACAGCTACGTCTACGAGTACGACGAAGACGACAACTGGGTGCGCCAGACCATCTACCGCAACAACGTGCCCTACCAGGTCATCGAGCGCGAGATCGCCTTCCCGGCGAACTGATGAACCATGCCCGAAATCAGCCGCTTCTACGGTGTCATCATCTTGATGTTCATCGATGACCACAACCCGCCGCATATACATGTCCACTATGCGGGTACACGGACAAGCATCACCATCGAGGATCACGTTGTTAAAGGGAGTCTGCCCAAACGGCTTCAGAAGATTGTGATGCGATGGATGGATGCACACCACGATGAGCTGGTTGAGAACTGGGAACGACTGAAAAGCATGCAAGACCCTAACCCTGTAGAGCCATTTGAGAAATGAACGATACTGAATATAAAGAGACTGGATTGATGAGAGTGACGGATGTGGAATATATAGATGATTTCACGATGAAACTCGAATTCAACCATAAAGAGTGGCGCTTGGTAGATTTTTTGCCACTCATGCAAGGGAGGCACTTCTACACAGAGCTGCTTGACCACAAACACTTCATTCAGTTTGCTCTCACAATGGATACCATAGAGTGGTACAACGGTGTTGATTTCTCCCCTGACTACTTATATGCAAATAGTAAGCCAACACCAAAACCCTACTTTGTGGATGATGACTCTCCTCTCCCCACTGCCGCTGAAGAACCGGCGGAGTACGGGAAGTAACAATGATAATAAAACTGATGTATCACGAAACCCGCTGCCAATGAAGCATCGCGCATAGAATAATATGCACATCATAGAATAGGAAAGAAGCGAAACGAGCTTATCTGGTCATTCTGAAAACTTCGACACTTTTCAAACTTTACCAGGAACGGCGACGGCGCTCCCGTCAATATGGCGTGGGCTTTAATACGTTGAAATTTGGTAAAGTTAGGTAGTCGAAGACCTCAGAATGACCGATGGAGACACAAAGTACCACGCTCTTTTTATGTGCATATCCTCTCTTGGGTACAAAAGCAACATTAATATAAATGATACAAAATGAAAACAAACATCAAACTCATCGCGGCCATGATGATGGCAACAGCCTTGCTCTTCTCGGCATGCAAGAAGGAAGAAGAAACGTCCGAAACGCCAAACACTACGCCTGACGTTCCTGCAACGCCAACCGTCACCAACGCCACATTCACTTTTGACGGTCAGACGGTACAATTGGGCAGTCTCTCCACTAAAGTAAAACATTTCACAAACTCATATGGCACCAATGGCCAACGGCTGGTAATTGATGCTGCTTCAACCGAAAAGCCCGCGGGTTGCACGATGAACATGCCGACTTTCCACATCGTAATAGAGCAGGTGGGTGGCGACGCAACCTGGCGTATTATCCGCGACAGCACCTACGCCTACACGGACGACATGCTGGCTAACGAAACACAGCGCAACTATTTCACCGAGTCGGTGAACGCCCAAACCGTCCGCCCCGTCAAGCCAAACTACATCCATTATTCTTCCTCACAGTATACAGACCGTCCTGTCAACAGCGAAAACAAGACTGTGAGCATCAATTGCCA
>DFLB01000031.1:145331-157882 GCA_002373995.1 Bacteroidales bacterium UBA3630 | reverse complement strand
ACAGCTGGTACTGCGGCATCGCCCTTCTGCTGGCTCCGACGATGGCTGCCCTGCTGTGGAACCGCGGTGGCTGGATCCAGAACCGCGCCAACACGCTGGCCATCTGGTGCATGTTCGCCCAGGTGTTCCCCCTGTTCCAAGAGACCTTCAAGGACGGTAGCCAGTGGTTCAAATGGGCCGTGCTGCCGGTGCAGTATCCCGACGGCATCGAGACCGTGAAACAACTCTATGAGGTGGCCGGTGGCGAAGCCGCTACGGTAGGCACCACGGTCGACACGGTGGCCGCCAACCCCACGATGATGCTTGTCATCAGCGCCCTGGCCTTGGTGACCAACATCATCGCCTTCACCTACATCATGTGCACCGCCAAGAAGCGCCACATCAACCCCTACAAGGAGGACGTCTTCATCAACCAGAAATACTACAAAGACGCTATGGCCCGCGCCGACGTCGAATAGTCGTTGCGCCAACACTCTATTCAAGCGCCCCCCGAAGAAGTTGTCTTCTTCGGGGGGCGCTGTTTGTATTTACTTTTGGAGTGCGCGGTGGCGTTCAAGGAGGTTCCAGATGGCGTCCTCGCTGAGCACGCCGCGCTTGAGATCTGCGGGCAGGCGTCCGGCCTCGTCGTCGGCGCGGTCGGCGTGCCATTCGGGGCTGCCAAGGTAGGCGTCGAGCGCCTCGAGGTCGTCGCGCACAGCGTCGTATTGTTCTATCGCCGCTTCCAGTGCTTCCACGGCTGCCGTCGCACGGTCGAGGCGTTGCTCCATCTGTGTTATCCGTTCGGTGTTCATAGCGGTTGAAAAAATGCTCGCAGAGTTCTTATTGGAAATTCCAGAAGCCAGTGCCCGTCTCTGGGTCGAATTCACGTTTGATGATGCCGCCCAGGGTGGGGCGCAGCTCTATCTCGGCGGTGTAGAACACGACGGTGGACTTGAGGTGCCCTCCGGCCACGCAGTGCCGGCCGTCCTGCTTGTAGGCGAAAAGGGCGTGGGTGTGGTGGTAGAGCTCGGTGTCGTCGCCAGAGATGATGTTGCCATTGAGCGACACCAGTTCCAGCATACCCTCTATGGTTTCGGTCTCGAAACACCCCTTCTCAGGGATGAATGTCTGCAACTCGGCGCTACTACAGCCACCGATGCCCGTGTACACGGCCGAGCCGATGCCCTCGTGCCGGCAGAGTCTGAGGATGCCGTCCACCAGTTCATCGTCTCGATCCATGCGGATATAGTACGTTGCGCCTATTTTCCTGTATTCCATTGGCTATTGTTTTATGAGTTTACATTGTCTTTAGTTTTCTCACCAGTTCCCAATCGGCCGGCAGCCAGCCGACGTTTTCCAGCTCTTCGGGGGCCAGCCAGCGCGCCGCCTCGTGCTCCTTCAGCTCCAGGCGGCCGCTCACCACGCGGCAGAGGTAGCAGTGCATCGTCAAGTGGAACCGGGGGTAGTCCCACTCCACCGTCTCCACCAGCCGTTCCACGGCAATGCGTGTCACTAATTCCTCCCATATTTCTCGCCGCAGTGCCTCTTCTGGTGTCTCGCCTGGCTCTATCTTTCCGCCCGGGAACTCCCAATAGTCTTTCCATTCGCCATAGCCCCGCTGCGTGGCGAAGATGCGGCCTTCGGCATCGTGGATAATGGCGGCCACTACTTGTATCTGCTTTCTGTCATTATTCATGGTTGTCATCTTCTTCGGCTGCCATCGGCAAGCATTCATCCTCGTCGGTGGGGTAGGGGATAGGATTGTGTTTATAGATTGACAGCAGGTTGTTGTTCAGCGCCAGCTCCACCTCGCGCATGGTGTGTTCTATCTTGTCGGGCTTCAGCTGGCACTCCCAGACGACGATGACCTGCCAGCCATTGTCCTGCAGCGTGGCGTAGTTGCGCTGGTCGCGCTTCTGGTTGCGGCGTATCTTCTCCACCCAAAAGACGCGGTTGGTCTGCGGGATTTTGCAGCAGGCGGAGTTTTCCACACACTCACACATTAATGCATTCCCACATTGGCTCCACAAGGTCGCCGACCATGGTTCACACATTCTCACACCATGTCCATGCCAAAAGCACCCATTGACGAATATCGCCGTGCGGTAGGGCCGCAACACGATGTCCGGCTTGCCGGGGACACTCTTGACGTTCAGCCGATACCGATACCCATGCCCCCACAGCCATTGCCGCACCAGCAACTCCGGCTTCGTAGCCTTGCTGCGTATGTGCGACATGCAGCGGTGCCGCTGCTCGGGTGTCATGGTGTCGGTCATTGCTGTTGCGGTATTTCGTGGGTCTTGGTTTCTGTTTTTCAGTAGGCGTACACCAATCCGTACTTCTCGGTCAGTTGACGGAGGGTGCCGTCGGACTTCATCTGGCGGATGATGCTGTTGACGAGGGCCACCAGGTCGTCCTGCCCCTGTTGCATCAGCACGCCAATCTCGCCGTGGGTGAAGGGGACGTCGAGCAGCGGCGCCGCCAGGCGCGGGTCACTCTGTACATAGTAGGGGGCTTCCGTTATCTCGGTGATCATCACGTCGGCTTCGCCATCGGCGATGAGCGAGGGTATCTCCTCGTTGTTGGGGTGTACGATGAGGGTGGCGTGGGTGAGGTGTTGGCGGGCGAACTGCTCGTTGAGGCCGCCGGGGTTGACCATCACGCGCACCTCCTCGCGGTCGATGTCCTCGAGCGAGCGGAAGCGTACGGTGTCCTCCGTGCGGCAGAGGATGGTCTTGCCGTTGGCCAGGTAGCCTTCGCTCATCAGCATGGTGGCGCAGCGCACCTCGGTGATGGTGATGCCGCCCATGGCCATGTCGAACAGCTGCGGCTCGGCCTGCACGTCGGCTGTCAGCGTGGGCCACGAGGTGGGTACGAACTCCACCGCCACGCCCATCCGCTTGGCCATGGCCTCGGCCAGCTCGATGGCGAAGCCCCAGTACTCGCCCGTCTCCGGCTCGCGGAACGACAGCGGCCGGTAGTCGCCCGTGGTGCCGACCAGTAGCGTGCCCCGCTGCTCGATGCGCTCAACGGTGGGTCTCCCCGCAAGGGAGTCCTCTTTCTCGCTGCACGCCGTCAGCGCCGTCGTGCTGGCAATCGACAGCAAGGCGACAAGCAGCCAGATTTTGATCCGATGGTGTTTCATGATGATTTGGGGGATTCGCTTTCAGGTATATTACTTCGTGGTTTTGAGGCTGACGAAGGAGGTGCGGCCGGTGAAGGTGGCGATATAGGTGCCATGCGGCAACCCTGCGAGGCTGGTGAAGGTGTTGCTGTTCACGGTCATGCTGCGGAGTACCTTGCCGTCGACCGAGTAGATGTTGAGCACACCGGACTCCTGTCCATTTGCGAAGGTCAGCACAATGTTGTCCCCGCTGCGGGTGAGGGTGGCGGTGGGGGCGTTGTCGACGGGAGCTATGCCGGTATATCCACGCAGGGCGGCGTATTCGTTGCGGGCGGCGGCGGCCAGCGTCTGGAATTCCGGCTCGCGCTGCATGCGGACGAAGGTGTAGGAGGCCAGCAGACGTGCGGCCTGCACGTCGGAGGCCCAATGGTAGCCTGCGATGACACGGCTGTAGCCGTATTCAAAGCCCCGCTCAAGGATGGCATTCATGCTGTCGGGGGTCAGTTCCACCATGGCCAGTGCCAGCCCCCATCCCAGGGTGGAATGGGTGGAGGGGTAGGACGAGTCGGTGGACTCTTCTTCCTCCTCCTCGGGAATCATCGATCCGTCGCCCAGCTGGGCGTAGGGACGGCGGCGGAAGCCGCTGTTCTTCAGGCGGCGCGACTCGGCGCGCAGCGTTGTGTACACGTAGGTCAGGTAGGCCGTGATGTTGGGCGCCACGGTGGTGTCGAGCGGCATATCGAGACAGTCGGAATACTGGCTCAGGAAGTCTTCCACATGTTTTGAATGGTCGACCAGGGCCTGCACGCCACGCGGCGTGTTGCGCAGGCTTCGGGCAAGCCAGTGGGCGGCTACGTCGCCCTGGTAGCGGTAGGATGCCGTGTCGATGGGTGGCGGTAGGATGCGGCGACTGTTGGGATAGGGCACGTTGGCCGGTGCTGTGCCGTGCCACAGCAGGTATTCGGCACGTGCGGCGGCGAGGTCGGAACGGTATTCGGGACTTGCCTGCAGGCGTGCCACACAGCTGCTGGCCGCCAGGCGGGCTGCGTCGACGTCGCTCTGCCAATGGGCACCCACGATGACACGGCTCTCGCCGTATTCCCATCCGCGGCGCAGGATGGTGTCTTGCTGCTCGGGTGCCATCTGTGCCAGGAGCAGTGCCGTGGTCCATCCCAGCGAGGTGTGCCCCGACGGATAGGAACCGTTGCCGCGCAGGTGCTCTTCGTCGTCGAAGGCACCGGCCACATGCTCGTTCATGCGCGCAAACGGGCGGATGCGCATATACCGCGCTTTGGCCCTGTCGACGGCCTGTGCTGCGGTCTTCTGTCCGCGCGACACCAACCGGTAGATGGCCGGTGTGGCCTCCTTGCTGATGGTGAAGCCCATGGCTTCGCTATAGATCTGGCACATGCGTGCTACGCTGTACTCCGACTCCCAGCTGGCGCGCTGGCCGCGTGGTGTGGCACGCATCGACTTCCCCCATATCCACTGCTGGAAGTCGTCGATAAAGAGCATACTGCTGGTGTCGGGCGGTGCCGGTAGGTAGACGCCAGCGTCGGGCATCTGGTTGTCAAGGTAATAGGGTACGGTGTCCAAATCTTGGGCCGAAAGGTGTATGCATATCGTGCACACAGCAAAAGCTAGTAGTATTTTCTTCATTTTTAATGTTTGGATTGTATAGTTTTTATTCCGTTTCCTTAGCGTTTCGTCTTTCTTTTCTCTCTGTTATTTGGATTGCAAAAGTAACACTTTTCGCTGGATTGGCCAAATATTTTACAATCTGAAAGAGAAAAACTGATTATTCTTATCGAGCCGACGGCACACCAATGATTGGGAACACAAATCTCCAAATGCTGTCTAATGCACCGTTATCACGAGTGCTGAGACAATAGTATGCAGCACTCTGCGTTATTTTATCATGGTTAATATAGTTGCACAACCGAGTGAGGCTACCCTTCGTGTCGAGGTCTATGACATCGTCCGCCAGATACCGCGTGGGCGGGTGCTCACCTATGGCCGTATCGCCGCCTTATGTGGCTGGCCCAACCATTCCCGCCTGGTGGGTCGCATCATGCGAACGGCCCCCGATGCCGACCTCCCCTGCCACCGCGTCGTGGGCGCCTCCGGCCGCCTCGCCCCGCACTACCCTGCCCAAGCCTCCCTCCTGACCTCCGAAGGCATCCACCTCACCCCCTCCGGCAAAGTCCCGCTGAAAGAGTACCTGTGGGTAATAGAATAAAAGTGTATTTTTGTATTTGGGTCTGATGATGATCCCCCCCCCCAAAAAAAAATGCAACACAAAAGAGGTTGTTTGACCTATGAGTACATAATTATAATACTCTTTTCCGCTCAGTGTTACTGTTAAGACTGGTTTTTAGGTACAACATCATAATATTATGCTTTTTTGTACATTTCATTCAATTCTTGCCAAGCCTTTTGAGTTGAGTCTTCTTTTTGTGACTGGGTATTCTCGTACTGTTCTTGCATCTCTTGTTTGAATGCGAAACTGTAACACTCTTTTAAAATGCAATCAATAACTTCGTTTGGATAGAGTTGTTTGTACTCGACAAATTCTACAAGTTCATTCAACATATTGGTATCACCAATATAATAGTTGTTGGGATACTTGTCCTGGCTTTTAATGATGGAAAGATAACTTTTTGCCAAATGAGAATGTGTTTGGATGATTTCTTTTGTTAATTCCCCGAATGTGTTTGCAGGTGATCCTAGGATATGATGGTACAAAACGGAAC
This sequence comes from Bacteroidales bacterium UBA3630, assembly GCA_002373995.1. Classification (GTDB taxonomy): domain Bacteria; phylum Bacteroidota; class Bacteroidia; order Bacteroidales; family P3; genus Colimorpha. Next base: position 152,026 of record DFLB01000031.1, on the reverse strand, counting down.
TCACCATTAATACCTCATTGCGTATACCAGAATCTAAAATATATTTTTTGATGACAGTTTTATAGTAGTCATCCAAAGTGTAGAATCGTTCGCGCCCCTTCTCTAAGATATAAATTATTCGTAATGATATTAACTGCTCCAAATGTATCTTTTCTTCTGCCGATAATAGCGTTCTTTTGTACTGATACTTCCTTAAACTCTGTTTTATTTTTTCGAAGTCAACATAGGTTGTTTGATTGTAATAGTAATGCAATAACGTATAGAACAACTGCAGGCTGCTCTCGTTTTTCAGAGAATTATCAACATAATATATGAAATCATTGTTTGGCACTAACGCATCATACAAATAATTTTGTGCCTCAAAGTATTCTTCATAAGCATCTTTTCGGAATGGCTTATTTTTTATTTCATCCATGAAATACTTAGCTGTTGCAGCATTTCCGTCTATGTACCATTTCTGAACTCTCTTGAATTTAGCATTCCTATCGGCTACTTCCGCTGCTTCTTTCCGTCGGAGTTCTTCTTCCCTACGCGCCCATTCTTCCAATTCCATCCTTCTTCGCTCAGACTCTATTTTCTCTTGGTTGATTTTATTTTGTAGATTTATTCCATCATATTTCGGACAGTTTATCCACACTCGGTCATGTTTCATTTCATGCAGACGTTGAGTGACGCTATCAACTGAGTAATCCGTATTGAGCATATCGGATAGGTCAATTTCGATGCATGACACGTCTGACGCCTTGATCGTTTTCTGTTTTTTCTCATCCACTTCATGTGTTACAAGAATCTCAATCCACAATCGATGGTCTTTTCCATCCTTGCCAGAAACAATGCCAATACAGTCCGGACGCAACCCATCACAATATTCCTCCAGTAGTATATCGTCAAAAGTGATGCAGGGTGTTTCTTTATGAAAATAACTACCATTATAATCAGGCAACATAACCATCTTTCTGTCTGCAATTATTTGCTGTGCCAGTAGGTGAAGCGCTGTCATCCTTGCTCCAGCGCAGTCGTCCCCATCTGAATGTGCAAAATGATGCTCTCTCTTTGACCCACCATTCTTGGCAATCAACGGTTGCTTGCAATCAGGGCACAAACATTCACATGCCAAACCGTTAGCGACATCGTCCACTCCAACGATTCGCCTGGTCTTTTTGTCGAGGGCATACTTGAGATGGCGGTGCATATTTTTCAATCATTTTATTTGTTGAAAATAACATCACGATGCCATTCTAAAAAATGAGTATTGGGACGATGGTATTCTGGCAAAAATATAGTAGCTCCTTCTATCGGAGCAAAATGTTTGCTATAGAATGGTTCATTTTTATAGGCTTTTAGCTTGTCGGAAAAAATAACCCGATAATTGTTATCAATACTGATGAACCCCTTGTCAAATGATTTGTCGTACAAAGCAGATAGGCACAATCCGTTTTCTGGATTCAGGCGTTCCTTTTGGTTTTCTGCCCATGGTATGATATGACTTGCCACCAACATGTCAGAGATGTTGATGCCAGTGATTGCGCAACGTCTTTCGTAAATATTCAATATCATTGAGCGGAATGCCTGTTGGTTAACACGTTGTTTGACATAAGCCAGCCTGTCAACACCTTGTAATTCTTGTTCTGTAATATTAAGTTCGTTTTCGACAGTGTTATTGTGTTTTTTTGCTTTTATTTGCTGTGCTTCGAAAAACAATTTGTCTTTTTGATTGGAATATTCATTCCAAATTGGCAAACAGGTAGACAACCCCCCTGTCATTCCGGTGCGTCCGCTTTCAATAATAACCGGGTCGCAGGCAGCAAAATTAACTAATCGTAAAGCGACGCTATTGGTACTACGATTTATTAGTTTAGCCAATTCTTTTACTTCAGGTGTAGTACGGTTTAGCCTTCCAAATGGAAGTTGGAAATAAACACTCAACGCCAATATTAACTCTTCCCTTGTCCAAAGTCTTCTTTCCATTATAGTGCATTTATTTTTTGTTCAGCAAACGAGTCGATGAAATTGTAGTAATCGTGTTCTTCGCCGTTTTTTTGTAGTTCTTTCCATAGTTGCTCTGCTTCTTCTGCCCATGGGGCAATATAATTCTCGATGATACTCTCTCTACTCATACTACGCTCAAAATGTTCTTGCAATTTAGGAAGTTTGCCATCAGCAATTTCAATTGCATTCTCAATTATACGTGTTGTTCGAGATTCCATAATCAAAAAGCAGTATCGGGGTTTTCAATTTCGATAGTGTAATACAACAAAAGCCTTGTTACTACATTTTCGGGTAAACATTAATATTATTTCTCTGTTTCTCTTATTTATACGTTTTAATTTCTGTTTTATTTACACCTGCAAATATACAAAACATTTTCATATCTGCCAAATCGAGACTATCAAAAAGAGGAAAGACCCCATAATGAGGGAGTAAAGAAGGCAACACCGCCGAAGGGTTGGCAAAAAAAACACCGCCATCGGCGGTGCTTGGTATTCTAATTCTGCATGGGCTGCCATTTAGTTGTAAATCTTTATCATTATTGTGTTGTTCCAAGAAGAATTGTTTCTGCTGCTTAATCTCTCGACATAATTCCTCTTCGGTGGGCATATAGGGTAAGTATTTGGCAGCATATGGATGGATTGTGAACGCGCGCGTTCAGAATTTCCTCGTTCGGGAAAAGTAGATAGAACTTCTTGTAATAGTCAAGGTTACATACTTAATAGGCATGAGAAAAAACGAAAATATTTTAGATTGGCAAAATTAATTGTTTTGTGGTGCTTATTTTGTTGGTTTATAGTTGTTGTGTATCCGAGGATGATATAAATATACTGACAATTGTCTGCCGATTGAACGTGGTTTGATGGTGGTTTTATCAGTATGATTAATTTTTTGTAATGCTGCCAATGTATATTGAGTTGGAGACGCGGCGGTTGATGTTGCGGTGGAGTTTGTCGGTTTTCTTTTCGGCGGCGGAGAGGGTGGGGATGGGGGCGGTGTTGGCGGCTTCGACGATGGCGTAGAGGTGGTAATGGATTGCGTTAATGTGTGAGTGTGTTAATGCGTTAGTCTGATTCTTGCGTTTGTTTGTCGGTTCGGTTTCGTGTTCCGATGCCAGCTCGTCGCTCAGGTCGGGGAGGTCGAAGGCGGCCTGTCCGGATTGGCGTTCTACGCTGGCCATCAGCATGCAGACTTCGGCTTGGGGGGAGACGGCATAGATGTGGACGACATCGTCGGGACGGGCTTTGTCGGCGGAGGGGTTGGGGGTGAAGGTCAGCGTTATGTGGAGACCTTCGGCGTGGCAAGCGGTGAAGGCGACAGTGGGCAGGGGACCAACTGCGAGTTGCAGGGCGGGGTAGTCGATGGTGACTTTGCCGTCGGCATAGGTGAAGCGCTCTTTGTTGAGGCGCGAGAACTCGTTGGCCTCGGTATGGCCTTGGCTATGGGCGTACTTGGTGAGGCCGCGTTGCAACATGGAACCATAGAGGGCTGCGGTCTGCTGGGTGGCCTTGAAGATGGCGCGTTGGCGCAGCTGCGCTTCCGACTTGCAGTCGGTGAAAGTCTCTGCCTTACGGCGCACAAACTCTTTGCCAAAACGGGTGTAATATACCAGTTCGCCGATTTTGCCGGAATTAGGGCCGAGGGTAGAGTGGGTCTTTGCCATAGAGGGTGTTGTTGTTGGTGACTATGGGTGTAACGGTGTTACAGCGGGGTTATTGTATAGTTACGGCAGAGTTATCCAGAAGGGGGTACGAAGGGGAGCAAAAGGGGAGTAAAAGGAATGTTGGTGTATGTGTGTGATTTGTATGTAGTTTGGGGAGGCGTGGCGAGTGGTATGGATGTTACAGAAGAGGGAGGGCTGGCGGGCTCTCCCTCTTTGATGCGTTGTGTGGGTGGTTCTTTCAGTCGGGCCTACTTGAAGTACTGTACGCCGGACTCGAAGATCTGCTGGTCGTCGTCGCCGTAGATGTTGAGGGCGGAGCCTTTGCTGCGGCGTTCGCTGTGGCCCATCTTGCCGAAGACGCGACCGTCGGGGCTGGTGATGCCTTCGATAGCCATGTAGGAGCCGTTCATGTTGTACTCCTCGTCCATCGTCGGCGTGCCCTGCAGGTCGACATACTGGGTAGCCACCTGGCCGTTACGGAAGAGGCGGTCAATCCACTCCTGCGGAGCCACGAAGCGGCCCTCGCCGTGCGAGATGGGGATGACGTAGGTCTTGCCCAGCTCGGCGCGCTGCAGCCAGGGGCTGAGGTTGGAGGTGACGCGGGTGTAGGCCATCTTGCTCTGGTGGCGACCAATGGTGTTGAAGGTCAGCGTGGGGGCGTCGGCGGCCTGCGGACGGATCTCGCCGTGGGGCACCAGGCCCAGCTTGACCAGCGCCTGGAAGCCGTTGCAGATGCCCAGCATCAGGCCGTCGCGCTTGTTGAGGAGTTCCATCACGGCGTCGGCAATCTTCGGGTTGCGGAAGACGCTGGTGATGAACTTGGCGCTGCCTTCGGGTTCGTCGCCGGCGCTGAAGCCGCCGGGAATCATGATGATCTGGCTGCGACGGATGGCCTCGACGTAGGTGTCCACGCTCTCGCGGATCTGCTGGCCGTTCTGGTTGCGGAAGACGATAATCTCGCTCTCGGCACCGGCGCGGTTGAAGGCACGGGCCGAGTCGTACTCGCAGTTGGTGCCCGGGAAGGCCGGAATGAAGACATGCGGCTTGGCGGACTTGTGCTGACAGAGGTAGATGTCCTTGAAGCCGACGGGTTCAAGGGGGCTAATGGGTTGGATGGGCGTGTTTGTGCGGGTGGGGAATACCCCCTCGAGGGGCTTCTGCCAGGCGGCGAGGGCTTCGTCGATGCTGACGCGCTCGCCCTTGTACTCGAAGTAGGGGTTATCGGTCACGCGGCCAATCTCGCGGCAGCGGAAGGACAGGTCGCCCACCTCGGCAGCGGTCTCGACGACGATGTGGCCGTAGTTGATCATGCTCAGATCGCTGAGGGTGACGCTGTCGCTGAGCGTCACGCCCAGCTTGTTGCCGAATGCCATCTTGCTTATGGCCTCGATCAGCGCTCCGCGGCCGATGCAGTAGGTCGAGAGGACCTGTCCCTGCTCGATACCGCGACGCAGGGCGGCATACTGGGCCAGGGCGTCGTCGTAGTCGGGCATGTCGAAGTCTTTCTGCTTCACGTCGAGCAGCACCAGGCGGTTGCCGGCCTTCTTTAGCTCTGGGGTGACGACATGCTGCAGGTCGCTGATACCCACTGCGAAGGAGCAGAAGGTGGGCGGCACGTCGATGTCGTTGAAGGTGCCGCTCATCGAGTCCTTGCCGCCGATGGCGGGCAGGTGCAGACCCATCTGGGCGTTGTAGGCACCCAGCAGAGCGCTGAAAGGCTCGCCCCAGCGGTAGGGGTCGTTTCCCAGCTTCTTGAAGTATTCCTGGAAGGTGAGTCGCACGCGGCTGGCATCGCCACCGGCGGCGGCAATCTTGGCCACCGAGTCGAGCACGGCGTAGACGGCTCCATGGAAGGGGCTCCAGCTGAGCTTGTAGGGGTCAAGGCCGTAGGACATGATGGTCACCGTGTCGCACTTGCCGTCGAGCAACGGCAGTTTGCCGATCATCGACTGCGTAGGTGTCAGCTGATAGCGGCCGCCGAAGGGCATCACCACGCTGCCGGCTCCAATCGAGCTGTCGAACATCTCGATGAGGCCTTTCTGCGAGCAGACGTTAAGGTCGGCAAGGGTTTCGCACCATTGTTCCTTGAGGGTGCTAGGCTCATTGCGGTAGGCTTCGGCAATAGCCTCCTCGGAAGTGTCGAAAGGTTTGCGAGGCATCTTCACGCTGACGGTCGTTTCCTGATGGGCGCCGTTGGTGTCAATGAAGCGGCGGCTGAGGTTGACGATTTCCTTGCCGCGCCAGCTGATGACCATGCGGGGCTCCTCGGTGACGGTGGCCACGACGGTGGCTTCGAGGTTCTCTTCGTCGGCATAGCGCAGCATCTGGTCCACATCCTTGGGGTCGACCACCACGGCCATGCGCTCCTGGCTCTCGCTGATGGCCAGCTCGGTGCCGTCCAGTCCGGCATATTTCTTGGGAACTTTATCCAGGTTGATCTGCAGTCCGTCGGCCAACTCGCCGATGGCCACGCTGACGCCGCCGGCACCGAAGTCGTTGCATTTCTTGATGAGGCTGCTGACCTCTTCGCGGCGGAACAGGCGCTGTATCTTGCGCTCGGTGGGGGCGTTGCCCTTCTGCACCTCGGCGCCGCAGGTGGTCAACGACTTGGTGGTGTGGCTCTTCGAGGCACCCGTGGCGCCGCCAATACCGTCCCTACCCGTGCGGCCGCCCAGCAGGATGATGACGTCGCCAGGGTCGGAGGTCAGCCTCTTCACAGCACGACGCGGAGCGGCGGCGATGACGGCGCCGATCTCCATGCGCTTGGCCACATAGCCCGGATGGTATATCTCGTTCACCAAGCCGGTGGCCAGACCTATCTGGTTGCCGTACGACGAATATCCGCGGGCTGCGGTAGTGACAATCTTGCGCTGCGGCAGCTTCCCGGGAAGCGTCTCGCTGAGGGGACGCGTCGGGTCGGCAGCACCGGTGACGCGCATAGCCTGATAGACGTAGGTGCGGCCGCTCAGCGGGTCGCGGATGCAACCGCCGAGGCAGGTGGCCGCACCACCGAAGGGTTCGATTTCGGTGGGGTGGTTGTGGG
>DFLB01000031.1:143579-145281 GCA_002373995.1 Bacteroidales bacterium UBA3630 | reverse complement strand
GGTTGTGGGTCTCGTTCTTGAAGTTGATGAGCCACTCCTCACGGTTGCCGTCAATGACGACCGGCACCACGATCGAGCAGGCGTTGATCTCGTCGCTCGGCTCTTGGTCGTCCAGGTAGCCGGCCTTCTTCAGCCGCTTGCCGGCCAGGGTGCCTATATCCATCAGGCAGACGAACTTGTCTGTGCGGCCTGCGTATTGCTCCTTATGGTCTTCAAGGTACTGCTTGAAAGCACCCTCAATCAGCGGACGGTAGTATCCGTCGTCGAACTTCACGTCTTTCAGCTCGGTGGCGAAGGTCGTGTGGCGGCAGTGGTCGCTCCAGTAGGTGTCCAGCACCCGTATCTCGGTCATCGTGGGATCGCGCTTCTCCTCGTCATGGAAGTAGCGCTGTATGTGCTTGAAGTCAGCCAGGGTCATGGCCAGCCCCAGCGAGCCGTAGAGCTCCTTAAGCTGCGGCTCCGCCATGTCTTTAAAGCCGTCGAAGACAATAACGTCCGCCGGCTCCTCAAAGTGGTCCTCCAGCGTCTCGGGCTTCGGCCCGTCGGCCCGTCGGCTGTCCACCGGATTGACGCAGTGCTTCACCACAGCCTCCTTCCAGTCGGAACCACCCGACTTCCCGGACACGCCGGAGATGACATACGTCGTGGCGCTCTTGATGATGGGATGTTCCGCATCGTTGAGCAGGCATACGCACTGCTCCGCCGAGTCCGCACGCTGGTCGAACTGCCCTGGCAGATACTCCACCGTGAAGCAAAAGTCACCCTCCTTGTGCGGGAACTCCTCAAGGTACACATCGTCCACCGGCGGCTCGCTGAACACCGTCGTCAGCGCCGCCCGGAAGGTCTCCTCGCCGACGTTCTCCACGTCGTAGCGCACCAGCACGCGCACCTCCTCCGCCTCAATGCCGAGGTATTCGCTCATTTCCGTCTTGAGCTCCTTGGCGCGCACTGCGTAAGGGGCCTTCTTTTCTACGTAGATTCTTCTAACCATATCCTTTTGATTTCTGATTTCTGTTTCTATAAGTTCTCACTCTTGTCTGCCTCGACAAACTGCTTGGGCCGTTTAGCCATGTCGCTCCGGTACAGGGCATGTATCCTGCGCACATCGGCCTCAAAGTCCTCCGTGGGCCATACCGTCTCAAAGAGCCCTATCTCCTTGTGCCCAAAGTCGATATACGCCGGCACAATAGGCACCCCCGCCCGTCGCGCAATCTCCCAAAAACCCCGCTTCCACCGGTGCACAGGCTTCCGCGTAGCCTCCGGTGTGATAGCCAACGAAAACGTCCCCCCCTTGGCAAACTCCCGCACCGCGGCACCCACCATATCGTTCTTCCGGTTCCCGCGGTCGATGGGTATCGCTCCCAACCGGCGCAGCACCCCTCCCAACGGCCACCTGAAAAACTCCTTCTTGATAAAAATGTGACCATTCACGTCAAGCGCCCACAAATAGGCCGCCCCGACCAGAAAATCCGACACCGCCGTGTGCGGCGCCACGGCAAACACACACCGCCTCAACTCTGGCCTCGTCCCTGCCTCAGGCAGCAACATCCGCCATCCGCAAAGCCTCACTATCGCTATCCAAATCCGTTTCATAATAAAATGCAAAGATACGAAGATAAATCGACATAGCCAAAAACTTTTTTCCACACGATTTCAACCCCCCGCCATCCTCCCCCGATCCTAAGCACATCCTAAGCATATC
>DFLB01000031.1:106225-143524 GCA_002373995.1 Bacteroidales bacterium UBA3630 | reverse complement strand
TCCTAAGCACATCCTAAGCATATCCAAGGCACACATCAAACAAAAGGCGTCTGCAACCCTGCAGACACCTTTTAATTTTAGTTTCGCTTATAAAACACCTGCGGCGCAGGCATTCGCCCACGCCGCAGGTGTATCCGCTATTGATTTCAATCGCTATAAATCCTCGCCATTGGATCTATTTAGTTCATTATCGTAATATATCAATATGGAATAATCACCATACTCCCTACTTATCATGAACCACACGGATTTATGCGAAATTCTATCATTTACATATTTTAAAGCCGTATTGATAAGGAGTTTTTGACCGTCTTCTTCGCTCATTGCAGCAAGTTCATCTTGCGTATATTTACTCATCACCTTTTCCATTGCATATTCTCTTGCACTTGTAGAATCCATATCTTTCTCGTCAACCTGATAATATGCTGCTTGAAATCTTTTTTTGTTCACTACCATCTCATAAGACAAATCAACATCCTCACTAATTTCAAATTCTCCCACAAAATCCTGTGGCATATATTTGCCGTTCTTTTCAAACTGTCGGCAAAGAGTGTTGAATCTTATTTTAATATTGGTTTCATTTGTTGGAACGGCATCTTCAACCATAATCCGCCATACTTTGTTGTTGTTTGTTGCGATAACAACATGCACAGACCGGCCATTGAACTCGCCTTCTAAATAGTCTCGAGTGGTATTGTATGTAAACCCTTTTGATTTCAATTTTTGAATCATTGAAGTTTTTGTTCCATCAACTGGAATTCCAAGAAATTTTGTAGCATTCTTTTGTGCAAAAGCCACAATGGAGAACATCAATGCTATCCCGAGAGTAAGAATCTGTTTCATTTTTTATCCTTCCTTTTGTAGTTTTATTCCATATACAAAGAAGCGTGGCCTATCATACCACATCTTTAAGAGATGGTTGTGAGAATTACCTTGATGTGAAGATGCAGCAAATAGCCCACGCTATACACGTGAAGCCATCACACTGTTCTTGCACATCATGAAAACTTCTCACATTTTCTCTTACAAGAAACGAGTATAACGCTTCGACGATTTCCTTATGAAATCGGATGCAAAAATACGAAAATAAATCGGACTGGCAAAATATTATTTGGCCATGTGCATGAAAAAGCGTAATTTTGCAGTCGCGAAACAAGAAACAGATGATTGTCTTTATCGACACTGAAGTAAACCCACAAAACAAAAAAGTGCAGGACTATGGTGCCGTGCGCCAAGACGGAGCGCTTCTGCATACGCACAGCAAGGCAGAATTCCTGGCTTTTGTAGAGCCTTGCAGTGTCGTTTGTGGACACAACATCATCGGCTTCGACCTGAAACACACCCCTATAACCGGCAACCACATCTTCGTCGACACCCTTCCCCTCTCCCCGCTGCTATTCCCCAACAAGCCATACCATCGTCTGGTGAAAGACGACAAGCTGCAGGTGGATGAATTCAACAATCCCGTCAACGATGCCCAGAAAGCACGAGATTTGTTCTATGACGAAATAGCAGCCTGGTGTGGATTGTCACCGAGTCGGCAATCCATCTACCGCTCCCTCTTGTCACAAACAAAAGAGTTTGAAGCTTTCTTCGCTTACATCGACGCATCCGACGCCCCCATCAAAGGACAAGTGTTGGTTGAAAACATACAGCAGGAATACGCAGGTCGTATTTGCACCCATGCCAACCTTGCGGCTGTGGCGAAGCACTACCCCGTCGAGCTGGCCTACGCCTTGGCGGTCATCGGGGCCGACGATATGATGAGCATCACCCCGGCATGGGTAATGCGCAACTACCCAAAGGTGGCCAATGTGATGAACTTCCTGCGCAACACCCCGTGTGGAGAATGTGAATACTGCAAAAAGCAACTGAATGCACACCACGGCCTGCGTGAGTTCTTCGGCTACGACGAATTCCGTCTTTTCGATGGAATGAATATGCAGCAACAGGCTGTTGAATCCGCCATCCGTGGCGAATCCTTGCTTTGCATTTTCCCCACAGGCGGAGGCAAGAGTCTGACCTTCCAGCTGCCCGCACTGATGGCCGGTCGCAACACTCATGGGCTGACGGTCGTCATCTCGCCCCTGCAAAGCTTGATGAAAGACCAGGTGGACAACCTCGCCGAACGTGGCATCAGCGACGCGGTAACCATCAACGGCCTGCTCGACCCCATCGAGCGCGCCGCAGCCGTGCAGCAGGTGGCCGAGGGTAGTGCCAACCTGCTCTACATCGCCCCCGAAATGCTCCGCAGCAAAACTGTCGAGCGGCTGCTGCTGGGCCGCAGCGTGGTGCGCTTCGTCATCGACGAGGCCCACTGCTTCTCGGCTTGGGGTCAGGACTTCCGTCCCGACTATCTATATATCGGCGATTTCATCCGCAATCTACAGGAGCAAAAGCATCAGCAGCAACCCATCGCCGTTAGCTGCTTTACGGCCACCGCCAAGCAGAAAGTCGTCAGCGACATCTGCGACTACTTCCGTTCCAAACTCGGCTTGGAGCTGAAGGTCTTTGCCGCCAACGCCGAACGCAAAAACCTTCATTACTCCGTCATTCATGCCGACACCGACGACGAGAAATACAACCACCTCCGCTCGCTCATTCTCGGCAGGCAATGCCCGACCATAGTTTATGTCAGCCGTAAAAAACGCACACGAGAAATATCCGCACATCTACGTGCTGATGGCATCAGGGCCTTGCCCTTCAATGGTGGGATGGAAGCTGCCGACAAAATCCGCAACCAGGAAGCCTTCATGAACGGCGATGCACAGGTGATTGTCGCCACCTCGGCTTTCGGCATGGGGGTGGACAAAAAGGACGTTGGTCTGGTGGTTCACTACGACATCAGCGACTCGCTGGAAGCCTACGTCCAAGAAGCTGGTCGGGCAGGACGCGACCCGCACATGGAGGCCGAGTGCTACGTGCTCTATTCAGACAACGATCTCGACAAACACTTCCTTCTTCTCAACCAGACAAAGCTTTCCATCAGCGAAATCCAGCAGGTTTGGAAAGCCATAAAAGTCCTCACTCCCAAACAGCCCACCGTCAGCTGCTCTCCGCTGGAGATTGCTCGTCAGGCTGGTTGGAACGAGGAAGTCGACGACATCGAAACCCGCGTCAAGGCCGCCATCGCGGCTCTGGAGAACGCCGGACTGGTGACCCGTGGTAGCAACACCCCGCACATCTTTGCCACAGGCATCACTGTAGCTAACATGGATGATGCCCGCCGCCGGCTGACCCTTTCGCCGCTCTTCGACGAAACCACACGCGAGCAGGCTGCCCGCATCATCAGTTCGCTCATCAGTCGCCGTGCCACTACCGACAACACCGACGAGGCCGAAAGCCGCATCGACTATCTGGCCGATGTCCTCGGCATGACGAAAGAAACGGTCATCCATAGCGTCAACCTCATGCGGCAAGAAGGCATCCTCGCTGACAGCCGCGACATGCAGGCCTGGATTGTCAAAAGCACCACACGCCGTGAGCTGGACAACACCCTGCGTCTGGAGCAGTTTCTTTTGATGCACCTCTGCGAAGAAAACCGGGAACTAAACTATAAACTGTTGAACGAAGAGGCGCACAAGTCTGGCTTGGCCTTCTGCACCGTTCGCCGCCTCAAGACGCTTCTCTATTTCCTCTCCCTGAAAAACTATGTGCGCAAAGAGGAACACATCTTCAGCGATACTGTCAGTCTTCGACTCCAAGTGTCTTTGGATGATACGCTCAAGCGCTTCGAACAACGTGTCGGCCTCTGCCGCTTTGTAGTGGACAGGCTCTGTGCGCAGAAGAACGATGGGGAGACAACACTCGTGTCCTTCTCGCTTATCGAACTGCTCAAGCAATACTGCTCACAGCTCACCCTTGCCGAACCTCCCTCAGCCACCGACATGGAGGAGGCCCTGCTCTACCTCAGCAAGACCGATCTGCTGAAACTGGAAGGCGGCTTCCTGGTCATCTATAACTCCATGCAGCTCAAACGCATGGTCGAACGCCGGTTCGGGTATACCAAAGAGCACTACCGCCTCCTCGACGAATTCTATCGCCAGCGCATCCAACAAATCCACATCGTCGGCGAATACGCCAACATCATGGTCCGCGACTACGCCGCCGCACTCCGCTACGTCAGCGACTATTTCCTGCTCGACTATAAAGCCTTTATCTCAAAATACTTCAAGGGAGAACGTCGAACGCAAATCGGCAAGAACATCACTCCCGCCAAATACAACAAAATTTTCGGCAGTCTCTCGGATAGGCAGATGGAAATAATCAACGACAAAGAGTCGCGATGCATCGTCGTTGCCGCTGGCCCCGGCACCGGCAAAACCCGTGTGCTGGTACATAAACTGGCTTCCCTCCTGCTGCTGGAGGATGTAAAACACGAGCAACTGCTCATGCTCACCTTCTCCCGGGCCGCCGCCACCGAGTTCAAACTCCGCCTCATCGACCTTGTCGGCAATGCTGCCCATTTCGTCGATATCAAAACATTCCATTCTTTCGCCTTCGACCTGCTCGGCAAGCAAGGTTCTCTCGAAGAGGCCGATACCGTCGTCAGCCGGGCGGCTGAGATGATTGAAACAGGCGAGGTTGAGGAGACCAAGATAGCCAAAAGTGTACTCGTCATTGATGAAGCGCAGGACATGGGCCCCGACGACTACCGCCTGGTCTCTGCTCTCATGCAGTGCAACGAGGACATGCGAGTAATTGCCGTCGGCGACGACGACCAGAACATCTATGCTTTCCGCGGCAGCAACTCCCAATACCTGAAGTCACTTGTCACTGACCACGGTGCCACCTTCTACGAAATGACCACCAATTTCCGCTCCGACCGCGCCATTGTCGACTATGCCAACCGCTTCGTCCTGCACCTCCCCAACCGCATGAAGCACACCCCCATCCAGGCCGCAAACAAAGTGGAAGGACTCGTCGACACATCCCATCATTTGCCACTCTCAACTCTCAACTCTCAACACTCAACTTCCACCGCCATTCTCACCCGCACCAACGAGCAAGCTCTGCAGATAGCCTACCAGCTGGAGCAGCAAGGCATCCACGCCACGCTCGCCCAATCCGGCGGTGGCTTCCGCTTCATCAATCTCGCTGAGGTGCGCTATTTTATGAAGCAAACCGGTGCCGGCGGCACCATATCCCATGAGCAATGGTGCCTGGCTAAGGAGCGTACCTGTGAGCGCTACGCCACAAGCCGCCTGCTACCCGTCATGCGCACCTTTTGGAGCCAATACGAGCACGCCAACCGCAACTACTACCGTAGCGATCTTCGTCAGTTCCTCCTCGAAAGCGATGTTGAGGACTTCCTCTCCACCTCTGGCAGCGTTTTTGTCGGCACTATTCATAAGGCTAAAGGCCGCGAGTTCGACACCGTCTACCTCTTCCTTACCGACCCGGAAACCTCCAGCCCTGAGGAACTGCGTGCATCCTACGTTGGCATCACCCGAGCCTGCCACAACCTCTACACCCTTACCCATTGGGATGCCGGCAGTCATCCTGCAACAATTGCCGTCTGCCTTACCCTACGCGACGTGTGGCTCGACTACTTCCGCGACCGCAAAGAGTCCGTCCTTTCATTGCGTAGCGGGGACATCTTGCGCTACTCGAACGGCTACCTCATCTCAGAAAAAGGAGAGTTCATTGCATCCCTCTCAAGATCTAAACGACAGTATATCGACGACATGCAGCAGAAAGGCTACTCCGTTGCCAGCGCCGAGGTGTCCTACATCCTCGCCTGGCGCCCACGCGAGGAACCGCAGGAGGTGGCCGTCTGCCTTGCCAACATAATTCTCGAAAACAATCAATAAAAATAGTATAACCTATGGCAAAAAACAATCAAGCAATCAAGCAATCAAGTAATCAAGTATTGAAAGGCCTCAAGCCGGAGCGTGTGTGGCACTGGTTTGGTGAAATCATGCAGATTCCGCGGCCTTCGAAGCACGAGGAGCGCATCTCTGCCTGGCTCGTGCAGTGGGGCAAGGACCACGGCCTCGAGACCAAGAGCGACCGCCTCGGCAACGTGCTCATCCGCAAGCCCGCCTCCAAAGGCTACGAGAAGAGCCCCTGGGTGGCTCTGCAGGCCCACATGGACATGGTCTGCGAGAAGAACAGCACCAAGCAGTTCGACTTCATGAAGGACGCCATCCAGCCTGTGCTGGACGGTGGGTGGCTCACCGCCGACGGCACCACCCTCGGCGCCGACGACGGCATCGGCGTGGCCACCATCCTCGCCATCCTCGAGGACAAGAAGCTGCAGCATCCCGCCCTCGAAGCCCTTATCACCGTCGACGAAGAGACTGGTCTCACTGGCGCTAACGGATTGAGCAAGAGCTGGCTGAAGAGCGAGGTGCTCCTCAACTTCGACGACGAGGACGAAGGCGAGTACTGCATCGGCTGTGCCGGCGGCATCGACACGGTGGCCGAGATGGACTACAAACTCGTTGCTGCCCCCAAGGGCAGCAAAGCGTTCCGCGTGAAGGTGAGCGGATTGGTCGGCGGTCACAGCGGCGACGACATCAACCGCGGCCGCGCCAACGCCAACAAGCTGCTGAACCGCATCCTTTGGGAGGGCACCTTCAAGCACGCCATGCGCCTCGCCACCATCGACGGCGGCAACCTGCGCAACGCCATCGCCCGCGAGGCCGAAGCCCTCGTCTGCGTGCCCGAGGACAAGGTGCGCGCCTTCAAGACGATGGTGACCAAGATGGGTAAAGCGATGGTCTTCGAGTTCCGCTCCACGGAGCCCGACATGGAGTTCGAGCTGCGCGATGCCGAGATGCCGAAGAAGGTCATGGACGCCGACACGCAGGAGCGCCTCGTCAACCTCGTCTACGCCTGCGCCCACGGCGTGCTGGCCATGAGCCGCGAGATAGAGAACTTCGTGGAGACCTCCACCAACCTGGCCAGCATCAAGATGGAGAAGGGCTTCATCCGCATTGCCACCAGCCAGCGCTCCTCGGTGGAGAGCGCCAAGCATGCTGCCGCCGCAAAGCTGGAGGCCACCTTCCGCCTCGCCGGTTGCCGCGTCAGCCACTCCGACGGCTACCCCGGCTGGACCCCCAACCCCGACAGCCGCGTGCTGAAGGTGGGCGTCGACGTATACAAGAAGATGTACGGCCGCGAGCCCGTGGTGCGCGCCATCCACGCCGGATTGGAGTGCGGCCTCATCGGTGAGAAGTACCCGCAGATGGACATGATCAGCTACGGCCCCACGCTGCGCGGCGTGCACAGCCCCGACGAGCGCATCGAGATCAAGACCGTGGAGATGTTCTGGAACCAGACCCTCGAGATACTCCGCCGCCTGAAGTAAGGTCGCCGTTCGCCTTTGGACCGCCGGTGGTCCGACTTTTGTCGGACCACCATCGGACCATCCTCGGACCACCACCGGACCACCACCGGAGGAAGAGCTTTCCCGACGGCGGGGGGATAATGGGTTTCGGTATTGTTTTTTTGTGTACTTTTGCACCATGATTCAGGTTGAGATATGCACGCCGTCGCGAGCTTCGGCAGTGGCGGCCAAAGAGGGTGGGGCACAGCGTATAGAGTTGTGCCGCGACTTGGCCTGTGGCGGGTTGACCCCCACGGACGACGACATCGGGTTCTGTGTGCGCAGCCTCGGTCTGCGCACCCATGTGTTGGTGCGCCCGCGGCCGGGCGATTTCTGCTATTCGGAGGCTGAGGTGGAGGAGATTATGGCCACCATCGACCGTTGCCGGCGACTGGGAGCTGCCGCCGTGGTGGTGGGGTTCCTGACGGCGGAAGGACGCATCGATGTGGATCTCACGCGGCGAGCCGTGCAGCGGGCCGGGGGGATGGAGGTGACGTTCCACCGCGCCTTCGACGAGGCCCGGCAGGACCCGTTAGAGGCCTTGCAAGCGGTGGCTGAAGCCGGCTGCCATCGGCTGCTCACCAGCGGCCAGGCGCCCACGGCCATAGACGGCGCTGCGGTCATACGTCGGCTGGTGGATGCCACTTGCCGCTTGCCGCTCTCCACTTACCGCTTTAAAATCCTGGCCGGCAGCGGTGTGACCCCCTCCAACGTGCGTGAATTGATAGCGAAAACGGGGGTGTCGGAGGTGCACGGCTCCTGCAAGGCCACACGGCCCGACGGCGCAGTGCAGACCGACGCCGCGCAGGTGAGACAACTGATTGACAATATTGCAATGTTATGAAGAAGATAGCGTTACTGGTGATGGGCGTGTTGCTGTTGGCTTCGTGCCACCGCGACCCGCATTTTATTTCAGACAAAGGTTATCGTGCTGAGGTGCATGAGGATTTCGAGAGCCGCATGGCGGAGTTCCCGATGTTGGAGGTGAGGCTGGATACGCTGTGTGCTATGGAGCGCGAGGCAATGGAGTTTCTCTATGCCTACATGCCGTTGAGCGACCTGGCCGACTATGAGCCGCAGTTCTTCCTCGACCAGGTGCGCTACGCCTTCCGCGCCCGCGAGGAGATGCCGTGGGGCAAGGAGGTGCCGGAGGATGTGTTCCGCCACTTCGTGCTGGTCTACCGCGTCAACAACGAAAACCTCGACACGGCCCGCATGGTCTTCTACCGCGAGCTGAAGGATCGCGTGCAAGGCATGACCATCGAGGAGGCCGCCCTGGAGGTGAACCACTGGTGCCACGAGCATGTGACCTACCGCGCCAGCGACAGCCGCACCAGCGCGCCGCTGGCCACCATGCGCACCTCGCTCGGACGCTGCGGCGAGGAGAGCACCTTCACCGTCACCGCCCTGCGTGCCGTGGGCATCCCCGCCCGCCAGTGCTATACGCCCCGCTGGGCCCACTGCGACGACAACCATGCCTGGGTGGAGGTGTATATTCCGGGGAGTGAGAGTGGAGTGAAAAGGAGAGAGAAGGGAGTGAGTGGGACAATACCTTCTGGCGAATGGAAGTTCCTCGGCGCCTGCGAGCCCGACCCGCGGCTGAACATGGGCTGGTTCTCCGTGCCGAGCACGCGCTGCATGATGGTGCACTCCAAAGCCTTCGGCAAGTACAAAGGCGACGAGGAGGTTGTGAAGCGCACCAGTTTGTATTCCGAACTGAACTTGCTGAGCCACTATGCCCCCACGCGCCGCGTCACTATCACTGTGCAGGATTCTACAGGTAAGCCCTTGGAGGGCGCCCAGGTGAAGTTCAAGCTCTACAACTACGCCGAATACTACACCCTCAGCACACAGACTGCCGACAGTGAGGGCAAGGCCTCGCTGACCACCGGCCTCGGCGACCTGCTCGTCTGGGCCACCGACGGCGACCGCTTCGCCTTCGAGAAACTGGACGTGCGCCAGGACAGCACCCTGACCTTGACCATCCCATCAACTCTCAACTATCAATTCTCAACTCTCAACTTTGAAATGGTGCCCCCCGTGGCCGGAGAACCCAAGGTGGTGGCTACCGAGGAGGAGACCGCCGCCAACGCCCGTCGCCTGGCCTACGAGGACTCGCTGCGCAACGCCTACACCGCCACCTTCCCCACCAAGAGCGACCTCCAGCAACTTGAAGGCATCCAGTACTTGAACAAAGAGCAACAGGAGCAACTGTGGGAATTGGTGCACAAGTCGGAAGGCAACTATAAAGCTATACTTGGTTTTATCATCAAGTATGGTTGGCATGAGGAGGAATTCGGCGATGTCTACAACTACCTCAAAACATTCTCGGACAAAGACCTGCGCGACATCACAGAAGAAGTATTGGAAGCCCATCGGACAAACCCCGAATGGCACTACGGCAAAGGTCTGCTTGGTGCTCGCATTAGTAACGAGATGGTGCGCCCCTACCGCAAAGAATTAGCATCCTTCAATGGTATGAGAGTAGAAAAGATACGGCGCTGGGTGATGGATAGCATCATGGTCGACGACAGCAGCAACTACTACAACTGCCCCATCTCGCCCGTGGGCGTGTACAAGCTGCGCCGTGCCGACAGCCATAGTCGCGATATCTTCTTCGTGGCCGCCTGCCGCGCCGCCGTATTATCTGCCTACCTTGACAATGCCACCAACACCATCCACTGCTGGAATCTCAAGGCTTGGGTCGTTCCCGACTTTAAAGACCATAAGGAGCCAAAGGACTTTCAGGCCGCCACCCTCACTCTCACCTACCATGGCAAGGAACCCGCCAAGCCTGTCTACTGGTCCCACTTCACGCTGGCCAAGCTCGAAAACGGCGACCTGCGCACCTTCGACTTCGAGAACGATCCGCGCATGGCCTCCTTCCCCGCCACCCTCGACCTGGAGCCCGGCACATACTGTCTCTCCACAGGCAACCGCTACCCTGACGGGGCTGTCCGCTCGCGGCTGGAGTTCTTCGAGTTGAAGGCCGGCGAGAAGGTGAGCAAGGAGATAGTGATTCTGCCATTGACAGAAAGTATCAACGTATCAACGTATCAACCTATCAATCCTGATCTCGAACTCTTCGACGGCATCGAACTGTGGGATTATGCCGGCGATGCGGGGATGCTCTACATCAACCTGGGCGAATACAGCGAGCCCTCGAAGCATCTCATCGTCGAGCTGCGCCAACTGCAGAAAGAGCTGCGCCAGTGGGGTGGCATGACCTTCATGGTCGGACCCGCCACCATTGGCATGCCCTCGTGGGGGTTGGTGAACACCGATTTCGCCTACCGTAAGGGCTTGCTTGAGCAGCGCATAGTGGAGGCCACCAGGACAGACAACGTGGAATACCCGCTGGTTGCCTTGATCGACAAAAATGGCCGCATCCTTTACCACAGCATGGGCTACAAGATTGGCGTTGTCGAACAGGTGCTTAAGGCTACTAAATGAAGAAGCCCGCCGAATGGCGGGCTTCTTGTTTATTCGACAGTGACCGATTTAGCGAGATTTCGCGGTTGATCCACGTTGCGACCCTTGGCGGTGGCAATGTAGTAGGCCAGCAGCTGCAACGGGATGACGGAGAGCAGCGGAACAAAGCAATCGCGCGTGTCGGGGATGGTGAAGACATAGTCGCTCATGTTTTTGACCGTCGTGTCGCCCTCGGTGACTACGCTGATGATCTTTCCCTTGCGGCTCTTGATCTCCTGGATGTTGCTGACAATCTTGTCATACATGCCCCGCTTGGGTGCAATAAAGACCACCGGCATCTCCTCGTCGACCAACGCAATGGGGCCGTGCTTCATCTCGGCGGCGGGGTAGCCTTCGGCGTGCAGGTAGGATATCTCTTTCAGCTTCAGGGCACCTTCCAATGCCACGGGGTAATTGTATCCGCGCCCCAGGAAGATGAAATTCTTGCAGTAGGTGAACATCTGGGCAAACTGGTCAATGTTCTTGTTGTTCTCCAGCGTCCACTGTATCTTGTCGGGGATCTTGTATAGTTCCTCAACCAGCATGTGGAACATCTCGTCGCTCAGCGTGTGCTTCTCTTTGGCGATGGCCAGACCCAGCAGGCAGAGGGTGATGACCTGGCCTGTGAAGGCTTTGGTCGAGGCCACGCCAATTTCGGGCCCCACGTGCAGGTAGGTGCCGCTATTGGTGGCTCGGGCAATGGAGGAGCCGATGACGTTGCAGATACCATAGAGGAAGGCTCCTTTCTGTTCGGCCAGCTGGATGGCGGCCAGTGTGTCGGCGGTCTCACCACTCTGGCTGACGGCGATAACCACATCGTCCGGATAGATGACGGGGTTGCGGTAGCGGAACTCCGAGGCGTATTCCACATCGACGGGTATCTGTGCCGCCTCCTCGATGAAGTACTTGCCGATGAGAGCCGAATGCCAGCTGGTGCCGCAGGCGCAGATGATGATGCGGCGGGCATTGATGAACTTGTCCTTATGGTCGATGATGCCGCTCAGCACCACATCCTTTGTCCGGGGGTGCAGACGGCCTTTGATGCAGGTGCGCAGGGCGTTGGGTTGCTCCCAGATCTCTTTGAGCATGAAGTGCGGGAAGCCGCCTTTCTCCAGCTCGTCGAGGCTCAGGCTCAAGGTGTGCATCTCGGGTGTCTGGTGCACGTTGCTCAGGTTCACTATGTCTATCTTGCCGCTGCGGTCCATGTAGGCTATCTCCTCGTCCTTGAGGTAGATGACCTGTTTGGTGTACTCCACGATGGGGGTGGCGTCGCTGCCAAGGTAGAATTCTTTGTGGCCGCGGGCATCGGTGCCCACTCCGATGACCAGCGGCGACCCCTTGCGGGCGCAGACCAACTGGTCGGGGTGGTCTTTCTGCAGGATGGCTATGGCGTAGGCCCCGACGACGTTCTTCAGCGCACGCTGTACGGCAGTGAATAGGTCGCTCTTGCCCTTCTTCTGCGTGAACTCAATGAGTTGCACCAGCACCTCGGTGTCGGTCTCCGAGCAGAACTCATAGCCCTCTTTCTCCAGCATGGCGCGCAACGTCTTGTAGTTCTCGATGATGCCGTTGTGCACCAGGCTCAGGTTGCCGCTCTGCGACAGGTGGGGGTGCGCATTGACGGTGTTGGGCTCGCCGTGGGTGGCCCAGCGCGTGTGGGCGATGCCGATGCTGCCTGTAGTGTCCTCGCTGGCGCATTTCTCCTCCAGCGCAGCCACCTTGCCGGTAGCTTTGTAGACGTTCAGGTCGCCTCCGGCGTTGATCATGCTCACTCCGGCCGAGTCATAGCCGCGATACTCCAGTCGATGAAGACCCTTTATCAAGATGGGGTAAGCCTCTTGCTCACCGATATATCCTACAATTCCGCACATAATACAAATATGTTAGTTACAAGTGTTTTGATTTGCAAAAGTACAAACTTTTTGCGATCTGACAAAAAAATATTGCTTCAACCCGTTGGTGGAGTTGCATGTTGTTGAGTGACCGAGGGGGAGAGAGGCTGTGGAATGACGCAGATTTTCAGCGCCTTACACCCAGAGATAAGACGTGTTTTTGGGGGCAGAACATTCTTGCGCAGCAATAACAGACAGAATGACAGCCATCTGCAGCGTCTTGGTCCGGTGATGGTCCGAGGGTGGTCCGAGGGTGGTCCGGGAGTGGTCCGATAAAATACGGACCAAGGGCGGCTCAAAGGCGGTGGGGCGGCGGGGTGCAAATTGGAAAAAAAAGTCAGCAGCCCTCCACTGCGTCGAAACAACGGCTGAACAGTAATAAGGACAGTCAATTATAAACCGGCAAAAAAAAGAAAGCCTCCCCGTTGCGAGGAGGCTTTGCGCATTGCGCGATTTGTCCGTAATTCCCGGTCAGATTTTCTGGACGCATTCGATGAGGCCCTTGCCGATCTCGATAGCTTCCTCGTTCTGGGGAATGAGGTTCCAGTGGCGCTGGGGCAGCGAGTGCTCCAAGCCTTCGTGGATATACTGCTTGTCGACAATGGGTTTGAGCTTCAGGAAGCCGCCGAGGACCACCATGTTGAACACCTTGCTGATGCCGAG
This sequence comes from Bacteroidales bacterium UBA3630, assembly GCA_002373995.1. Classification (GTDB taxonomy): domain Bacteria; phylum Bacteroidota; class Bacteroidia; order Bacteroidales; family P3; genus Colimorpha. The sequence goes on along the minus strand of DFLB01000031.1, from coordinate 130,165 downwards.
CTCCTGGGCCTTGGCCGTGGCGGCGATCTTGTAGATGTTGATGTCCTTGCGGGTGGGCTCGTGGGTGATGCCGTTGGGGTCGTAGATGAGCAGACCGCCGGGCTTCACACTGTGCTCAAATTTGTCCAGCGACTGCTGGTTGAGGATGATGGCCGTGTCGAACTGGTTGATGATGGGCGAGCTGATGCGCTCGTCGCTGATGATGACGGAGACGTTGGCCGTGCCACCGCGCATCTCGGGGCCGTAGCTGGGCATCCAGCTGACCTCTTTGTCCTGCATGACGCCGGAGTAGGCAAGAATCTTACCCATCGAGAGGACACCCTGTCCACCAAAGCCGGCTATGATGATTTCTTCAGTCATTGTTTCTTCGTTTTTAATTGTTAATTATTGCATAACGGTGAGCGGGTGATCCAGCACGAGACGGTTGGCGTCGATACCCTCGCAAATCTTGCCGTCGACCTTGATGTCGCCGATGGGATAGTTGGGCATCATGTTGTCTTCCATCCACTTGTTGGCAGCCACCGGGGTCATCTTCCAGCCGCTGTTGCAGTTGGACAGGATCTCCACGAAGCTGAGGCCTTTCTTGAGCTTCTGGTTCTCGAAAGCCTTGCGGATGGCGGCTTTGGCCTTGCGCACGGCGGCGGGGTTCTGCACGCTCTGGCGGGTCACATAGTAGGTGCCCGGCAGGGTGGAGAGGAGCTCCGTCATGCGGAGGGGATAACCGTTGAGGTCCACGCGACGGCCATAAGGCGTCGTGGCGCTGCGCATGCCCACCAGCGTGGTGGGAGCCATCTGGCCACCCGTCATGCCATAGATACCGTTGTTGACGAAGATCATCGTGATGTTCTCGCCACGGTTGGCGGCGTGGATGGTCTCGGCGGTGCCGATAGCGGCCAAGTCGCCGTCGCCCTGATAGGTGAACACAAAGGTGTCGGGGTTGAGGCGCTTGATGGCAGTGGCCAGCGCGGGGGCGCGGCCGTGGGCGGCCTCCTGGAAGTCAACATCGAAATAGTTGTAAGCCAGAACAGAGCATCCGACGGGCGATACGCCCACCACTTTGTCCTGAATGCCCATCTCTTCGATCACCTCGGCAACGAGGCGGTGGGTCGTGCCATGGCCGCAGCCGGGGCAGTAGTGCATGACGGCGTCCGTGAGCACTTTGGTGCGGGTGTACACCTCTTCGTAACCCTCTTTCAGCAGCTCTTGTCTGCGAGCTTCATTATCTTTATTCATTGCTTGTAATCTTTTCTTATTTGATAATCTTGTTTTCCAGGGCCTCCAGAACCTCGCCGGGGGTCGGGATGATGCCTCCGAAGCGGCCGAAGTGCTCTGTCTTCACGCCGCACTCTGTGGCCAGGCGCACATCCTCGATCATCTGGCCGGCGCTCATCTCCACGCACAGGATACCCTTCACGTGCTTGGCAACCTCGGCCAGCTGTTTCGTCGGGAACGGGAAGAGGGTGATCAGGCGGAACAGACCCACCTTGATGCCTTTCTCGCGGGCCATCTGCATGGCTTTCATGGCGATACGGCTGCTCGAACCGTAGGCCACGATGATGTACTCGGCATCCTCGCAGTTCAGCATTTCGTAGCGCACCTCTTTCTCTTTCATTTCGGCATATTTCTTCTGGAGCTTCAGGTTGAAGACTTCCTGGCGGGCGCTGTCGAGCTCAAGGCTGGTGATGATGTTGTGCGGACGGTTGGCGGGCTTGCCCCATGTGCCCCACGGGGCGTTGGCGCGGCGCTCTTCCTCGGTCCAGCGGGGAACGTAGTCGCGGGTGTAGAGCTTCTCCATGCACTGGCCGATGGCACCGTCAGAGAGAATCAGCACGGGGTTGCGATACTTGAAGGCGATGTCCCAGGCTTCGAACACGAAGTCGTACATCTCTTGCACGCTGGCCGGAGCCAGGGTGTAGAGCTGGTAGTCGCCGTGGCCGCCGCCTTTGGTGCTCTGGAAGTAGTCGCTCTGCGAGGGCTGGATGGTGCCCAGTCCGGGACCGCCACGCATCACGTTGACCACCAGGCACGGTATCTCGGCACCGGCCAGGTAGGTCAGGCCTTCCTGCATCAGCGAGATTCCGGGGCTCGACGACGAGGTGGCCACCTTCTTGCCCGTGGCAGCGCCGCCATACACCATGTTGATCGACGCCACCTCGCTCTCAGCCTGCAGCACCGTCATACCGGTCGTCTCCCACGGCTTCTCGGCCATCAGCGTTTCCATTACTTCGCTCTGCGGCGTGATGGGATATCCGAAGTATCCGTCGCAGCCGCTGGCAATCATTGCGCGGGCAATAGCCTCATTGCCCTTCATCAGTTGAAGTTCTCTTGCCATAGTATTCCTTTCTTTCTTTAAATCTTTTTCTTGTAAACGGATATCACGCCGTCCGGGCACACCATGGCGCAGCTGGCGCAGCCGATGCAACTGTCGTTGACGGTATGGGTGAAGTTATAACCCTTGCCGTTTACTTCCTTCGACAACTCGATGCACTTCATCGGGCACACGGGTACACACACTCCGCAGCCTTTGCAGCGCTCGGTATCGATAATAATTTGTCCTTTAAATGCCATAATTTTAATGTTATAAGATTAATATTTTGGTTTCCTTAACATTCAATAAGTGCCTGCAAAAGTACAAAATAAATTTCACATATACCTAAAAATGGTGAGAAATATTTTCTTCTGAGGCAAAACCGTCTGATTTCCAGCCGATAGCGCCCGCCGGAAATGTTAACTCGAACCACGGATCGTCCGAGGCTCCTGGTCCGGTGGTGGTCCGAGGGTGGTCCGAGGATGGTCCGAGGGTGGTCCGATAAAAAACGGACGAACGCCGGGCCGGGGGCGGTGCTGCACAATAAAAAGCGACTCGCTCCGTTATCGGAGTATCAAAACCGTTGTTATGCGCATCGACATCAAAAGCTGGCTGAAGAACATTGGGCAGTATTTCAACCTCATGAACGACAGGGAAGACGAGCAGCAGGTCATCGAGCAGGTGAGCGCCGGCGTGGTCTTCCGCGGCACCAACCTGTGGATCCTCATCTTCGCCATCCTGATAGCTTCGCTCGGCCTCAACGTCAACTCCACCGCCGTCATCATCGGCGCCATGCTCGTCTCGCCGCTCATGGGCCCCATCATCGGCATGGGCCTCTCCGTCGGCATCGGCGACTACGACCTCTTCCGCCGCGCCCTGAAGAACTACGCCATCGCCGCGCTCATCTCGGTGCTCACCGCTGCCGTCTACTTCTTCATCTCCCCCCTGAGCGAAGCCCGCAGCGAGCTCCTGGCCCGCACCTCGCCCTCGCTCTACGATGTCCTCATAGCCTTCTGCGGCGGCGCCGCCGGCGTGCTGGCGCTGACCACCAAGAGCAAGGGGCAGGTCATCCCCGGCGTCGCCATCGCCACGGCCCTCATGCCGCCGCTCTGCACCGCCGGCTACGGCCTTGCCACGGCGCAGTGGAGCTACTTCCTCGGCGCGCTCTACCTCTTCTTCATCAACACCGTCTTCATCGCCCTCAGCACCTTCCTCGGCGTCAAGCTCCTCCGCTTCCACTCGCGCAGCACCCTCTCGCCCGAACGGGCCCAGTACGGCAAACGCGCCATCATGGTCGTCGTCATCGTGACGATGATACCGGCCGCCGTGATGACCATCAACATCATCCAGAAAAACGTCTTCGACCGCGAGCTGCAGCAGTTTGTCAACCGCGAACTGGCGCAGTCGGGCACCCAGATACTCTCCTACACCACCGAGCATGACACCCTGCGCGTCGTCGCCGTCGGCCGCGCCATCAACGACGAGGAGCTCGCCGCCGCCCAGCGCCGCATGCCCGACTACGGCTTGAAAGGCTTCGCCCTCGCCGTCATCCAGGGTGCCGACTTCGAGGACATCGAAACCCTCACCGCCCGGCTCAACAACATGGCCTCCGTCGCCGATGCCGAAACGCGGCGCCTCGGCCAGCAGGTCTCCGACCTCGAACTTCAGCTCGAAGCCTACTCGCGATACGACACCCTCTCGCGCCACATGGCCGGCGAGGTCGGGGTGCTCTTCCCCGACATCGAGCACATCGCCGTCGGTCGCCTCGGCGACGAAGTGGTGGCAATGGTCGACCTCAAGGCCGGCCGCAGCCTCGGCGCCGCCGAACGCCGCCGCCTCGAACAGTGGCTCCGGGCACGCGTGCGCAACGACGCGCTGCAGGTCGTCCTCCGCTGATCGCGGCTCCGCTTTTCACAATGATTAACTTTATTTGCAAGAAAAAAATATTTGCGTGTACTAAAATTTTAGTACTTTTGCAAGTTGGTATCCGGTGGGGTGCCGCCGGACAATGACAAGATAAAAAACTGAATAATAATCAATAAAAACCTAATCGACATGAAAAAATTTGCATTGATTTGCCTCTTTGCCTCCATGGCGTTCATCGCCGGGGCACAGGACGCTGAGAAAGTTGCCGTCCCCGAGCACGGCGCCAAGATTCGCTTCGAACAGATGGAGCACCAGTATGGCACCATCGTCAAAGGTGGCAACGGCGACTGCCAGTTCACCTTCTGGAACGACGGCGACGAGCCGCTGATCCTCCAGACCGTCAAGGCCTCGTGCGGCTGCACCACCCCCAAGTACACCCAGAAGCCCGTCATGCCCGGCCAGAGCGGTGTCATCGATGTGCACTACAACACCAACAACGTCGGCGGCTTCTCCAAGACCGTCACCGTCACCAGCAACGCTGTCAACAACCAGCGCGTGGTGCTCCGCATCAAAGGCACTGTGAAACAGGACGAGACCCAGCAGAAACCCGCCGATGCCAAGCCCATCGACCAGAAACCCATGATTCGTGGCGACCGTCGCGGTGGCGAACCCATGCCCATCCGTCAGGCCGACGAACCCAAAAAGTAAACCTTAAGCATCACAACTCCCTATGCCTCAGATTTCAGACAAAGGGCAGAACCTGCCCCAGAGTGCCATCCGCAAGCTTGTCCCCTTTGCCGATGCCGCCAAGGAACGCGGTGTGCACGTCTATCACCTCAACATTGGCCAGCCCGACATCGAGACCCCTAAAGGGGCGCTGAAAGCCCTCGCCGAGACCGCTATCGACCTGCCCCAGTGGAACGGCGTGCTCGAATACAGCCACTCGGCCGGCATCCCCAGCTATCGTCGTGCGCTCTGCAACTACTATCACCGCCACGGCATCGATGTCACCCCCAACCAGGTCATCGTCACCACCGGAGGCAGCGAAGCCCTCCAGATGGCTTTCACCGTCTGCCTCAACCCGGGCGACGAAATCATCATCCCAGAGCCTTACTACACCAACTATAACACCTTCGCCAAGCTTTGCGACGCCAAGATTGTCACCATTCCCAGCGACATCAAGACCGGCTTCGCCCTGCCGCCCATCGAGGACTTCGAGAAGGTCATCACCCCGCGCACCCGCGCCATCATGATCTGCAACCCCAACAACCCCACGGGCTACCTCTACACCCACGAGGAACTGCTCAAGGTGGCCGGCTTGGTGAAGAAGTACGACCTGTACCTCTTTGCCGACGAGGTCTATCGCGAGTTCTGCTACGACGGTCAAAAACACTTCAGTGTCATGCAGCTTGAGGGACTTGAGCGCAACACCATCCTCTTCGACTCGGTCTCCAAGCGCTACAGCGCCTGCGGTGCCCGCGTGGGTTGCCTCGTGACGCGCAACAGTGAGGTCTACGCCATCGCCATGCGTCTTGCTCAGGCCCGTCTCTCGCCCCCCTCGTTCGGCCAGATTTTCGCCGAGGCAGCCGTCGATACCCCGCAGGAGTACTTCGACAAGGTGCAGAAGGAGTATATCGCCCGCCGCAACGTCATCGTTGAGGGTGTGAACAAGATTCCCGGATGCTTCTGCCCGATGCCGAAGGGCGCGTTCTACACCGTCATCGACCTGCCGGTCGACGATAGCGACAAGTTCTGCCAGTGGCTACTCACCGATTTCAGCTACAACGGCGCAACTGTCATGTTGGCACCTGCCACCGGCTTCTATGTAGATCCCGAGCGTGGTCGCCACCAAGCCCGTATCACCTATTGCATCTGCATCGAAGACCTCAAGAAGGCCATGAAATGCCTCGAGGTTGCCCTGAAGGAATACCCCGGCCGCACCAGATGACACGCGAGGAAAAACGTCAACAAGTGATATGCTCCTGCATCGAACAGCAGGAGCATATTGCTTCTGTTGCCAAGCAGGAGATGGATTCCGCACAACAGCAGAGCAACGACTACGGCGCCAATGTGGATCGCTACGACAGTTACCGCACCAAGATGATGCGCAGCCGCGACATGTATGCCCGGCAGTACAGCAATGCCCAGACAGGAGTGCGTTACTTGCAAGACTTGCTGAAGCTTCCTCCCTTTGATCGGGCTGAGCACGGTGCTGTTGTCGTCACTGACAGACAGAACTTCTTCCTCTCCATTGGTGCCGGCAAGTTCATGGTGGGCAACAGAGTCTTCTTCGCCATTTCGGCACAGACACCTATCTATGCCGCCCTCAAAGGCAAACAGGTCGGAGACACGATTGTCTTCAACGGTCAAAGCCAGACTGTCAAGGAAATCTTTTAGTTGCCACCACCCATTCTCGGGTGAGCAAAGAACTCTTCTGCGCTGAGGTTCACCTCGGTATCCGTTATCCGGCAGAGAGTCAGTTGCCCGTTGTCGGCAATGGGAAGCATGTATCGAAGTATCTCGCCATAGTGGTCGAAATGTTCCGGAACGAGGTAGTTCTCCACGACGGCGTAGTCAGCAGGAAATCTTTGTGCATTGTTGGCAATGACACTAACATCGGCATCGCTGCCAAACCACATGACGCTATACCCTTTGCGCCCCATTAGGATGAAGGGCGTGTTCTGCGGGTATGAGGCCACAGAAATGATGCGCGCATCGCGGCTGATGCCCAGACTGTCGAGCCAGCGGTCGCTACCGAGGTAGTTGTGATAGCAGTCGGTAGCCATGTCGTAGCCTGCGTGCCGGAATTGTTGTGTGTGTTTCGACTCGTTGTAGCAGATGCCGCTGAGCAGCACCATCGCCACCACAATGAAACATCGCCAGAGCGTGCCTTGTGGTATAGGGATGGTTCTCAACGCCAATGCTAACCAGAATAGCACCGGCAGCCAGAGGCAGTCGAGAAAGTAATAGTCGTGATAGGCAAATTGGCGCCACATGGCGGCAATGAACATTAGTTCGCCGAAGGTCCAAATGGCCGCCAGAAATACTATGGGCAGGCGACTGTCGCCGGTCGTGGCCATTCCTGCCTTGCGTCGGCGTAAGGCAAGCGCCACTACTGTCCCGACAGCTGCTCCGACCAGCAGCCATTGCTGCACGTGCCCAAAGTAGGCGTATCGCCAGTTCCCCTTTATTACATGCCACACCCAACGCAGATCTTCCACGTTCCGTGGCGGCATCAATTCGCCGAGGAAGAGCGAACCGTGTTCGGCCTTCAGGTGAGCGTTCCAGAGCATATACCCTCCGATAGCCAATCCTCCGACGATCACTGCCGGTACCTTTTTCCAGAAAGGAGTCTCATGGCGCATGACGCGCAGCAACTCAAATCCGCACACAGCCACCAGCACCACGGCCTGTGAGGTTCGTGTGAGGGTGGCCAGTGTGAGAAAAACAATGCCGAGGTGCCAGTAGCGTGTTTCGCCATCCTGCCAGTATCTGATGTATGCCCACAGGCCAGCCATGACCAGCGCCAGTGCTGGCGCCGAAGGTAAGAAGTTGGCGAAATAGTAGGCATACAACGGTGCTGTCAGCGCCATTAAGACCACCGGCAATGCCTTCAGCCACGATTGAGTGAGCCTCCTGCAGAGCAGGAACAGAAACCATAGCCCCGCCAAGCTGCACAACAGTGTCCACAGGCGATACACCCACGGTGCCGTGCTGCCGAGCGCACCCATCAGCAGGGCTGCTATATAGCCGTGCAACGGCATGTCGGCCGATGTGATAGTGTCACTGTAGGCTGTGCACCAGACATCGGGGAACTGCTTGTTGTAGATAAAAGTCTCGGGGTGGAAAAGGTCGTAGCCGTTGTTGCAAAACCCGAGTGCAATGGCATACCAGTCTGACTGCGCCCAAGCATGGATGTAGGCTGGAAAGTCGTTGATCCACGGCAAGGATGATGCCAATCCGAAAGCAATGATGGCGGTGGCGGCCCACAGGCCGCCACCGCCATCAGAACACAACTTCTTAATAGCCGAAAACTTCATCCAAAGTGAGTTTCTTCACCTTGCCGAACTTGCTCAGGGCGTTGAAGTCCATCTCGCTCTCTTTGCCCAGGATGAGATAGGCTTTTTTCTGCCCTTTGATGTGCTGCTGTTGGAAGTTCACCAAGTCGTGCATGGTCATCTTCTGGTAGGCCTTGAAGTTCTGCTTGCGCAGAGGCTCCTTCCAACCCATCTGTTCGCATGTGAGGTAGGCGCTGATGATGCCAAACTTGGTGGTGCGGGCCGTGCGGCTGCCGGCCAGCAGGGCGTCTTTAGCCAGCTTGAAGTTGGCGTCGGCCTGCGGCATGTCGTCGAAGAGCTCCTCATAGGCGTTCAGAGCATCGAGCAGCTTGTCGTTCTGGGTGATGACGTTGGCACTGTTGTAGAAGTAGCCGTCCTTGTCGGTGCCGTAGGTGTAATGGCTGCTGGCGCTGTAGGCGAGGCTGCGTTTCTCGCGCATTTCCTGGAAGACGATGGCGTTCATCGAACCACCAAAGTACTCGTTGAAGAGATTCATGCCGGGTACCTGGGCGGTGGCAAAATGTTCGCCGCGGAAGTACTCTGTGACGTAGGTGTTCTTGGCATCATAGTTCACGAAGAGCACGGTGTTCTCGTTGACAGCCTGCGGCTGGTACACCTTGTTGGCGGGGACGTCCTTGGTGGGTTTCACGATGTGGATGCGGTCGACGGCAGCGGTGGCCTCCTTGAGGGTCAGCGGGCCATAGTAGAGCACGCGGTGCTTGTACTGGAAGAGGCCGTGCAGGGCGTCGGTGAGCTGACGGGCGGTGTAGGCGCGCAGCTCGGCGTCGCTCTCGTTGGTCTCCTTAATGTAATCCTCGCCGTAGATGCCATAGGTGTTCAGTGCGCGGAAGGCGGCGCGCTGGTTGGTCTTGTTGTCGGTGCGACTCTTGATGGCGCGCTCCACGAGCATCTGCAGCGCCTCGTCGTTGGGCTGGCAGGTGGACATTACCTCTTCGACCAGGCTCATTGCCTTCTCCATGTTCTCGGCCAGGCCGCTGATGCTGACGGTCACGGTGCGGCCACCGACGCTGATGCCCCACGAGCAGGCCAGCTTGTAGAACTCCTCCTGCAGCTGCTCGGCAGTGTGCTTGTCGGTGTTGAGGTAGTCGACGAGGTCGGAGGCCAGGTCAATGGTCTTATCGGCCGTCGAGCCGAACTCGAAGCGGTACTGCAGGTTGAAGGTGCCGTTCTCCACGTTCTGCACGTAGAGCACCTCGCTGCCATTGGCGGTCTTGCCTTTCTGAAGGTCTTTCTTGAAGTTGACAAACTGCGGCTGGATGGGCTTGGCTTTGGCAGCCATGTCCTTGACCGAGGCCAGGAAGGGGCTCTCGTTGTCGCGGCTCACGAAGATGGGGGTGATGGCGGGCTTCTGCACCTTGGTCACCGGGTCGGGGGTGTCCTGGTGCTTATAGACGATGACGTAGTTGTTTTCCTTGCAGATGCGGTTGGCGAAGTCGACGATGTCCTTCTTCGTGATCTTGGAGAGCTCGTTGATCTCGTTGCAGACGTCGCCCCAGTTGCGGTGCTCCACGAAGGCGTAGGCCATCTGGCTGGCGCGGCTGTTGTTGCTCTCGGCTTGCTTCATGATCTGGAGTTTCAACTGGTTGATGCTGGCTTCGATGAGGCTCTCGTCGAATTCACCCTGCTTGACGAGGTCGAGCTGTTCGAGGAGCAGGTCGCGCAGCTGGCCGAGGGTCTGGCCCTGGGTGGGACGGCCACCGAGCATGAAGGCGGCGTAGTCGTTGAGCGTGTAGGTGCCGGCGTAGGCGCCGAGGCAGAGTTGCTTCTGGTTGAGGTTGAGGTCGATAAGACCGCACGAGCCGTTGTTCAATACCATCTCCATGGCCTGCGCCAGGAGGGCGTCGCGGCTGCCATTACCCTCTTCGATGCGGAAGGCGATGGTGAGGTTGGCGGGATCCTGGCCGTTCACCAGACGGATGATGGGGCTCGTGATGGGCTCCTCTTTCACCTTGGTAAAGGTGGGCACCGTGCCGGGCTTCCAGCCGCCCATGTACTTGTCGATGATCTTGATCACCTCGTCGGGATTGAAGTCGCCGGCCATAGCCACGCACATGTTGTTGGGCACATAGTAGGCGGCGTGATACTCACGGATGTTCTTCATCGAGGGGTTCTTCAGGTGCTCGATGGTGCCGATGGTGGTCTGCTGGCCGTAGGGGTGGTGGGGGAAGAGGGCGGCCATCATGGTCTCGTTGACGCGACGGTTGTCCTGCGCCATGCCGATGTTTTTCTCCTCGTAGACGGCCTCCAGCTCGGTGTGGAACAGGCGCAGCACCAGGTTCGGGAAGCGGTCGCCCTGCACCTTGGCCCAGGCCTCCACCTGGTTGGCGGGGATGTTCTCGACATACATCGTGTAGTCGTTCGAGGTGAAGGCGTTGGTGCCCTCGCTGCCGATGGCCGTCATGCTCTTGTCATATTCGTTGGCGATGGCGATGGTCGAGGCCACGTAGCTGATCGAGTCAATCTGGTGGTAGATAGCTGCGCGGGCGGCCTCGTCGGTCGTGCGGCGGTAGACCTCGTAGAGGTTCTCTATCTTCTGCAGCTCCACCTTCTCGCGCTCCCAGTCGGTGGTGCCCAGCTGGTGGCTCCCCTTGAAGAGCATGTGCTCCAGGTAGTGGGCCAGGCCGGTGGTCTCGCTGGGGTCGTTCTTCGAACCGGCGCGCACGGCGATGTAAGTCTGTATGCGCGGAGCGTCCTTGTAGACGCTGAGGAACACCTTCAGCCCGTTGCCCAGGGTGTACTCGCGCACCTGCAGCGGGTCGTTGGGATAGGTCTTGTACGTGTACTGCTGTGCGTTCAGCGTGCCGCCCACAAACAGCATGGCGGCCGCAAAGCACAATCCGAGAAATACTTTTTTCATCTGTAAAATGTTATTTATTAATAATATATACGTTTGCCCGACACAAAATCCATGCTGCAAATATACGCAAACTAATTCAATCCGCCGCCATTCCGCTCTCATTTTCTTGCGAAACGCCGTCAGAAGCACCCCGAATGCCCTCCGGAAACACCTCCGTTCCCCGGTTCTTCCTCCGCTCTTGGTCCGGTGCTCCTCCGGGGATGGTCCGATGATGGTCCGATGGTGGTCCGCAGAATTGCGGAGAAACGACGGAGAGAAACCGGTGCGGCAGGAGTTATTAACTTGCGGGTTTGATAACTTTTCGGCTCACACTGCCCGTATACCATAAAAAGGTCGTATCTTTACAATCGGAAAAGTGCCCCCGCGGGCAACTGTATTTTATTGTATGCTAACGAAATAGAAAGAAATATCACCATGAAAGACATCATCAAAGACCTCACCGAGGGAATGCAGCGGCTCTGCGCCGTGGCCAACCGCATAGTGGCTCAGGACGGCCGCGCGAGCCGCATCGAGACAGACTTGCTGATGGAGGACCTGCGGCGCCTCTATGACGTGGCCCTGCGTATGACGGGCGACGAGCTGCCGCAACCCGAGCCCTCTGCCGTCGAAGAAGCCGAGGTTGAACCCCACCCCGAGGAAAAGATGATGGCCATGATGTCGACCCTGGCAGCTATGGCGCCGGCACCCGAGCCGGCACCCGAGCCTGTGCCAGCTCCGGCCCCCGAGCCGGAACCCATTCCCGAGCCGGCACCCGAGCCCGCCCCTGTGCCGGAGCCGGAACCTCTCCCGGAACCCGAGCCGGAACCCGAACCCGCACGGCAGCCGCTGATGGAAGACCTCGAATGCAACGGCAACGCCCTGCTCTTCGACGAGATTATCCTCGAACCCGAACCTGCCCCCGCCCCGGCTCCCGAGCCCGCTCCCGCTCCCGCTCCCGCGCCGAAGCCTGAGCCCGCGCCCGCGCCCGTCGAGAAGAAGGGCACCCAAGCCTCGCTGCTCGACTACCTTGCCGCTCCCGCAGCCCGCACCCTGGGCGAAAGCCTCGGTGCCGACCGTCCGCAGCCCGGCAACCTCGAACGCAAGGTCGACGACCTCCGCACCGTCATCAACATCAACGACAAGTTCAGCTTCATGTCCGAACTCTTCAAAGGCAACATGAAGGCCTACAACGACTTCATCATGCACCTCAACGCCATCACCTCGCGCGACGAGGCGCTGGCGCACGTGCAGGAGGTGGCCGCACAATACAAGTGGGACGAGGCGTCGATGGCCGTCAAGACCTTCTACAAGATATTCGACAAGAAGTTTTAACAGCAGCCAACAAATTATGGGTAAAGCGATATTGTTCTCGGCGCCGTCAGGCTGCGGCAAGACCACCATCATCCACGAGCTGATGCAGTACTTTGACTGCTTCGACTTCAGCATCAGCGCCACCTCGCGTGCGCCGCGCGGCGACGAACGCGACGGCCGCGAGTACTACTTCCTCAGCCGTGAGGACTTCATGCGCAGGGTTGAGGCTGACGAGTTCCTCGAGTGGGAGGAAGTCTATCAGGGCACCTGCTATGGCACCCTGAAGAGCGAAGTGGACCGCATCTGGGCTGCCGGACGGGTCATCGTCTTCGACGTCGACGTCAACGGTGGGCGCAACATCAAGCGCTACTTCGGAACCGATGCTCTCTCCATCTTCGTCATGCCGCCCAGTGTGGCAGTGCTTGAGGAGCGTCTGCGCAGCCGTGGCACAGACAGCGAGGAGGCCATCGTCAAGCGTCTGGCCCGCAGTGCCGAAGAGCTGAAGCAGGCACCGCAGTTCGACGTCACCATTGTCAACGATGACCTGCAACGTGCTGTTGATGAAACCCGTAGAGTGATAGAAGACTTCCTGCAGTGCACAAACTCTTCGACATACTAAAGAAGTACGACTACATCGTGGTCTTCGTGCTGCTTGCAGTGGTCTCGATACTGCTCATGTCGCGCAGCACATACTACCACCATTCGCGCCTGGCGGCGTGGGCAGGCAGCATTGCCGGTGGTTGGTATCAGGGGGTCGACAATGTGGGCGGATACTTCGGGCTGAAACAGGAGAACGACCGGCTGGCGGCTGAGAATGCGCGCTTGCGTGCCCGCCTCGCCGAGAGCTACATCAGCTACTCTGACAGCGTCTTCACCGTCGCCGACACGGTCTACCGCCAGCGCTACGACTATACCGAGGCCCGCGTCATCAAGAACTCGTGGAGCCAGCAGAACAACTATATCATGATCGGGAAGGGCTCGGCCCACGGTATCGAGCCTGACATGGCGGTCATCTCGCCCGACGGCATCGTCGGCGTGGTCGTGGGTACGACGAAGAACTTTGCCACCGTCATGCCTGTGCTCCACAGCGATAGCCGCAACAGCGTCAAGGTAAAGCGCACCGGCATAGGTGGTTCTCTCGTGTGGGACGGCAAGGACTATCGCTATGCCCAGGTGCTCGACGTGCCGACGACCCACCAGTTTGAGGAGGGTGACACGATAGTCACCTCCGGCCAGGCCAACGACTTCCCCGAGGGTATCCCTGTGGGCTATGTCGTCAGCGCCGAGACACTCAAAGGGACTGGCTTCTACAAGGTGCGCATCCGCCTGGCCACTGACTTTAACAAATTGGACCATGTCTACGTCATCGACAACCGTTTCCGCGAAGAGCAGCAGCGCCTGACGGAGGCTACACAATAGTGTAACACCATATATGACAGCATTATGAGAAAAGGAATCTTTGCATTGGCAGTGTTAGTGGCTCTGGCCTTCGGTGCACAGGGGCAGTTGCTCTATCGCATCGGCGGCAATGGACTCAAGAGTCCGAGCTATATCGTGGGCACGTACCACCTGGCCCCGGCCTCGTTTGCCGACAGCATCCCCGGTATGCGTGCGGCCCTCGACGCCGTGGAACAGGTCTACGGCGAGGTGGATATGCAGAGCATGACGAGTGCGGAAGGTCTGGAAAAAGCGCAGAAGGCGCAGATGCTGCCTGAGGGGGTCACGCTCTCGTCGCTGCTGACAGCAGAACAGATGGACCGCCTCAATGCCGTGATGCGCGAGGTGATGGGGGTGGACATGAACAACGAAGGCGTGGCGGCACAAATGGACAAACTCTCGCCGGCGGCGCTGTCGGCATCGCTGACTATGGTGATGTATATGAAGAACATGCCCAGCTTTAACCCGATGAACCTCCTCGATGGATATTTCCAGCAGGTGGCGCAGCAGAGCGGTAAACTGGTGGGAGGGTTTGAGAGTGTGGACTTCCAGGTTGATGTGCTCTATGGCACACCGCTCGACAAACAAGTCAGCGACCTGATGTGCATGGTGGACAACTTTAGCGATGTCACGGATATGGTTGACTTCATTACGGCTGCTTATTTCTCGCAGGATCTTGATCTACTTGAAGAAATGCTCGAAGAAGAGCAGGAGGGTGCCTGCGCCAGCGACGATGCCGACGAGGACCGTCTGCTGGGCGATCGCAATGTCGCCTGGGTGCGCGCCATGCCTGCCATAATGGAACAGCGCTCCACGCTCTTTGCTGTGGGTGCGGGCCATTTGGTGGGCGAGAATGGGGTGCTGAAGATGCTTGAACAGAAAGGTTATATCGTTGAAGGAGTGAAGAAATGAACAAGACGGTATGGCGCATAATAGGACGCTTCGTGCTGCTGATGCTGGTACAGCTGCTGGTACTCAACAATGTCTACCTCGGTGGCTATGTGATGCCGATGCTGTATTTGCTCTTTGTGCTCATGCTGCCGACATCGATAAAACGCATTCCTTTGCTACTGGTCGCCTTCGGTACCGGTCTGATTGTAGATATCATGTCGGGAGCCCTCGGTTTCCACGCCTTGGCCTGTACAGTAGTGGCTATGATGCGCATCTGGTTCGCTGACCGTATTCTCACCCGTGGCGAGAATGTTGTCATAGAGACACCGGGCATCTACAGCGTCACGCCGCAATATTTCATCAGTTATGTCATGCTACTCTATGCGGTGTTCTACCTCGTCTTCTATTCGCTTGAGGTCTTCAGCTTCCGTGGACTTGGAGGGGTGTTGCTGGCCACGGTGTGTAGCACGATCGTCTCAACCATTCTGGTAGTGCTCTATCAGTTGATATTTTTAAAGAAAGAAGAGACATGAAGTGGCGTTGGCAGTTGGCAGTTGGCAGTTGGCAGTCGATAGGGGCTCGCCTCGTCCTTTGGATACTGGGATTTTTGGTTTTCCTCAGTTCAACATTGGCTCCGTTGCAGGCCCAGACTGCTGTGGGGCGCTGGCGTGATTGTTTCGACTACAGCAAGGTTTTGCGCGTTGAGCCTGCGGGCGACCGTATCTTTGCTGCGGCCCGCAACGGTTTGTTCTGCTACGACATGCAGGACAACCGTCTGTTGCGCATGAGCAAGACGTCTGGTCTTAGCGATGCCGGAGTGTCTACCATAGCCTACGATAACCGTAGCCAGTGTTTGGTTGTGGTCTACCAGAACGCCAACGTTGATTTGGTCTACGACGGGCGGGTCTACAATCTCTCCGATATCAAGCGCAGCGATATCAGCGGCGATCGTGGCATCTATCGTGTGCGTTTTCATGGCGATAAAGCCTACCTTGCTACAGGCTTTGGTATCGTCGTGGTTGACCTTATACGACACGAAATCAAGGAGACCTGCTATATCGGCACTGGTGGCAGCTACACTACGGTGCGCGATTTGGCGCTGACGGGTGACAGCATCTATGCTGCCACTGCCGAGGGTTTGAAACGCATCGCTATCGACGAGCCCCACCTGACGGTCAGCGACCGGTGGCAGACCGACCATAGGCTCGACAGCGTCACGGTGACCATGCTTGACGTGCTCAATGGCCGTCTGCTGGCGGCGGGTTATTCTGCTGCGCCAGACAGTCTTGCGCTCTACATCGCTACCGACACCGGTTATCGTGTTTGGAATAGTGGACTGTTTCATTCGATGAGGGTGGGGGGAGGACTTGTGACCCTCACCCGTGAGCAGAGCATCGTGTGCTATGATGCCTCGCTCCAGCCAGTGGACAGCCTCACCAGCTACACGTGGGGGCCGCTGATATGTTTCGATGCCATCCGCACCGACAGCCGCACTCTGTGGGTGGGTCATGAGTGGGACGGTCTCATCTGCATCCGGCCGGATGGAGACGATACCTATTTCCCCGAAGGCCCATTCTCAGCGGATAACACTTTTCGTCTTGTGCCATTCAACTACCGCATGATGCTCTGCCCAGGGGGACATACCATGACCTACGGCAGTGCCTATCTTCCGCCCAACTTGCTGACGGCCACGGGCGCCAAATGGGAAGTCCTCGACCGTTCGGGCGGACTACTCGACAGCGTCACCGACCTGGTCGATGCGGCTGTCAACCCTGCCGATACTCACGAGGTGGTGCTTGCCTCTTGGGGTGGCGGGGTGGTCTCTGTCCGAGACAACAAGGTGACGACGCTCTACACCGGTAGTAACACCGGTGGTGCCCTCACGCCATACGTGATGGGTAGCGACAGTACACTGCTGATTGGTTCGGTGACGTTCGACGGCGACGGCAATCTTTGGGTGCTCAACTCGCACAGTTCCAATGCCCTTGCCAGACGTGCGTCGAACGGTACATGGAGCAAGTTCAGCACCCGCCAGATGGCTGATGTGCCCGAACTTGATAAGCTCATCTGGGACAGCGTGAACAACTATCTCTGGTTCTGCGGTCGCAGCAATATGATCTATGTCCATGACGGCAAGAGCCGGATGGCGCGCGTCAGTCCCAACAACGGCAGCAAACTCTCCACCGACAACGTTACGGCGCTGGTGCAAGACCGCACGGGCAACCTCTGGATAGGCACCAACAAGGGTATCAAAGTCATCTACGACGCGTATAATGCTTTCCGTGGTGGCGGCAACGGTGAGGTTTCGCCTGTCACGTGCAGCAATATCACCATCACCAACGGCGAGTTTTACGAATACCTGATGGCCTACGAGAGCATTACCGCCATTGCTGTCGACGGAGCCAACCGCAAGTGGGTCGGCACCGCTGCCGGCGGGTTGTACCTCCTCTCGGCCAACGGGCAGGAGCAGTTGCAGCACTTCACTGCTGAAAACAGTCCGCTCTTCTCTAACAAGATTATCGCCCTCGCCATACAACCGCGTACCGGCGAGGTGTACATAGGCACCGACCGCGGCCTGCAGGTCTACCGCTCGACGGCCACCTATGCCGAGAGCGCTCCGCTTGAACAGGTCTATGCTTTCCCCAATCCTGTGCGCCCTGGCTACGAAGGTCCGATAGCCATCAAGGGTTTTACGCGAGATGCTCTGGTGCACATCACCGATGCCGCCGGCCACACGGTCTTTAGCACCCAAGCCCTTGGCGGACAGGCCATCTGGAATGGCCGCACCGCCAGTGGCGAACGCGTGGCGGCGGGGGTCTACTATGTCTTTGCTGCCGACAGCGAAGGTGGCAACCGTTCTGTTGCCAAGATATTGGTAGTCAGGTAGCCTATAGAATAAAACTGCAGAATACTCACCACTCACCACACACCTATGCTCCTCTCCACTCCAGGCCTTGTCCTCCACACCACCCCCTATGCCGAGACATCGGTTGTGGTCAAGGTGTTCACGCGCCTGCTGGGAGTGCAGTCCTATCTGGTCAAAGGGGTGCGGGGCAGGGGAGGGCGCATGAAACAGAACCTCTTCGAGCCGCTTCGCAGCCTCGATATGGTGGTCTATGACAGTCACCACGGCGAGTTGAACTACATTCGCGAACTCACGCCGCGCCATCCCGACCAATCTTCCGATGCTGTAGGCAATGCGTTGCGCTTCTTTATGACCGAGGTGCTCTACAAAAGCCTTCACGACGACGACCCGCTGCCCGAGTTGTGGGACTATGTGGAGAGCCTGCAGACCATGGGGCAGGAACAGCCGGCGATGGCACGGCGCGATGTGCCGATAAGCTTCCTCCTGACGGTGGCACGGCACCTTGGCATCGAGCCGCTCGACAACCATTCGCCCCACATGCTCTATTTCGACCTGCAGGAAGGCTCCTTTGTATCTGCGGCCAGCGAAACCACCTTGCCGCTTGAGCTCTCCTCGGCACTCCATGAGTATCTGCAGCTGGCGCTCCACACCCTTCCGGCTCCTTTCACACCTTCGCAATCGCTCAGGTCGCGCAGCGACTTGATCAACGCGCTCATCGCCTACTACCAGCTGCACCTGAGCGGCTTCCGCAATTTCCATAGCCACGAGATACTGCATACGATATTAAACTGACACACAATATGAAGAGATTAACCGTTTTTGCTACGCTGATGCTGACGGCCATGACGCTGACGGCTCAGCAGGTCTATTGGGTCTTCCTGACCGACAAACAGGGCAGCAGCTTCGACCCTTACACCTATTTCGACGCCAAGGCCATCGAGCGCTATCGGGCCTGTGGTGCCGACCTCTACGACGCGAGCAACTACCCGCTTGTGCAGCGCTATGTGGACGGCGTGGAGGCGATAGCCACCGAGTCGCTGGGCGGCAGCCGTTGGATGAACGCCCTCGGCGTGGTGGCCACTGCCGAGCAGGTGGAGGCCATCGAGCGCCTGCCCTACGTGGCCCGCGTGCAGCCCATTGGGGGCGATATGCAGTTGGCCAAAGCCGAATGGAGAACGGAGAGCGAGGAGATGGCCTCTCCCCAGGCTTCCCTCGCTGCTCTCGCCGACTCCACGCTCAACGCGCAGCTGCTGAGGATGCAGGGGCACCTCTTCCGGCAGGCCGGCATCGACGGCCGCGGGGTGCGCATAGCGGTCTTCGACGGCGGCTTCCCCAGGGTGAACACCCACGAGGCCTTCCGTCACCTGCGCGACAACCACCAGATACTCAAAACATGGAACTTCCCCAATCGCAAGGAGGATGTCTACGGCTGGAACAGCCACGGCACGATGACCCTCAGCTGCATAGCCGGCCGCATGAAAGGAAAGGACATCGGCCTGGCCACCGGCGCCGAGTTCATGCTGGCCCGCACCGAGGTGGAGCCCGAGCCCTTCAAGGAGGAGGTGTGGTGGATGCAGGCGGTGGAGTGGGCCGACAAGGGCGGTGCCAACATCATCTCGTCGAGCCTCGGCTACGGCAAGGACCGCTACTACACGCGCGACATGAACGGGCGCAGCTATGTGGCCCGCGCCGCTAATATGGCTGCCCGCAAGGGTATGCTGGTGGTCAACAGTGCCGGCAACGAGGGCGACGACGCCACCTGGCGCTACATTATCACCCCCTCCGACGCCGACAGCGCGCTCTGTGTGGGGGGCATCACCTACAGCCTCCGTGACTATGAGCACATCGACTTTGCCTCCTACGGCCCCTCGGCCGACGGCCGCCAGAAGCCCGATGTCTGCGCTTTTGCCCACGCCTGGGCCGCCAGCCCCAAGAACGACCAGGCCTACGAGATGGTCTTCGGCACCAGTTTCTCATGTCCGCTGGTGGCCGGTTTCGCGGCTTGCGCATGGCAGGCCTCCAAGGGCAAGACGGCTATGGAGATGTTCGACCTGATACGTCGCTCGGCCGACCTCTACCCCTACTGCGACTACGCCTTTGGCTACGGGGTGCCGCAGGCAGGTTTTTTTGTGAATAACCAGGGCAATACAGAAGCCCGGAAGGAGCCCCTGTTCAGGCTCGAGGAGCTGAGCCCGACGAGCGTCAGCCTCGTTTTCCTGCGGCCCGACAGCAATGTGCATGTCTTCTACAAAGACCTCAACGCCGACGGCACCATTGCCCTCTACGGCAAGCGCACCTTCCCGGTGGTGGACAGCAGTGTGAGCATCGACTTCCGCGGCGGCCGCCAGCTGGTGGTTTTCTGCGGGGGCCAGACGGCCGAGCACCGCTTTGCCGAGCCCACCGCCGTGGCTGACAAGGCCGACTGGACGGCGGTGCACAGCTCGCGCGCCGGTGTCGCCGTGGGCGTCAGCAACCAGCTGCTCCGCATGCCCTCGGCCGAGGCTGCCAGGGAGAGCCGCGGTGCCTGGGGGGGATATGCGATGCTCGGCGTGCCGGTGAGCCTCACCGGTGACGAACTCAGCGCGCGCTTCTGGTCGCCCGCCAAGCGTTTCGGCGTGCATTGGCGCTACCGCATCGCCAAGGCATACTCCCTCGGCGTGGCCCTCGAGTACGGCCACGTCACTTACCGCTACAACGACCGCAGTGTCAACGCGTTGGAGTATCGCAGCTACGTCGATGCCGCCATAACCCATGCCGACAAGGTGAGCCGCCGGCGACTCAATGTGGGCACCTGGAGCGCCGAGCTCTTCCAGCGGGTGCGCCTGTTGCCGGCCGGCATGTTCCACAACGGGCTGCACTGGGACCTCGGGGCCTACGTCAGCTACATGCCCTCGAACGACTACCAGTTGACCTATCGCCATTTCGACGACGCTGTGGCCGATACGCGCCGCCTCACCCTCGACCGCCTCAACAGCATGGAGGTCTACCGCTGGCAGTGGGGCGTCAGCACGCGGTTGACCTACGACTTCGTGGGCCTCTATGCGCGCTATCGCCTCAGTAATGTTCCCGACGGCGAGCTGCAGTTGCCGCGCCTCGAGGTGGGAATGCTGATACAGTTCTGACCGCGCGGCAGCGCGGGCGTGTGTCCAAGGGTCTGACAAGGCTCTTGGTCCGCTCTTGGTCCGGGGATGGTCCGAGGATGGTCCGATGGTGGTCCGGCTTTTCCCGGACCACCATCGGTCTGGCAGCGGGGGGCGCAGGGGGATGGCGATTTTATTTTGCCGGTTTCCAAAAAAGTTGTATCTTTGCAATCACGTGTGCGGTGGATTTTTGTGCAACCGACGGAGTGATAAGCATATAAAGATACATCAAGATGAGGCATTTGGGCTATTTGTGGCTGTTGTTGCCGCTGCTGCTGCCGGTGGCGGCGCGGGGGCAGAACGTGAGCGTCAGCTCGGCGCAGGGGCAGGATATAGGCACTTTCCTGAACCAGCACCTCGTGGGCAACGGCGTCTATATCTTCAACCCTAAGTTCAACAATGTCAGCGGAAACATCAACAGTCCGCAGATAGGCACCTTCCTGAGCAACGGCTACACGATGCTGCAGATGGACACCGGCGTGGTGCTGACGACGGGGCATGTGGATGTGGTGCCCGGGCCGAACAACAACAATCAAGCATCCCATCAGATTTCGACATCGTATGTCGATGGCCAGATGGGTACGTGGACGGGGTTCAGCATTACCGGCTGCGGTACGATAGACTTCGACTTTGTCAGCGTGTCGCCCTATGTGTCTGTGAACTATGTGTTTGGTTCGGAGGAGTATCCTGAATGGGTTTGCTCGGCATACAACGACGTCTTTGCCTTCTTGGTCAATCCGGTGAGCAATCCGAGCCAGAAGTTCAATGCAGCCATTATCCCCCACAGTGTGAGTACAGCGCATCCGAACGGTATCGAGGTGACAGTCAACTCGGTCAACCAGGGGATGGCTGGTGGCTCTGGTGGAGGAGGTTCCGGGTGCTACTATACCTATACGGACTTCTATGTGATGAACCATGCGGCCGGTGCCAGTGGCAGTTGCAACAACCAGCCCGGCGTGCAGTACGACGGCTTCACACAGAAGCTTTCGGCCAACGCCACGCTGACACCCTGCGAACCATACCACATGCACATCTCGGTGTGCAACGCCGGCACGGATCAGGCCTACGACAGCGGGGTGTTCCTGGAAGAAGGGTCGTTCAACAGCCCGTCGGCCGACGTGGACCTGTCGTTGCGCTATGCCGACACGGTGGAACGCAGCCGCACCGCGACCCAGCCGCTCTCGCTGGCGGGCACCTACTATACCTACGGACACGTGACGGCCACCTTTGGCGGCGATGCGGTGGTGGGCAGCGACTACACGCTGACGACCGACAGCAACCGCACCATCGATGCCGAACACAATACGTTCTATATCGACGAGGGAGAGCACTGGCTCAGCATCAGCCCCTCTGACACGGCCGACCTGAGCAGCCCTAAGAGCGTGGAGATATACCTGGCCACGTCGCTCTGCGCCAACTATCCGGCGCTGAAGACCTACGACACCCTCCGCTATGTGCTGCGTGAGGACGACGTGGTGCGATTGTACCGCGACACGTTAGTGGCCTACGACACCTGCCACGAGGTGGGTGTAAGGGTGGAGATAGGCGAACCAACCGTCTTCCACTGGATGCCCGAGGACGGCATCGACTTCCCGCGGCAACAGTACAGCACGGCGCTCATCACCGAGAGCCGCCTCTACAGGGTGGCCGCCGCCGACGAACGGGGCCACACGGACACGGCAAGAATCTATGTCGAGGTGCGTCCGCGCACGGCGGTAGAGACCGTGGAAGCCGTGGCGGAGCCGCGCGTCTATCCCAACCCCACGGACGGCCTGTTGACGGTGGAGGCCGTGGGAATGCGATCGGTGGAGCTGTATAACGCCGACGGCGTGGTGGTGTACAGACGCAACGCTGCCGGCGAGCGGCTGACGATAGACACCCGCGGCATGGCGGCAGGCGTGTACATGCTGCGCGTGGCGATGGGGAAGACGACGTGGAGCGAGAAAGTCGTTGTCAAATAAGGATTTAACAGAAACAGAATACAATACAACAATCATCATGAAAGAATATAGCTTAGAAGAATTCCAGAATGAACTGCGGCTCGGCATCCCCGACCCGCTGCCCGAACCCCAACCCTATGACCCCACGGTGAACCATGCGCCCAAGCGCAAGGACATCCTGACGCCCGCCGAGAAGAAGCTGGCCATCCGCAACGCCCTGCGCTACTTCCCCGCCAAGCACCACAAGATGCTGGCCAAGGAGTTTGCCGAGGAGCTGAAGGAGTACGGTCGCATCTACATGTACCGTCTGCGCCCCACGTACAAGATGTACGCCCGCCCCATCGACGAGTACCCCGCCAAGTGCCATCAGGCGGCCGCCATCATGCTGATGATACAGAACAACCTCGACCCCGCCGTGGCGCAGCATCCGCACGAGCTGATCACCTACGGCGGCAACGGCGCCGTCTTCCAGAACTGGGCCCAGTACCGCTTGGTGATGAAATACCTTAGCGAGATGACCGACGAGCAGACCCTCGTCATGTACAGCGGCCACCCCATGGGACTCTATCCCAGCCACAAGGACGCTCCGCGCGTGGTGGTCACCAACGGCATGATGATACCCAACTATAGCAAGCCCGACGATTGGGAGCGTTACAACGCCCTCGGCGTGACGCAGTACGGCCAGATGACCGCCGGCAGCTACATGTACATCGGTCCGCAGGGCATCGTCCACGGCACCACCATCACCGTGCTGAATGCTGCCCGTAAACTGGGCGGTGGCACGGCAGGCAAGCTCTTCATCACCGCCGGTCTCGGTGGCATGAGCGGTGCCCAGCCCAAGGCTGGCGACATTGCCGGTGTGGTCTCCATCACCGCCGAGATCAACCCCGCTGCCACGCAGAAGCGCTACTCGCAGGGTTGGGTCGACGAGGTGCACAGTGACCTCGACGAGCTCTTCGCCGCCGTCAACAAGTCCATCGCTGCCAAGGAAGCCAAGAGCTACGCCTACCAGGGCAACGTGGTCGACCTCTGGGAATACTGCGCCGAGAAGGGTATTAAGGTGGACCTCGGCAGCGACCAGACCTCATTGCACAACCCCTGGGCCGGTGGCTACTACCCCGTGGGTGTCACCTTCGAGGATGCCAAGGTGATGATGGCCGAGCAGCCCGAGCTATTCAAGGAGAAGGTGCAGGAGAGCCTGCGCCGCCATGTGGCCGCCGTCAACAAGCTCACCGCCCGTGGCATGTACTTCTTCGACTACGGCAA
>DFLB01000031.1:98740-106167 GCA_002373995.1 Bacteroidales bacterium UBA3630 | reverse complement strand
GCAACGCCTTCCTGCTGGAGAGCTCGCGCGCCGGTGCCGATATCTGGAATGCCGACCACACCGCCTTCCGCTATCCCTCCTACGTGCAGGACATCATGGGTCCCATGTGCTTCGACTACGGCTTCGGCCCCTTCCGTTGGGTCTGCACCAGCGGCAAGTCCGAGGACCTCGACAAGAGCGACCACATCGCCATGGAGGTGCTGGGCGAGATCGCCAAGACCGCTCCCGCCGAGATACAGCAGCAGATGCACGACAATATCCAGTGGATCCGCGGCGCCAAGGAGAACCACCTCGTGGTGGGCAGCCAGGCCCGTATCCTCTATGCCGACTGCGAAGGCCGCACCAAGATTGCCGCCCGCTTCAACGAGGCCATCCGCAAGGGTGAGATTAGCGCCCCCATCGTGCTCGGTCGCGACCACCACGACGTCAGCGGTACCGACAGCCCCTTCCGCGAGACCAGCAACATATACGACGGCAGCAACCGCACCGCTGACATGGCCATCCAGAACGTCATCGGCGACGGCTTTCGCGGCGCCACGTGGGTCAGCATCCACAACGGCGGCGGCGTAGGCTGGGGCGAGGTTATCAATGGTGGCTTCGGCATGGTGCTCGACGGCAGCCCCGAGGCCGACCGTCGCTTGCACATGATGCTCCACTGGGACGTCAACAACGGCATCTCCCGCCGCTCCTGGGCCCGCAACGAAGGCGCCATGTTCGCCATCAAACGCGCCATGGCCATCTGCCCTGACCTCAAAGTCACCCTTCCCAACCTCGTCGACGACGCGGTGCTGGAAGGCCTGTTCTAAGGCCGACAGAACCTCAAAAATAGAGTGCTGGAAGGCCTGTTCTAAGGCCGACAGAACCTCAAAAAGACCTGTTATAAAAAAAGAGACGGCTTTAAGCCGTCTCTTTTTATGTTTTATAGTTTTATTTTACATTATATTTTAAAGTATCCGCAAAGAAACGGACTTTTAGTGCCGTCCATAAATGGTTTCATTTGAGTATAAACACTAAATTTTGTGAATATATTCTGCAAAATAATATAATATTTTGTTGGTTACATCCGCAGAAATTAGTATATTTGCAATATGAAAAAAATGTTAGAATTATGCATATACATCGGATAATAAGTGATTTAGTTACAAAAAAGTTGCATTCTGGGAAAGCTATAGTGCTGATTGGAGCCCGACAAGTTGGAAAAACCACCCTCTTGAAGGAGTGTCTGCAAGGGCAAGAGGATGTGCTATGGATGAATGGTGACAACATAGAGATTCGTACACTGATGGCGAACATCACGGTGGAGCGCTACCGCAGTATGTTGGGGAAAAACAGAGTCGTTGTTATCGACGAGGCTCAGCGTATAGAAGACATCGGGCTGAAATGCAAACTGTTGACAGATAATTTCCCGGAAATTCAGCTAATTATTACAGGGAGTTCCTCGCTTGAAATCGCCAATAAGGTCAACGAGCCGCTGACAGGACGCAAGTGGGAATACCGGCTTTTCCCATTGTCGTATGGTGAACTGGCTGCGCATTTCGGTGCTATGCAGGAGTGGCAGAAACTGCCGGTACGGTTAGTCTATGGATGCTACCCCGATGTGGTATGCAATCCGGGCAGCGAGCGTGAGGTTCTGAACAATCTTGCTGAAAGCTATCTTTATAAGGATGTTCTTATCTGGGAGCGTGTCAAACGCCCCGACAAGGTGGTCCGGCTGCTTCAGGCACTGGCATATCAGGTGGGCAACGAAGTGTCCACCAACGAGTTGAGCCAGATGGTGGAGTTAGACCGATCCACAGTCGAAAAGTACATCAATCTGTTGGAGCAGGCTCAGGTTATCTTCCGACTCGGCGCATTCAGCCGAAACCTGCGTACTGAGATAAAATCAGGGCGAAAGATATATTTTTACGATAACGGAATCCGCAATGCCCTTATCGGGAACCTTTCCCCCATTGATATGAGAGCCGACATCGGAGCCTTGTGGGAGAACTATATGGTAAGCGAGTTGTTGAAAAAGAAGCACTATAACCTTACCTACGCCAAATCCTATTTTTGGCGCACAACGCAACAGCAGGAAATTGACTACATTGAGGAATGCGACGGTATGATGACGGCATACGAATTCAAATGGAATCCGATGAAGAAAGCCAAAGTCAGCAAAACATTCACTGGCGCATATCCTGATGTCGAGGTAAAGACTGTCACGCGCGACAACTATATGGACTTTCTCTGAGAGATGCAGAATAACTGGCGAACAGGTCGACACCGAGGGCGCGGCTTATGGTGAGGAACTGGTGGGTGTCGATGGAGGGGTTGTTGAAGAGCTTCTGTAGGGTGCGAGGGGTGATGCCGATGTGGTCGGCGAGCCACTGGTTGGTGTGGTCCGAGCGGCGCAGCTCGTCGCGGATAAGGTTGCCGATGTGGATTTCTTTTAAATCCGGCCGCAAGGGTACGGAGAAAAAGCGGGCTGGCAAAAAATATTTTCGGGCGGTTGTTGGTTATGTCGCACAAATGTAGTATTTTTGCATTGTGATTAGTAACCTATAAATCTTGTAACATTATGAAAGGAAGCCAGATACCGTTCAAGAAGAACATGATACAGGGCACGGCCATCGTGCTGGCGGCCCTGGTGCTGGGCATCTTCATGGTGTGCACCGTGAAGACGCTGAAGTCATACGACGACACCGTCAAGGTGCGCGGCCTCTGCGAGAAGGAGGTGCCTGCCGACCGCGTGGTGTGGCGCATCAACTATAACGAGAAGAGCAACTCGCTGGCCGACCTGCGTGCCATGGTGCGCGACCACAACGACATCATCGTCAAGAAGCTGCGCGACGGCGGCTTCACCGACGAGGAGATCAAGGTGGCCAACGCCAACTATGAGGACCGCTACACCTATGCCAGCAACACATCCACAATCTCGTTCCGCTACAATGTCAGCCAGACTGTCACGGTGTTCACCAAGAACCTCGACCTGGTGCGCAAGATGCAGCAGACGCTGGAGACCGACCTGGTGAACCAGAACATCCTGGCCAGCAGCTGGGCCGACTATCAGTACCTGGGCCTCAACGACATCAAGCCCTCGATGATTGCCGAGAGCTTGGAGAACGCTCGCACGGCCGCCGACGAGTTTGCCAAGAACAGCCACAGCCGCATCGGCAAGATGCGCACTGCCTCGCAGGGCTACTTCGAGGTGGAGGACCTCGACGAGAACACCCCGCAGGTGAAGAAGGTGCGCGTGGTCACCACGGTTGAATACTACTTGAAATAATTGCCTCGGCATTTATAGGTTGAACAGAGGCTTTCCGACGGCTCTTGGTCCGGTGATGGTCCGGTGATGGTCCGAGGATGGTCCGATGGTGGTCCGATAAAAGTCGGATGAGCGTCGGTTCGAAAGCGGTGCTGCGGCGCGGTGCACGTGGTTAAAAAAACAATGAAAAAACGGCAGAATTAAATACGCACCGCTTTAATTCCGCCAACGGGGTCATGACACATAAAGACAGTGTAATTATCTATTCCGGCGGGCTTGACTCGACCACACTGCTCTACGAGGAGCGTGAGCGCGTTGCGCTCGCCGTCACGTTCGACTATGGCAGCAACCACGCCGCCCGCGAGACGGCCTGTGCGCGCCACCACTGCGCCCTGTTGGGCGTGGAGCATGTGGTGATAGACCTGGCTTTCGTCAAGCGGTACTTCACGTCGTCGCTGCTGAGCGGCGCCGCCGACATCCCCAGCGGCAGCTACGACGATGCCAACATGCACAGCACCGTGGTGCCCTTCCGCAACGGCATCATGCTCAGCATAGCCTGCGGGTTGGCCGAGAGCCGTGGGCTGACGCGTGTGCTGATAGCCAACCACGGTGGCGACCACGCCATCTATCCCGACTGCCGGCCGCAGTTTGTCTCTGCCATGGACGCCGCCATGCGGGCCGGCACCTATGAGGGCGTATGCCTTGCGGCCCCCTACACGCACCTCTCCAAGGCCGACATCGTGCGGCGTGGAGCGGTGCTGGGCGTGGACTATGGCCAGACTTACTCGTGTTACCGCGGCGGCGAGCATCACTGCGGCACCTGCGGCACCTGCACTGAGCGCCGCGAGGCCTTCCGCGAGGCTGGCATCCCCGACCCAACCATCTACGAAGACTAAGCATTCGCCTTATCTACTTACCTACTTGTCAAGAATATGTATTACGTTACCAAGCAAATAGAGGTCTCCGGCGCCCACCGCCTGGAGCTCGACTACCCCAGCAAGTGCACCCAGCTGCACGGTCACAACTGGCAGATAACCATCCACTGCCGCGCCCGTGAGCTGGATCGTAACGGCATGGTGGTGGACTTCTCCAAGATAAAGAGCAGCATCGTGGATCGCCTTGACCACCAAGTCATCAACGACATCATCGGCTGCAACCCCACGGCGGAGAACATAGCCCGCTGGTGCCAGCAGCAGGTGCCGGGCTGCTATCGCGTTGATGTGCAGGAAACTGCTGGTAATACAGCTACTTACGAGGTGGACGAATGATACGCGTCAACGAGATATTCTGCTCCCTGCAGGGCGAGGGCTACCATAGCGGTACCCCCGCCGTCTTCGTACGTCTCAGCGGTTGCAACCTGCACTGCCCCTTCTGCGACACGCGCCACGAGCACGGTACGGAGATGAGTGAGGAGGAGGTGGTGGAGGCCGTCAGGCGGCACGCGGCGCACCACGTCGTCGTCACCGGCGGCGAGCCAGCCCTGCAACTCACGCCCTCCCTCGTCGATGCCCTGCATGTCATAGGCCGCTACGTGGCTGTGGAGACCAACGCCACGCGCGCCCTGCCTGCCAATGTGGACTGGGTGACACTCTCGCCCAAAGATGCCTTCCTCGGCCCCCAGGCCGCTCCGGTGCTCACGAGGGCCGACGAGCTGAAACTCCTCTTCGATGGCGTACATGAGCCGCAGCCTTACGGTGACATCTCCGTGACCCACCGCTTCCTACAGCCCTGCGACACTGGCGACCCCACGCAAAACGCCCGCATCACGGCAGCCACCGTGGACTACATCCTGCGCCACCCCGAATGGCGCCTTTCGCTACAGATACACAAAATATTAGGCATACAATGAACAGAGAACAGGACAATCTGCAGGCCCTCGGCCACAAAAGCGTCATCCCCGACACCTATGCCCCCGAGGTGCTGGAAGCCTTCGAGAACCGCCACCCCGAGCGCGACTACTGGGTGCAACTCAACTGCCCGGAGTTCACCTCGTTGTGCCCCATCACCGGTCAGCCCGACTTCGCGGAGATCAAGATACTCTACATCCCCGACCGCCTCATGGTGGAGAGCAAGAGCCTCAAGCTCTACCTCTTCTCCTTCCGCAACCACGGCGACTTTCACGAGGACTGCGTCAACATCATCCTCAACGACCTTGTCAAGTTAATGAATCCCCGCTACATTGAGGTCCTCGGTCTCTTTGTTCCCCGTGGGGGCATCAGCATCCACCCCTATGTCAACTATGGCCGCCCGGGTACCAAATATGAGGCTTTGGCCGAACAGCGGCTGCACCAATATCAGATGTAGTCGTCATCGTCTTCTTACAACAAAACCGATGCCAGCCAGGAGCAATACCGTCAGCCCAATGGCCCACCAGTTGACGACATCTGCCTGCTCCACAATTATATAGTCTCCCTGCAATAGTCGGTCGGCACTGACCTTGTGCTCGGCTGTGTATCCGCCGGGCAGTGCGACATTCCATAGAACGTGGGTCTCAAAACCGTATTCCTCAGTCCATTCTATCATTGCGCCTTGCACGTCATGGGAATTATAATAGTCGCTGACGAAGGCGAGCTCGGGGAAAAGGGCGGCTTTGGAGGCAAGTGATGCCTGTCCGTCATCGTCAAGGTCGGCAAGCACCAAAGCCAGGAGCGTGTCATGCCGGCTGGCGAGCAAGGCACGTTGTGCGCTGTCTGCTCGGCTCATGTGAAGCTCATACTGCCGCTCGAAGAAACAATGACTCCACCATTGTACATATTTGGTATTCAGCTTGTCCAGTAGACTGTACATGTCGGCGCCATTCCAGTCCGAGGGCCATTCATTGCGACCAAGGAGCAACTGTGCCTCGTCGGGTGTGAGGTGCTCGTTAATCGGTACCGGCAGGCTGTCGAGACCGGCGAAACAGGCCGTGTAGCGATAGCGCGTAGTAAACCATCTGAATCTCTTACTCACAGATACCTGTGGACGGAGCATCCGCGACAGGCTATCGTCCTCGATCGTCCAATGACCGCGCGCTATCGGAGCCGTATACACGTAGCGCATGGTGTCTGTCAGCACGCGGAAGTCCACGGCCTGTGGTGAGGGGAGAGAATGGTGTTCCCACTTGTGGCACAGGCTGTTGGCCAATGAGGTGGTGTCCGCACTGAGGATGGTGCGACTACCGTCAAGCTTCCGACCCACCGTGTCGGTGACCACATATTCCGTTCCGCACGAGGTCAGCAGGGCGGCCATGACCGCTACAATCATTATCTTGCGTTTCATATCAAGGTGAGTATTTGTCGGTGATTGTTTGAATGCCGGTACCCGAGCAATGGTGCCGGAATGTCGTTGGGACGACTGTTGAGCGAACGGCTCACGCGCTCGGCAAGGGTCATCCCCTGTCTGCTCGTCGCCGGTGGGAGCGCTATCAGCGCGACACCACCTATGATCAATACTGTCAAGGCATATAGCACCGTGTGCCACCGTTGCCTCCGGCGATGCCTCATCGTCCGACGCATGCCGCTCATCAAGTCTTCGGTCTCCGGAATGTCGGTTTCCATCCGACGGGCTCTCGTTATCAGTTCGTTATACTCCATATCGTTTCATCTTTTCCCTGACAGTGTTGCGCGCCACATACAAGTTGGCCTTCACCTGCTCACTGCTCATGCGTGTCATCCGGGCCACCTCGTCTGCCGTAAGGCACTCTATCTCACGCAACTGGTACACCACCCGCTGCTTGGCGGGAAGCTCGGCCACCACGCGGTGTAGCTCCACCAGCAACTCTTCAGCCGTCGTTGGCTCGACGTCATGGCTCCCGCTGGGCAACTCCGTCAGCGCCCTCCTGTGACGCTGCCGACGGCGCAACTCGTCGTAGCACCGCCGCACGCAGATGGTGCCTAACCACGTCCTCAAGCTTTGGCGCGAATCGTACCGACGGGCATGCCGCCACAGGCGGATGAAGGTCTCCTGCACAGCGTCACTCGCGTCGTCGCCATCACCTAACAGACGGTATGCCAGCCGATAAAGGTACCCGCGGTGATGCTCTATTATCTCGCGCAGAGCCCCCTCGTCCCCTTGTCTAACCTGTTGCATCAGTTCTATTTCCCTCGCGCTGTCCATTTGTCTATTATACGCTCTTGGCAGTCGAAAGTAAAATTCCACGCAACCTTTTTAGTCATCCAAGGCACATCCTAAGCATATCCTAAGC
>DFLB01000031.1:64739-98645 GCA_002373995.1 Bacteroidales bacterium UBA3630 | reverse complement strand
ACATCCTAAGCATATCCAAGGCACAGCCAAGGCATCTCCATCTATCCACCTTTAGACGGCAAAATCCTCGCGTATCTTCCCGTCCGGCGTTCGGTGGTAGCTCCTGAAATGACCCCTCACCTTCTCCAGAAACGGACTGAGGGCGTGAGGCGTCCGTCCATAATAGCTGTCTGTGATGATACACAGCCGTTTACGCGACCGCGATAAAGCCACAAACAGCCGGCGCGCATCTTCGCTTATCTGTTTCTCTGTCCAACTCTGACTGCCGGGATAGCTGCCGTCTATGGCCCTGTAGACGATCACGCTGTCAAACTCCAACCCCTTGGCTTTGTGCACCGTAGATATGATATACCGCTCCTCCAGCGACGAGCCGCACATATCGGCCTCCTTGCTTGTGCACATGTCCGTCACATACCGTTCCAACTGTGTGCGCAGGGTGGGGTAGAGCTCCTTGCGTATTAGGTCCGTCTCAAGGTAGTGCTGCAGGTGCTGCCATTTCTCTACCGGCTCTATCAGCCCCGCAGCCACCAACCTCTGGTAGCCGTAACTCAACTCTTCAACAATGCCGCTCCCTTCTTCGTACATCTCACTTGTGGCGTGGCGGTATATGTCTTCGTATCGTGCTCGGAAACGCTCCGCCTCTTTGCCGTACCGTGCAAGGAAATGCCTCTGCTCCTGCGCTTTCTGCAATGCGCTCAGGTGGCAGAACGTCAGCAGCGACAGCGTCGCCATGATGTCGTCGTCGGCCTGGTGGCTGTTCTGCCCTTCTAAGTGCAACACCTCCAGCAGGTGCCCCAACTTGTAGTGCCGCAGGCGCGGTCGCACAAGCCTGATATACTTCAGCGTGTCCAAATGCCTGGGACACAGCTCCTCTATCTCTATTCCTTCGCACTCGCGCCGCAGGTTGTTCTTCAGTATCTGATAGTCATATTCCACATTGTGCCCCACCAGCGTCTTCCCCTGGCAGTAGTCCACAAAGCGGCGCAAGCCCTCAGCGCGTCTGTGCTTGCGGCTGTTGCGGTACACCGCTATCATCGGGTTCTCCTTGCCGCCCACCGTGGCGGGCAGCTCCCGCTCGGTCTCAAGGATGATGTTGAAGGCCTCCCCAACCACCCTGCCCCGCTTGACGCGTATGGCCGCTATCTGTATTATGTCGTCCTCCCGCGGATCCAGACCCGTGGTCTCGGTGTCGAAAATCACCAGCTCTTCCTCCTCGTAGGCCTTGATAAACGCCTGAATATATGAACTCCCGGGGTAATCCAGAAAGTCGGTCGGCAACAGGGCCACACGGCGCATGTCGCGCATCAGCGTCCGGGCTGCCGTATACGTAGGCACCACCCTCAACCCCCACAGCAACCGCGCCCAGTCGATGAAAACTGTCTCGTCCGTCAGCACGCTCAGGTGTGCCAACAGCACCCTGACACTCGGCAGCGAGAAAAGGTCTGTCCCGCTGATCTTGAAGTGGTTGATGCCCATCCCCGTCATCACCTCCCCCACCTCGTCAGCCTCGCGGTTGGTGCTGACCAGGATCGCCACCCTGCCCTCGCCGTCCATATCGCCATATCGCTTGGCCAATCGCGCCGCATAGTAGCTCTCCAGCGTCGCATCCCCCACATCGATTAGGCACATATCCTCCGGCCGCGCTGCTATCGTGTTGTCCGTGTGGGGCAGCAGGTCTGGCCTGATGTGCAATGTCTTCACCGCGTAGTCGTTCTGCAGGTCCAGCAGGTACTTCGGCGAGCGGTAATTCGTGTGCAGGTAGTGTATATTCCCCCTGCAGCGCTGTTTCAGCGCCTCCAGGGTCTCCAGCTTCGCGCCGATAAACGAGAAGATGGCCTGCTGCTCGTCGCCCAGATACACCACCGTGGCATCCGGGGCCGCTAACTGGTCTATCAGCGCCAGCTGCAGCGCGTTGAGGTCCTGCACCTCGTCTACCTCTATCCAGCGGTATCTCTTAATGCTCTGTGGTGAGTGCGGAACAGGTAGCACTTGGCTTCGACTACTGCCCCCCGTCCCCTCACTGCCCACTGCCCCCTGCCCACTGTCAACTGCCCCCTGCCCACTGTCAACTGCCCCCTGCCCACTACCAACTGCCCACTGCCCACTGTCAACTGCCAACTGCCCACTGCCAACTAAACACCAATACCCCATCACCAGCAAATCGTCATAGTCCAGTAGGTCGTTCTCCGCCTTATACTCCTGGTAGGCGCTGGCCAAACGCATCGTGTTGGCTGCCGCAAGCTCATGGAGCACTGTGTGCTGCTCCATCAGGTGCTCTATGTGCAGGTATATGTGCGCCAGGCTGTCCTCCGTCGCCGGCATCCCCAGCACGTCGCACAGTTTGTGCATCGCCCCGCTCTGCAGCAGTTCGTTGTGCAGCACCACCTCGCCACGCATCCCCAGCGTCAACTGCCACAGCGCGTGCTGGCAGCGCATCAGCTCCGTTGACCGGCTCTTGATCTCCAGCTTCCGGCACAGGTCTTCCTGGATGATGCTGTCCACGTCGCCTTCATCGATAATCGCGCTGTTCCGGCTCACAACCCCTTCGTTGAACAGCATCTGTGAGCAGTAGCGGTGTATATTGCCCACAAACAACTCGTCGGGCACCGGATTTCCCGTGCGGTCCGCTATGCGTTGCGCCATCCCCTTGGCGGCGCGGTTGGTGAAAGTCAGGCACAGCATGTCGCCGTACTCCACGCCGCACTCATGCGCATGCACCACGCGCTCCGTCAGTATGTCCGTCTTCCCGCACCCCGGCGGCGCCAGCACCAGGTGCCGCCCCCCGCTGATCTCTATTGCCTCCCGCTGCCACGGGTCAAAGCTCCGTTGCATATTGTTCTATAATTTAGCGACAACTCGTGCATTACGCACATCCCGTTTCGCAAATTCCGTAATGCAAAGATACAACTTTTTTTTGAAAACAGAGGATGTATATGCAAAATTATTGGAATTGTAATTATTACAAAAGGAACTTCTATAAATTGCCTCGAAGAGGCACCCCGCCGACGCGGTAGATGCCTACCGCCAGCACCCCGTCTGGGGGCGGTTCAATGTGACAGCAGTTGAGCGCTGACCATCTCGTCCTGCTCGTAGACGAGCTTGAGGCTGAAGAAGGGCTGCTGCTCGTCCATCAGCAGGCGCAGGAATATCTTGTCGCCTTCCCAGAGGTTTATTGATGGGTCGCCGATGCCGTCGGCGACGGGCAGGTCGGCTTTGCGGATCCATGACAGATCGCCTTCGTCGTCGATGCCCATGTCCGGCTCTCCCTGCCACTCTGTGGCCGTGAAGAGGTGCATGTACTCGTTGGGCCAAGTGTCAGAGATAAATGTCACAATGCCACGGTATTGCCAGCGTGTGACGGTGATGCCGGTCTCCTCCTTCACCTCGCGCAGCATGCACTCGTCAGGGGCTTCGTCGGCCTCGCATTTGCCGCCCACGCCTATCCATTTGCCGTGGCTGGCATCATGCTCTTTCTTCACGCGGTGCAGCATCAGGTAGCTGTCGCCGTTGTCTATGTAGCAGAGTGTTGTCTGTTTCATGGGTGGATAATAAAAAAGGCCGCACTGCTGCGGCCTTAACGGTTGGCGGAAGGGTTAGTCCTCGGCGTTGATGATGGCCTTGTGCACAGCATTCCAGCCGGCGGCGGTGATACCCCAGTTGTTCGTGGAGTTCTTGTTGCCGTTGATGCGGACCTTTCTTCTCTTCACCTTTTTGTTAGCATTGATACCCATGGTGTATACTTTTTTTATTGTTTATATTCCTGAATGCCAGTTTCTAATCGCAATTCCCTGCAACTGAAACGCTCGGCAAAGATACTAACATTTTTTGAACTGGACAAATTTTTTTCTCTATGGTACTAAAATCGTCCCGAGGCACCACCGCCGCCGAAGCTGCCGCCGCCGAAACCGCCGAAGCCGCCGCCCGAGAAGCCGCCGCCCCACGAGCGGCCACCGCCACCGTAGAAGAATCCTCCTGTGCCACCGGTGCCGCCGCCGTGCCACTGGTCGGGGTGCTTCTTGGCCCAGACGATGACCAGCACAATCACTATCGCCATCAGGAGCACAAACACTCCGAGGGCTGTCAGCCCTGCGCGGCGCTCGTCCTCGCGGTACTGTGCGTAGTTGTACTCGCCGGCCATGACGGGCTCGATGACGTCCAGCGCCGCGGCGATGGCGTCGTAGTAGTCGCCGTTGCCCAGCGGCTGCAGCATCCGGTCGTCGATGATGCGTTTGCAGAACACGTCGGGCAGTACCCCCTCGACACCGTAGCCGGTGGCTATGGCCACGGCGCCCCAGTTCTCCTCCTCGGTCTTGCTCTTGATGAGGATGACCACCCCGTTGTCGAACTCGGCCTGCCCCACGCCCCAGCTTTGGCCGATGCGCTGGGCCACGGCGTTCTCGTCATCGCCCTCCAGGGTGGGGGTGATGACGACAACTATCTGGTTTGAAGTGGAATCGGCAAATGCCACCAGCCGTTGCTCCAGCACCTCGCGTTGCTGCACGTCGAGCATCTGCGAGTAGTCGTTCACCAGACGGTCGCTCTTGGTGGGCAGCCACTCGGCCTGCACCGCCATCGGCACCATCAGCAGTAGCCACCACACCAGATATTTACCGCGCCAAAGCATCTGCCTTATCTCCTTGTCTTCTGTCTACTAAAAGTTGAACTCCACCTTTACCGGTTCCGAGGCCTCTTCGGGTGCGGTGAAGTAGCCCTTCTTCTCGAAGCCCAGCATGCCGGCTATCAGGCTGGCCGGGAAGCGGCGCAGGCTGGTGTTGTACTTTTGCACAGCCTCGTTGAACTTGCCGCGCTCCACCGTGATGCGGTTCTCGGTGCCCTCCAGCTGCGTCTGCAGGTCGCGAAAGCCCTGGGTGGCAGTCAGTTCCGGATAGCGCTCCACCGTGACTTTGATCGTGTTGGCCACAGCCTTGCTCAGGTTGTCCTGTGCTTTTTGATAGGCCTTGATCTGCTCTTCGCTCAGCTGCGAGGGATCCACCTTGGTCTGCTCCACGCCCGCGCGGGCGTTTGTCACCTCCGTCAGCACGCTCTTCTCATAGTCGGCGGCCCCCTGCACCGTGGCCACCAGCTGCGGTATCAGGTCCATGCGGCGTTTGTACACATTTTCCACCTGGCTCCATGCCTGCTGCACGCTCTCGTCGGCCGTGACAAGGCGGTTGTTGACATTCACGCCCCACAGGAAGATGAGGGCGACGACGGCTATGACAGCCACGATAATTCCTGTCTTTTTCATTTTCGGTTCTTTTCTATTGGTTTTGATATGGATAACGTGCAAATCCTTTCCGTAGTATGTACCCCGTGTTTTTTTGTCTCTTTTGCCCCGCGTCCTGCGCCCCCGGAGCGCCGGTGGTCCGGTTTGTATCGGACCATCCTCGGACCACCCTCGGACCATCCCCGGACCACCACCGGACCAAGAGGCTGCCTTTCGCTGTCCTTCCGATACGAAAAAAGGTATATCCCCGCCCGAGGGCAAGGATATACCCAACTTGTTGTTGTAGAAAACGTTACATATACACTCTAAACCCGATGCCCAGGAAGCCCGTCTTGGTGTAGCTC
Organism: Bacteroidales bacterium UBA3630; assembly: GCA_002373995.1. GTDB lineage: Bacteria > Bacteroidota > Bacteroidia > Bacteroidales > P3 > Colimorpha. The sequence goes on along the minus strand of DFLB01000031.1, from coordinate 93,074 downwards.
TCCAGGAGGTCGGTCTTGCCGAGGGCGTCGTACATCGGGTGCCCGGGGTTGCCGGTGATGCTCCTGATGGTCTCGTCGCTCATTGGCCGGCTGAACTCGCTGCTGTAGTACAGGTAGAGGGCAAAGTCCTTGTCTCCCAAGCCGAACTCGAAGGTTCCCGTGAACGAAACGGGATCGAGGGCGCCGCTCGGACGGTAGGTCTCCTTGTGCAGGAACGTGTTGGTGCCGTCTTTCACGTAGAGGCTGCGCTCCTCGCGGTACTTGTGGCCGAAGTTGACATTCATGCGCACGTTGTACGAGAAGTAGAAGATGTCGAGTGCCAGCAGGCTGACTTTCACGTAGGGCGAGAATTGCCAGTAGGCCATGTGCTGCTCTACGGCATACTCGATGCTGTCGTCGCCGGTGAAGATGTCGTAGTTGTCAAACACCTGGCCGCGGTTGCCTATCCGCGCGCCGAGGCAGATGTTGACAGTGCTCTCCGGTTTCAGCAGGCGCAGTTCCACCGGTATGGCTATTTCGGGCAGCTTGCTCAACGGGGCCGTCTCCAGCGCAATGCCTATCGAGGTTTCGTCAAACAAGTTGGACGAAGAGCTGCTGTGCGAGCGGCCGGAGCGCTTCTTCGTGGCTTTGGACAGGCGCTTCTGCTGGTCGTCGGTGGTGGCGTAGGGGCCGGCGAGATAGGGATTGTCGCCCGCCATGTAGTACTCAAACAGCCAGTTGCGTATCTCGGTCGCATGTGCCCCCTTGGGGTTGCGTGTGAGGTAGGAGAGGGCCTTGTCTTCTTTGCTTGGGGAGGATGCCGACTTGAAGGTGGCATAGTCCACCGCCTCGCGGCAGCTGGCATAGGCCTGCAGCTCCGCCTGGCTCCATTCGCTGCGTGGCCCCGCCTTCTCAAAGTACGTCATCGCCAGCTCGTACTCCCGCGCATTGTACCATTGCATAGCCTTGCTCAGCGCGACCTTGTAGTTTACCTCCTTCTCGCGGTATATAGCCTGCGGGTCGTTGGGGTTGAGCTTGAGCAGCTCCTTGTACTTCTCCTGGGCTGTGCTGTAGTAGCCGTGGTTCCAGGCATAGTCGGCCTCGCTGCGGAGCCGCTTGGCGTTCTCGGCTATTGACGCCCTGGTGCGCAGGCTTGATGCCTTCTCTTTGTCCGTCGCGCGGTCGGCGGCCATGTTGTACAGATTGGCTGCCGCCTCATAATCGCCCTGGTCGAAGGCGACCTTGGCCTTCTGCTCCGTCTGGCCCGCAACGGAGGCCGGTGCCGCCAGCAGCAACATGCCGACCAGCAACCTTAATAGATACTTGTTCATAGCTTGATGTTGTGTTGTTTAAGTATATAATTGAATGTGCGGCGGTAGCCTTTCACCTCGCTGTCGCCGGGGGCGGCGCGTTCGGCCTTCTTCAGCAGGCCGTTGATGTATTGCAGTCCCTCCACGTCGCCGTACTCCGCGCAGCTTTGCGCCGTCGACTTGCCATTCGCCGCGCTGAACTGCTTGCGCAGGTCCGGCATCACCTTCTCCAGCGCGGCACGGTCCACAGTGGGCTGCGCCTGTGCGGGCTTGGCCTCGGTGGTGCCTGTCGTGGTGGGCTTGGCTGTCGTCTGCGAGGTGCGGTTTGTGCTGTTCGTCTGTGTCGTCGAGGTGTTCTGCGCCGGTTCTACGCGCTCCGTCTGCTGGCGTTTCTTTTTGCGGTTGCTGTGCTCTATGCCGCCCACAACGAAGTTGAGGACGACGGGCAGCACCACCAGCACCACGAACACCACGATGCAGCCTGTGCGGAATTTGTGTTTGCGCTCTTCACTCTCTCTTATTTCCTGCGCGCGCCGACGGTGTTCTTGTTCTTGCCGCCGCTGCTCCTCTTCCTGTTGTTGCTGCCGTTGCCGCCGCTGCTGCTCTTCCTGGCGTCGGCGCTGCTCGTCCTGCCGGCGTTTGCGTTCGGCTTCCTCTTGCTGCAACCGCTGGCGCTCCTGTTCCCGCCGCCTCCGTTCGGCCTCTTCAGCCTGCGTGTTGCGCATCTTGCTTTGCAGGTAGGATATCAGGTCGGACGGAATGCCATTGTTGACGAACAGTATGCGGCCGTTGCCCACGTAGTCCGAGAGGATGGTTTGGTAGTCCTTCGGCGTGCGGGGCAGGTTCTTCTTCATCTTGTACAGCAGGTCATAGCTCTCCTTCAGCGCTGACGGAGTGGCGTTGTTGTAGGCCGCGTTGTAGGTGTAGAGGAAGGCGTCGCTGCCATGTATGCCGGCGGCTTTGTTGTCAAGCTTCTCATGGATAGAGGCAATGCTCTTGCCGTCCTCTATCCATGAGTTGGCTTTCTCTTTGTCAAATGTCATCTCAGGTTATCTTTTGATCATGCCGCGGCGCGTGGGGTCGAGGACGAACTCGCCTTTGGCTCCAGAACACTCTACGAATACTCTCACCAGACCGCTTTTGTCTCTTTCTACGCTGATACTGACTGGCGTGTGTTTGGGGACAGGCCGTCCCCATGAGATCACCTGATTGTCGTGCAGTTCGGGTATTTCACACGAGGGGTCGATGTCCATCACTTCATCCTCACACTCAGATTCGTAGAAGTGCATGTTGATCTGCGTTTGGTTGTCATATGCGGTGTTGAATTGGTCGAACTTCTTTGTCACAACCATGTCGTCGTTGAGTAGAATGAGGTTGTATACGCAGAGATTGCCGTCGTTCAATGCCTGGATGCCGTAAGCACGCGAACCCTTGTCCATGCCCAGGATGAGACCTCCCTCGACATAGCCTTTGTCGTTCTGGGCGGCTGTCATGGCGGCTCCTTTGGCCACGGCACGGTCGGGGTCGACCAGTTTCACCTCGCTGTTGGGGTACAGTTTGCCAACCATATTCTCCACCATCGGCATTCGCGACGAACCGCCTACCAGCAGCACTTCGTCAATGTCGTGCGGTTTCAGTCCAGCCATCTCCATAGCTTCTTCGACCAGCATCTTGGTCTTCTCCATCAGCGTCTCTGTGCGTTTCTCGAACTCGGAGCGGCTGATGGTGACGTTCTGCAGCCCTTTGTGGTTGAAGGTGAGCACGTATTCGTCTTCGTCCGTGAGGGTCTTCTTGGCTTCTTCGGCCGAGATCATCATCATGCCTTGGTTCGACTTGTCGAGGTTGTCCCATTTGCTGCCGATCTGCTCCAGCGCATAGTCCACGATGGCGCGGTCCCAGTCGGCACCGCCCAGATGGTGGTCTCCGCGCGAGGCCAAGGTGTTGGCAACACCGCTCTTGAACTCCATGATGGTGACGTCGAATGTGCCGCCGCCCAGGTCATACACCATCAACTTCTTGTCGTTGTTCTGTTTGCGTCCGTAGGAGAGGGCTGCTGCTGTGGGTTCGTTGATCAGCTGCAGCACGTTCAATCCGGCTTTGATGCCAGCCTCTTTGGTGCGCTCGCGTTCCATGCTGCCAAAGTAGGCGGGAACCGTGATTACCACGTCTTTGATGGGCGGCAAGCCGTCCTCGTCTTTGCGTTTTTTGTTGGCAAACTCAACCAGATGCTCCAATATCTTGGCCGATATGTCTACAGGAGTGTAGCTCTTGCCTTGCAGGGTGACGGTGTAACCCGGGGTGGACATTTCGCGTTTGATGAAAGCCACTGTGTTGTCGGGGTCGCTGCCGAGGCGTGACTTGGCCGCTTTGCCCACTGTCCATTTCCCCTTGTCGTCGAGCGACACCACCGACGGGGTGGTCAGGTCGCCTTTCGGATTGGACACGACCTGCACGATGTCGTCGCTGTCGATGTAGGCAATGCATGAATAGGTCGTTCCGAGATCAATGCCATAGAATTCTGCCATGATGAGTGTTTTTTTGTGTGTTGATATTTGTTTTATCTATTTATTGTACTTGTATAAAATCACCTCTTCGGGGTGCAACACGAAGCGATAGTTGCGCACCTCGTTGCCGTTTTCGTCGATGCGGGCTTTAAGTATATATGGAAGTGTCCATACGTAGCAGGCTGACAACGAGCGGTGTACTTTCCCGTCCAGCGCAGCGTTGTCTGTGTTGATGGTGTCGATTGCCTCCATGTGCTCTTCGTCGAAGTCGGCACCTTCAGCGGCCTGAGGCATGGTGCTCACCATTTCGTGTTTCAAGGTGTCGTCCATAGCCACAATCAGTTTTTCGAACTGCTGTTCGAGGAAGACGGTCTCTTCTGATTTGGCCGTGTTGCTGCGATGTTGGTTGAACTCGTAGAGCATGCGGCGGATGAGGTCGGTAAAGAAAATGATCTTGCTGATTAGCTTGACTTTGTCTTTCCGATAGCGATCCTCTTGCACCGAAGTCATGAGCCGTTCGTACTTTTCGGAAAGTTCGTCTATGCGGGCTGCTTTGTCGCGTAGCGCTTCATCGCTGTTTTTAAGGCGTTTGGCGAGGATTGTTTCTATTGCTTCCAAGCGGGTGTACAGTGTGCCGTCGCCGGTTTCCGTGGAGGTTTTGTCGGGTTTGCTGCAATCTTCGTCGGGCCGGGGCTCTTTTGGCTCGGGTGCGCATGTCTCCTCAGGTTGCGCCGGCTTTTCGTCAGCCTCGTCGGGCTCGGGGGAAGATTTGTCGGCCATTTTCTCCTTGAACGCCTGCTCAACGATCTCTTTGATCTTTTCTTCCAGCGGAGTCTCATCTTTTTTCTCTTCCTGCTCCGGTTGAGCTTCGGGGGACGCTTTGTCGAACAACTTTATCTTCATGATAACAGTTTTTGTCCAAGGCTCGTTGGGGGTTGGTATGCAAAGAAAGTGGAGCCATCCAACTCCGTTTACTCTTTCTAAGCTGTGGGTCTGGACTCCCTGTGAAATAGAAATGATTTAATAGGCGGGATTGCCCCACTTTGGCATTATTGTCGGAATACAAAACTGCCAATAGCAAGGCTCAACTTCCCTCTATTCCATATTTCACATTTTTGTGATTGTCCAGATCACAGCTTAGGAATAAGCGAAAAATTGCACTTTCAAAGTGAGGAACCACTCTCGGTTCACGCTGCAAAAATACAAAAAATTCTGATTGCCAGTGTAAAAAAAATCAGCATATTGCACAATATGCTGATTTTATTGTCGTTATTTTTAAGAAAAAGATGTTGCTTCTTTGGGAGTTATCCTTCGCGGTGCTCCTTGCGGAGCAGGTCGTTGACGGTTTTGACGGGGTTGAAGGTGGCTATCGGAACTTCGACAAAGAGGGTGATCCAGTCGGCCATAGCACCGTTCCACAGGCCGGGTAACTCTTGCGATTTCAGTGTGATGGCACCTTTGCTCTTCTTGCTGATGAAGCCCGTCATGGGGTCAACATACTGACGCAGGTCGAAGTAGTGTCCACGGTAGTCCTTCGTGCAGCATACAAGGTCTACGGGGTTGAAGTGTGTCGAGGCTTGGAAGAGTTCTTCTTGCTGCGGGTCTTTGTGGTTGACTTGTGCCGACTCTACGATCTGGAGGCTCCTACGTCCTTTGGTATCAATGGTATAGAATGGGCCGCCTCCGGGTTCTCCTTGGTTTTTGACCATGCCGCAGATGCGCATGGGTCGGTTGAGCAGCGAGTGGAGCGTATGGGCATCGTAAGTATCTGGTACCATGATGTTCAGCTCTTCGCTGGCGAACTTGGCCACCTTGCGCAGGGTTTTGGTGTCGGGGTTGGTGTCGAGCAGGCGGAGCATCTCGCGGGTCTTGTTTCTCAAATCGAGAAGCATGCCGCCAAGCACTTGCTTGTATATCACGGTGGTATGCTTCATCCAGTCGGGAACCACGTTGTCGATGTTTTTGATAAAAATGATATCGGCGCGTTGTTCGTTGAGGTTCTCGATGAGGGCTCCGTGACCGCCCGGACGGAAGACGAGGCGACCTTCCTCGTCGCGGAGGGGTTGGTTCTGCTCGTCAACGGCGATGATGTCGGTGTAGTGCTTTTGTTCCGAGAGTGTTATCTTCAGTTTGATGCCGAAGGTGCTCTCGTAGTAATGCTTCACCTCGGCCAGTTTGCGGCGGAAGGCGGCGCGGTGTTCGGGCGAGATGGTGAAGTGCAGATGCACGGTGCCGTCGGAGCAGCGTCCGTAGAGGGCACCTTCGACGATATGTTCCTCGAAAGGAGTGCGTTGCACTTCGCCGTAGCGGTGGAATTTCAGCAGTGCTTTGGGTAGATTGCCGTAGCCGAGGTATTGCTCTTTCAGAAGGAAGTTGATGACGGTGCTGTAGTCGCCGCGCTGCAGGTATTCCTCGATGTCGAGGTCGGCACGCAACATACATGCTTTGAGGTCGTTGTAAAAGGCAAAGGTGCGTATGTTCTCTAAGAATTCCTTAACCTCGGGGAATTCGCGGGCGAAGTTGTTGGCGACGCCGAAATAGGTTGCGGAGAACTCGTAAAGGCTTTTGAACATGCGCGTTGCGGCTCCGGAGGCTGGGACGAATTTCAGTATTCGAAGTCCTTGGCTGAGGGAGTGGTATAGGCGTTCGTAGCGCGCGATGTCTTTGTCGTCGAGCGTGGTGATGCCCCCGTTGGCGGGGGTTGCGGGGGCGTCGAGGCGGGCTCGGGGGAAGCCTTCCTTGAAATGGTCTATTTGTTGCTGTACTTGATCTATGGTAAGACCCAGCTGATTGAGTTGTGCCAGGTCTTCCTGAGAGGGGTTAAATGTCATGGAATATGATGGTTAGTATTCTACTGCACCCAGGGTGACTTCAGCTGTCTTGGTCTCGCCTTCCACGAGTCTGACGTTGCCTTTGCCGCGGCGGTATCCGCCGTCGCCGGTGGACAAGGTGGCTTTGATTTCGAGGATGCCTGGCGAGTCGTAATGGGTGGAGAATATGCCTTTTGCGTCAGTGACGCCGATGGCGTATTTGTAGTCGCTGGGGTCGCAGTTGTTTTGGAAAAGTTCGACGGTGACGCCAGAAACGGGCGTGCGACCCTGTTCGTTGAGGACTAAAACGTCGACATAGCTGTTGGTGTCTTTGTCGCAGGAGGTAAAAAATGCTGCGGGTAAAAGGCTGATAAACAGAAGGGCGGCGAGGGTGCTTATTTTTTTCTTCATAAAAGTGATATTTTTTGTCTTGTTATGTCTTTTTTTCTTCTTATTTTTGCATTGCAAAATTACCAAAAATATTCTATATAGGATGAAAAAAATAGTTTTTCTGTCAATTTTTTTGTTGGCAGCTTTTGCAGGATGGTCGCAAAAGCCTGTGGCACAAAAGAAAGTGGCAGATGGCAGGGTGAAGGTGGAAATGATTACTACGGAGGGGAGAATGGTCTTTGTGTTGTATGACGACACGCCCCGGCACCGGGATAATTTTCTGAAATTGATAAGTGACCATACTTATGACGGGTTGCTTTTCCATCGGGTGATAGGCAAGTTTATGATTCAGGGCGGCGACCCCGAGTCGAGAGACGCAAAGCCGAACCAGATGCTGGGCAGTGGCACGCTGGGTTACACTGTGCCGGCGGAGTTCAGAGGCCATCATTTCCACAAAAAGGGTGCCTTGTGTGCTGCACGCCAGGGAGATAACGTAAATCCCAAGAAGGAGTCGTCGGCTTCGCAATTCTATATTGTGCAGGGGCAGGTGTGGGACGAGAAGATGCTGGAGCGGATGGAGAAGGAATATCATAAGAAATATACGCCGGAGCAGCGCAAGGTGTATACGACTATTGGCGGGACGCCGCACCTTGACGGAGACTATACGGTTTTTGGTGAAATAGTTGAGGGTATGGATGTTCTGGACAAGATTGCTGCTGTGCAGACTGATAGATACAACCGTCCGCTGAAGGATGTGAAGATTATCAAGGCGAACGTGATAAAATAACTACAAAAGATGATAAAAACTCTTATTTCTCAGTACATTGAGGAGATACGGTCCGCTCGTATCGAAGATTTTAAGGACAGAGCAGCGGAGGTGGAGCAGTTCCGCGTTCGTTTTCTCGGGCGCAAGGGCGTTATGAATGAATTGTTTGAGCAGTTCAAGGCGTTGCCTGCCGACCAGAAGAAGGAGATGGGTATAGCCCTCAACGAGCTTAAGACAGCTGCGTTGGCCAAGGTTGAGGAATTCAAGAACTTTGTCGAGCAGGCTCCGGAATTGAATGATAGACAAGATCTTACGATGCCGGCCGATTTTTCGCAGCGTGGGAGCAGGCATGTATTGTCGGTGACGATGAACGAGATAGCCGATATTTTTGCGCGAATAGGTTTTACGGTCGAGGAATCGGTTGAGATTGAGGATGATTGGCATCTGTTTTCGGCGCTCAACTTCCCGCATGATCATCCGGCGCGCGATATGCAGGATACTTTCTTTGTTGAAAAGGAGGAGGGTAAACAGGAGGTGGCGTTGCGCACGCATACGTCGTCGGTGCAGGTGCGCGTTATGGAGACACACAAGCCTCCGATACGTATTATTGCTCCGGGCAGAGTGTTTAGGAATGAGGCTATTAGCGCCAGGGCGCATTGCATTTTCCATCAGGTGGAGGCGCTGTATGTGGACAAGAAGGTGACGTTTGCCGACTTGAAGCAGACGTTGCTGTATTTTGCCAAGGAGATGTTTGGTGAGGATACGCAGATACGCCTGAGACCCAGCTATTTCCCGTTTACGGAGCCGAGTGCCGAGATGGATATTTCGTGCAATATCTGCGGCGGCAAGGGCTGCAATATATGCAAGGGGACGGGGTGGCTTGAGATTTTGGGATGCGGTATGGTGGATCCTAATGTGCTGGAAGCATGTGGTATAGACAGTAAAGAGTATAGTGGATTTGCGTTGGGTATGGGTGTTGAACGTATGGCGATGCTGAAGTATCAGGTGCGCGATCTGCGTTTGTATTTCGAGAACGACCTGCGCTTCTTGCACCAGTTTGACAATATTATTTAACCATTTTACATTCAGGGATTTGTCTTTGATTTCCATCAATGGGATGCGCTTTTACGCGCATCATGGGTGTTTCGATCAGGAAAGGGCTATCGGGACACATTTTGTGGTTGATTTGCAGATAGATGCAGATACGACGCGTGCGGAGAGGAGCGACAGCATAGGAGATACGGTGAACTATCTGGAGGTTTACCAGGTGGTGAAGCGCGAGATGGCCGAGCCGTCGCATCTGCTGGAGCATGTGGCCAGGAGGGTGGGGGAGGCTGTGATGGACGGATTCCAACAGATTGACAATGTGACAGTAAAGGTGTGTAAGATGAACCCTCCGCTTGGGGGGCAGATGGAGTCGGTGAGCGTGGAGGTGCGTGTGGGTAGGTGATTTTTTTGCCGAGGGTGATGTGGCCGCTTGGTGTATGCCTTGCTTATGCAGAGGATATGCTTAGGATATGCTTAGGATGCGCTTAGGAAGAGGTGTGAGGTTGTTAGATTTCGCCGTTGTCGTGGAAGCTGTAGTAGTTGGGCTGGCCATTGACAGATGGGGCGATGATGATGTGTTCTTGTAGTTTGATTTGCAGGAGGTTGCCTGCTTGGTCGAGGCGCTTGGTAAGGGAGCGGTCTTCGGCGCTGGGTTTGAGTGATCCGGAGGGGTGGTTGTGAGCCACCATGATGGAGACGGCTTTGTTTTCGAGCGCGCTGCGGAAGAGTAGCCGCGGGTCGACGAGAGTGGCGGTCTGTCCTCCGGATGCAATGCGCTGGCGTGCAATTACTTTCTTGCGGTTGTTGAGGTGTATGACCCAGAACTCCTCGTGGTCGAGGTCGGCCAGCAGCGGGAGCATGTAGGTGAAGAGTTTCTGGCTGTCGTTGATGATGATTTCTTTGTCGCTGGTTTCACCTTGCATGCGCCAGCCTATTTCGAGGGCCGCCATGAGGGTGGCAATTTTGGCGTCGGCCATGCCTGGAATGGCTCTTAAATGGCTGTATTCCAGACGAGAGAGGGTGGTGAGGCTGTTGCCGGCGATGGCGAGGGTTTCTTTGGCGAGGTCGAGGACGGTTTTGCCTTGAATGCCAGTCCGGAGGAGGATGGCGATGAGCTCGGCGTTGGAGAGGTCCTTTTTGCCTTGGGAGAGGAGTTTCTCACGAGGTTTGTCCTGGTCGGCCCATTCTTTTAGGGTGAGAGATTTTTTTTCGTGCATATTGTGTTGTGACTCTTGAAATTTTGTGCAAAAATAGTCCTTTTTTTTTAATTTTGCTTGTTATGTCAAGATTTTTTGTTATTTTTGCACGTTCAAAGGATGTAAGAAAAAAAACATAAATATATACATAAACTATGCAGAATAAAGGACTTATCAGATTTTTGGCATGGGCGTTTGCATTAGTTTGTTTGTTCCAATTGTCGTTTACATTTGTGACAAGCAGTGTGGAGCGCAAGGCCAAGAAGGCAGCTGAAAACTACATCAAGAGCGAGCCGGCACAGAAACTGGTGGCAAGCCGTACGAGCAATGCGGTTGATGCCCAGATACTGACGGATTCTTTGCGTAATGCTCGCGAGGCGCGCTACCTTGACTCGATGGCTACGGAGAAGGTTTACTTGGGCTATACGTACCGCCAGTGCCAGAGCCGAGAGATTAACCTGGGCCTTGATTTGAAGGGTGGTATGAATGTGATGCTTGAGGTTTCGACGGTGGATGTGGTGCGTGCGTTGGCCGACCATACGGAGGATCCTCTTTTCAATCAGGCAATCGACAATGCGCTTGCCGCCCAGAAGAAGAGTACCAACCGTGATTTTGTTTCGCTGTTCTATGAGGCAATCACCTCGCTGGATCCGAATGTGTCGCTGGCGTCGTACTTCAGTGGTCAGTTGCGCGACAAGATCAAGCTTGGTGACAAGAACGACGATGTCATCAAGGTGGTCAAGGAAGAGGCTGCCGGAGCTTATGACAGAACGTATCAAATCCTGAGTCAGCGTATTGACAAGTTCGGTGTGGCTCAGCCGACCATTCAGAAGCTTGCCGCTTCGGAGCGCATCTTGGTGGAGCTGCCGGGTGTGAAGGAGCCGGAGCGTGTGCGTAAACTCCTGCAGGGTACAGCTCAGTTGGAGTTCTGGCAGACATACGACAATACGGAAGCTATCCGTTTCATTGATGCTGCCAATACATATTTGGCTTCTATAAATACAGAGGTTGAGGTTGCTGAGACGGAAGGAGAGACTGAAGTGGTGGAGAAGGACAGCACGGAGGCTATGTTGGAACAGTTGACGGCCGACAATGCCGCCACCGCTGACCGTGCTGCCGACATGGAGGCTTTTGCCAAGAACAATCCGTTGCTGGCCAAGTTGCAACTATATGTCGACCAGAATATGCAGCCGTTGCAGGGACCGATTGTGGGTCTGGCAGCAAGCAAGGATCGTGCTGAGATCAGCGCCATGCTGGAGAAGGCCGCCGAGAAGAAGGTGTACGACCCGCGGACGGTGAAGTTCCTGTGGTCGGCCAAGGCTGACGAGCACTTCGGCCCCGATGTCTACGTGCTTTATGCCATCAAGATTACCACCCGCGACGGTTCGGCATTGCTGGATGGCGGGTGCATCTCGGATGCCCGTCAGGACTTCTCGACAGTCGGCGGCAATGAGATTTCGATGACGATGAACAGCGAGGGTGCGCGTGAGTGGAAACGTATCACGGGAGAGAATGTGGGCAACTGCATCGCTATCGTGCTGGATGACCAGGTGTATTCGGCACCGCGTGTCAACGGCGAGATCGCCGGAGGCCGTTCGTCGATCACTGGCGACTTCTCGCTGGAAGAGGCCAAGGACTTGGCTAATATTCTGAAATCGGGTAAACTGCCTGCTCCGGCTGTGATTGTTCAGGAGGCAGTGGTGGGACCTTCGCTGGGTCAGGAGTCGATCCGCAATGGTTTGATTTCGTTTATCCTTGCCTTCATCGTGGTGCTCATCTACATGGTTGTCTTCTACAACCGTGCCGGATGGGTGTCGGTGGCGGCCCTTATTACTAATGTATTCCTACTTATAGGTATATTGGCATCGATTGGAGCTGTGCTGACGCTGCCCGGTATTGCGGGTATTGTACTGACGATGGCTATGGCAGTCGATGGAAACGTGATTATCTATGAGCGCGTGAAGGAAGAGCTACGCGCAGGAGCAAGTCTTGCCAATGCGGTAGAGAACGGTTTCAAGAATGCATATTCGGCTATTATCGATGGCCAGGTGACGACCTTCCTGCTGGGTCTGGTGCTGATTATGTTCGGCTCGGGCGCGGTGCAAGGTTTTGCCGTCACGTTGTGCATTGGTATTGTCACGTCGCTGTTCACATCGATCTTTATCACCCGACTGATTATTGACAGTAATCTGCAGCACAAGCGCAAGCTCAATTTCTCGTTCCCGTTCTCGGAGAACTTCTTGCGCAACAGCCATATTGATTTTATCGGTAAACGTCGCACGTTCTACATTATAGCCGGTGTGGCGATTGCTGTGTGCGTGGCGAGTTTCTGCTTCCGTGGTTTGAGCTTCGGCATCGACTTCTCGGGTGGTCGCACCTATGTGGTTCGTTTCGACCAGCCGGTGAATGCTGTCGATGTGCGCTCCGACCTGGCCAAGCAGTTCGAGGAGGCTCCGGAGGTGAAGACCTACGGTCCGAGCAACCAGTTGAAGATTACGACCAAGTACAAGATTGCTGAGGACGGGGATGCCGTGAAGAATGAGATTGTGGAGAAACTCTATGCTGGAACGGGCGAGTACTTCTCGACGCCGATCAGTCTGGATGACTTCAAGTCGACGGAGAACAATCCGCTGGGTATCATTCAGGCAGACCAGGTGGGAGGCACGATTGCCCACGATAATCTGATGCACTCCATTTGGGCTGTTATCGGCGGTCTATTGGTTATGTTTGTTTACATCGGGCTCCGTTTCCGTAGCTGGCGTTTTGGCATTGGTTCGGTGACGGCATTGGCCCACGATACCATACTGGTGATAGGCGTATTCTCGCTGCTGTATGGTTTGTTGCCGTTCAACCTTGAGGTTGACCAGTACTTCATCTCGGCTGTACTGACGGTGATTGGTTATTCAATCAATGCTACGGTGGTTATCTTCGACCGTGTGCGTGAATATCGCAAACTGTATCCGAAGCGTGAGTTGATCACTCATATGAACGATGCTATCAACTCCACCCTTGCGCGTACGGTCAATACGTCGGGAACCACGTTCGTTACTCTGCTGATGATGTTCATCTTCGGCGGCGAGGTAATTCGTGGCTTTATCTTTGCGCTGTTGGTTGGTGTGCTTGTGGGTGTCTTCTCGTCGTTGTGCATTGCCTGTGCGGTGGTGTATGAGATTTCTGGCAAGCAGAAGACGAAAGAGTTGGCATGAAGAGAGTAAATACAGAGAAATAAAATAAAACAATAATATCTTATCAGTAAACGCAATGAGAATGTTTAGAAAAGTACTGTTAACATTCGGACTCTTGCTGATGGCAGAAATGGCCGCCCTTGCCCAAGGCACACTGAAGGGTACCATTACTGATGCCAAAACAAAAGAGGCACTGCCCTTTGTGAACATTGTAGCTAAGCAAGACGGCAAGCAGGTGCTCGTCGGTGTTACCGACTTTGATGGTGTCTATACCATCAAACCGTTGCCTGTGGGCAAGTATGACATTGAAGTTTCCTATGTGGGATACAACCGTTACGTCCAGACGGGTATCAATGTGAAGGCTTCGGGTTTCACGGTCGTGGATGTGGCGCTGAATCCGACGGCGACGACACTGGAAGTTGTCGATATCGTTGCCGACAAAGTGCCTGTGATTGAGATCGGTTCGGCCGAGCAGGGTGCACGTCTGTCGAGCGATGATATTGCGCGTATGCCTGGTACATCGGTGGAGAGCATTGTTGCTTCGGTCGGTGGTATCGGATACAGCGACGGTGGTACTGGCACGGCCCGTGGTGAAAGCGGCATGGTGACCATGCAGGGTAACGTTCGCAAGCGTACCGGTATTTCGGTTCCGAAGGACGCTATTGCTGAGATCCAGGTTATTCTTGGTGGTACACCTGCCAGTATCGGCGAGGCTATCGGTGGTACCCAGATTATCACCCTCAAGCCGCCAACGAGCCAGTTCAAAGGAATGGTGCGTTGGGAGGGTTATCTCGACTACCGCCTGTTTAATACGCTGATGGTTTATTTGACGGGCCCTGTCATCAAGAAGAATTTTACCCAGGCGGACGGATCCTCGGTGGAGCGCACGCTGGTAGGTTTCCGTCTGACGGGACAGGCACAGTACGAGAATTCGCCGTTCTATCGCGTAAAGGGATATAGGTATCAAATTGTCAACGATGCTTTGGTCAAGCAGTTTGAGAGCAGTCCGCTCTCATACGATCCGCTCTCGGGTGCTATCAACTACTCGGCCGAGACTGCCTTGCGCAGAGATGATTTTCATGAGATTACCCGTCTGACGCGGAAGGATTTTGACGGAGACAGAACGCGTGTCCCCAATCTGCAGTACTACGGTGTTGCGATGGAAGGCGCTTTGGATTTCCGCTTTTCAGACTATGCCACCCTCACGTTGACCGGTGAGTTCAGTGCATCGCATTCGCCGAGTGCTACACTTTCACCTCTTGCGATGCCCCTCTCGGGTTCGATGGTGAGCGAGGGTCTTACGTATGGTGTGACGGTTGACTTCACCCAGCGTTTCCCGGATGCAGAGGCATCGAGTGAGGATGAGGCCAAAACTTCGTCGCCCATCAAGAACGTGATGTACAACATCACAGCCATGTTCACTCAATCGACATCGAGATCCTACAACGAGAACTTTGGCAGCGACATTAACGATATATTCAAATATGGTTATATTGGCAAATTTATTACCGAGAAACAGCGTTCTTATGAATTAAGGGAGTTTGACTATAACGGTGTCCGTCAGTGGGCACAGGTTCAGAATGCTTGGAGAGACCGTGTGACATATGTTTCGGGAAGTGGTGCCAATACGCCCAACCATATTTTGGCCAATTACAATGAGCAGCTCTTTACGAGCAGTGAATTTGAGGATGTGCGTCCGTTCCTTTCCACGATTGACTACATCCGTCAGTTCAAAGGATTGTATAACGGTGATTCCCCGTCAAGTATTTACAGTTTGATATCCAATGTGGGTGTACAGAGTACCGGTTTCTCCAGAGCTGAGTCCGACTACCTCTATTTGCAGGCCAAAGCTTCTGCCGACATTCTGGGTCATGAGATAGAAATCGGTGTCCAGTACGACCAGATGTGGCAGTCGTCCTATTCTCTGAGTGCCTATGGCCTTTGGACGTTGATGCGTGACAATGCGAACAGCCATATCGACCAGTTGGATCTTGACAACCCGATTTATGAGCAGCGTGGTTCGCAGCTTTATGTCAATTACAACCGACTGTTGAACAAAGACAAGCAGACGGCATTTGATGAGGCTTTCCGTACCTATTTGATGAACAATGGTATCACTCAGGATGGTGCTGCTATTACTGAGAGGACCTGGATCGATATTGACCGTTACTCTCCGGAGGATTTTGTTAATGCCGGTGGTATTGAGATGTTCTCGGCCACAGAGCTTTTCAACAGTGGTAATTCATACGTGGGATATGTTGGATATGACCACACGGGTAAGAAATACAATGGCGCCAATTGGAGCCTTGACAAATTCTTCAATCCCGGAGACAGCAAATATCGCGAGTTGCCGTCCTTCTCTCCGATATATGTGGCAGGATACATTCAGGATAAATTCTATTTCCAGGATCTTATCTTCAATGTCGGTGTCCGTCTTGACTATTTCAACGGCAACCAGTATGTGTTGAAGGATCCTTACCTGTTGTATGAGTCTTATACCGTTGCAGATTTGAAAGCGAACCGCAATCTTGTCGGTGGTGGTGACTCCTATTTGGATCTTGCCGGTGATGATTGGGTGCCGTATGTGGACAAGGTGCCTGATGATGACAATCCTGACTATCGTCCTGTTATCAAGGGTTATCGTGACTCGCAGGGCAAGTGGTATGATGCTACTGGTACCGAGGTGTCCTCGCCCAGTGCCGTGAACGGTTCTACCGGTAAGCCTACGCCGTACCGCACGGCCAATGGTCAGAAAGCTGTCCGTAACAGCACTGTTTCTTCGGAGGCATTCGAGCGTTACACCCCCCAGATTGTGGCCATGCCTCGTATTGCTTTCTCCTTCCCCATTGGTGAGAAATCGCAGTTCAAGGCCAGTTATGACATTATTGCCCGTCGTCCGTCTTCGGGATGGGAGGCCAGTTATTTGAGCTATCTGTACATGACACAGATATCGTCCATCAACAACCCCAACCTCAAGCCGGAGCGTATCACGAACTATGAGTTAGGTTTCCAGCAGGCTCTCAACCAGTCGTCGGCCATCAGTGCTTCGGCGTACTACAAGGAGACGCGTGACCTGATTCAGTTGGTTCAGTATGCTGGTGCTGATCCTAACCCCAACTACTACAGCTATGACAACAAGGACTTCCGTACCATCAAGGGTGTCACCTTGGCCTATGACCTTCGTCAGACCAAGAACATCCGTATCAATGCCAACTATACCTTGCAGTATGCTGAAGGTACCGGTTTGTCGAGTGGTACGATGACAGAACTTATCAAGGAAGGTTACACTACGCTTAAGATGCTCAACCCCATTAGTGACGACCGTCGTCATGAGTTCAAGGCTAACGTAGACTTCCGTTATTTTGGCGGAGCAAGATACAACGGCCCGACGATTACCCGTGTTGTCACTGACAAGGAGACTGGTGAGAAGCGCAAGAAAGAGGTGAAGATACTTGAGGACTTTGGTATCAACTTCATGGCTGTTGCGCAGTCGGGTCGTCCTTACACCAAAGCCTTCTCCAACTCGCAGGCGACGATTGTGGGTAGCTATCGCGGTGCACGTTTGCCGTGGGGCTTCTACTTCAATGTTGTTGCCGACAAGACTTGGTTTATTAAAGTTGGCAAGCGTATGACCAACCTTAATGTTGCTCTCACCGTGAACAACCTCTTTGATATTCGCAATGTTGTGGGAGTCTTCTCGGTGACAGGCAACCCCGAGGATAACGGTTATCTCACTGACCCCGAGACGCAGCAGACCATCAATGCGTTCCTCGATCCTCAGGCCTATCGTGATATTTATTCTATTGTACTACGCAACGGCACGTGGAATTATTCCAGTCCGCGCACTATCAAACTGTCCCTGTCGTATAACTTCTAAATCTAACAGAGAAAAAATTAATCAAGATGAAAAGTATATATAGCAAACTTGTATTGATTTCCTTGCTGCTGGTCATGGTGTCCGGAAGTGTGTCGGCCCGTGAGTGCATAGAGTGCAAGAAAGTCAACGCGAAAAGCAAGACCGTGCAAGCCAAGGCAGCGGCCTGTAAGCGCGCTCAAAGTACAGCAGAGCTTAACATCAACAATGTACGAGCTTTGATTAACGGCTATGGCAATATGTGGTACGACGGCAGTGTAGCGCAGTACCACTTGCCCAAAAACAGCAACACATGCCCGTTGTTCTGTGCTGCCTTGTGGATTGGTGGTACGGATGTGAACGACCAGTTGCGTATCGCTGCCCTTCGTTTTGGTAGCGATGGTGATGATTACTGGCCGGGTCCGCTGAAGATCAACGGAACAGCCTCCGTAGACCTGCCTGTCTGCAATGCCTACGACAAGCATTGGATCATCACCAAAGCCGAGGTGTTGGAGCACAAGTCGCACTTCACTTATGGGTTGAATGATGCAGACCATTATGTGGTGCCCAATGGGGATGTCTTTGACATTCCTGATGTCATCCGTAACTGGCCTGCCAAGGGAGAAGGAGACGATCTGAGCCAGTTCCTTGCACCTTTCTATGATGCAGATGGCGACTTGAAGTACAATCCCAGCGCCGGTGACTATCCTTATTATGACTTTGACAATAAATTGTGCCCCCGTACCCTGAAGGCGCAGTGGGGAAGAGATTATACCAGCCATGTGCAGCCCACAATGGAGGATAACTTCTATTCGGATGATATTATTAAGGGTGGTATACTGTCTGACCAGGTGCTGAAGGGCGACCAGACTATCTGGTGGGTCTTCAATGATATGGGTAACACTCATACCGAGACCGGCGGTGAGCATATCGGCCTTGAAATTCGTGCTCAGGCTTTTGCCTTCACCACGAACAACGCCATCAATGACATGACCTTCTACTCCTACGAGATTATCAACCGTTCCACCTATGAGTTGCGCGAGACCTATTTTAGCCAGTGGGTTGATGCTGACTTGGGTTATGCTTTTGATGACTTTGTGGGTTGCGATGTTCGTCGTGGTCTTGGCTACTGCTACAATGGTGATGAGATTGACGGACCCGGCTCGGGTAGCTATTCCGGTATCCCGCCGGCGGTAGGTATCGACTTCTTCCAGGGCCCGTATATGGATCCGGATGGTTTGGATAATCCCAAAATCAATATTCCCAAGATTCTTGATCCCGGATATACGAATGTTCATGTAAAGAACCTGTTGGATACGTACAAGAGAACAGACAGCCTTGGCAACGTATATTATGACACTGTTGCTGTTACGGATGCTGCCGACCTTTTCTTCAGCTACGATCCTATGAGCTGGTATTTTGTTCCCGGTGATGCCGTTGGCAACTGCGCCATCAATGGTGTGAACTTTGGTAACAACATTGTTGATGACGAGCGTTTTGGTATGCGCCGTTTCGTGTACTATGACAATAGCTCCAACGCTGTCAACGGTGAGCCCTCCAAGGCCAGTGACTACTACAACTACCTGCGTGGCTATTGGAAGAACGGCCAGCGTATGAAATATGGTGGAAACGCTATTCCTTCCGCTACTGGTTCGACGACCAACCTTGATTGCGACTTCATGTTCCCTGGCGACAGCGATCCGTGGCGTTGGGGTGTGAATGGTGCCGAGTTGCCTTCGCCGTGGGATGGAAACAATTACTGGACTGAAACTACTTCGGGCGACGATGTGACGCCGAATGACCGTCGTTTCATGCAGTCGGCCGGTCCGTTCACCCTTAAACCCGGTGCTCTTAACTATATCACCGTTGGTGTTCCTTTTGCTCAGGCTTCGTCGGGCAATGCATGGTCTTCGGTTGAAGAGCTTCGCAAAATCGATGATATCTGCCAGGCTTTGTTTGAGAACTGCTTCAAGGTTCTTGACGGTCCCGATGCACCTACGCTGACCTGCCAGGAGTTGAACAACCAGATTATACTCTACATCAACTACGAGCAGCCGAGCTCCAACAACTACAAGGAGAAGTATCGCGAGATAGATCCTTCCATCCCGCAGAGCTACACTGACGAGTTGGGCCATATCCATATGTATGATTCCACCGCCAGAAGCTATATCTTCGAGGGCTATCAGATTTATCAGTTGAGAGATGCCAGTGTGTCGGTTGCTGATATCCGCGACATTTCCAAGGCCCGTTTGGTGGCCCAGTGCGATATCGAGAACTACTATGACACTGTCACGTTCGAGCTCAACGCGAGACAAGACTCCATCGTTGCTGTTGTCAATGAGAACCCCAGTTTGCCGATTGGTACGCTGGTGAACTACACGCAGAACACCACAACGGGTCTTACCGGAGAGGTGATGGTTGAGGGTTCGAATACGGGTATACGCCACGTATTCCGCATCACCACTGATGCTTTTGCTACCGGTACCAACACCTCGCTGGTCAACAACCGCGAGTATTACTTCATAGCGATAGCCTACGCGCAGAACCGTTACAAAGCCTATACCGCGGGCTGTCAAGACTGCCAGACAGAACCCTACCTTGCAGGTCGTAAGAGAGAGGACGGCAAGGCCATTGAGCCCATCGTGGCCATTCCTCATAATCCGGCGCTCGAAGATGGTGGCAAGATGGCACAGTCCGAGTTTGGTATGTGCCCCAACATTATCCGTATAGAGGGTTATGGCAATGGTGGTTCGGTGTTGCGTCTGACGCAGGAGTCCATCACTGAACTGATGGGTCCGAAGGGTGTTCCCGGCAAGGGTCCCGGATACATTGACCACTATGTGACCTCGCCGCAGGATGATAACTCGAAGATGCACAATCCGTGCATGATAGAGCATCCCAGCTACGAAGAGAACTATGGTCCTATCAACGTGCGTGTCATCGACCCGCTCAAGCTGAAAGAGGGACGCTACAACATCTTCTTCAAGGCCTATACCGAGGATGGTGAGCCTGCTACTGCAGATACTGACATTGTGGTCAACGAGTACACCCGTTGGTGCTTGATACCTGATGGAACAAAAGACACGATATGGTCAGACTTCACCATTTCGCGCTACAATGAGCAAATCTTCCTTGATTTGGGTATTGCCGTTACGCTGGTCAATCCCAACTATGCTGCAACAGACATCAACAGTGATACCTGGGAGGATCCGTCGAACAAGAATGAGTTTGCCGGTAGCGCCTTTGGCGGTATAGGTTCGTTCTATCAGGGATATGTCCAGGACGGTGCTTTGCTGGCCTCGTCGATGACATATGAGAACGAGTATGCCCAGTGGCTCACCGGTGTGCCTGACAACGACTCCTATCTGCAGTACAACTGGATTCGTTCGGGTTCGCAGTATGCAGCCAACTCGTTCCGTTCGTTTGTGAAACAGCCTACATCATACAATATCAACGAGAGCTATCTCGATGAAGACTACTTCAAGGGCTTTGCCACCAATCCTGGCGAGGACTATCCCGTCACCAACGAAGGTACGGATAAGAGAGAGATCTATGAAGATGTTGTCATGGGTACGTGGGCTCCTTACGGACTGGTTTCCACCATGCCGTTCCACCCCGGCTTCAACTTCAGCTACTACCTTGCCGAGCAGGAGGTCTTTGACAGCCTGAACCGAGCTATAGGTTCGACCTTGTTCCTGCACAACGAATATGAGCGCCAGCTGATGGTTCCGTCGTGGAACTTGGCTGTCAACTATAACGAGTTGTCCAAGCTGCCGAGCGTGCATGTTGTCTTCACTGCCGACACGTCGAAGTGGACGCGTTGCCCGGTTATCGAGATGTGTGACGACTATACGCAGGCTGAGGGCGAGGCTCGCAGGTTCAGCGCCCGCCGCCATGCTTCGGTCAACAAAGAAGGCAAGACCTTGGCCGACATACAGGCTGAGCGCGGCGCCAACTTCTCGGCTGCGGACACTGCCGGTTTGAAGAACCCCAACTACATTTCCGCCACGGGTATGGGTTGGTTCCCCGGCTATGCCATCAACACAGCTACCGGCGAGCGCTTGAACATCATGTTTGGTGAAGATTCGCGCTATGTGCAGTATAATGGTCGCGACATGATATGGAATCCCAAGAGCGATGTTATGTCGGGTACGGAGAACTATGTCTTCGGTGGTCGCCACTATATCTATGTGATGAATGCCACGAATCAGGCCTTCTATGACTTCCGCTCGACGACGAAGCCTTACAAGTACTACAAGACACCGAGCTACGATGCCGGTGCCTGGGCTATGAAGCTTCTGCGTCAGGCAGACCGCATCACGAGCGATTCGCTTGGTTCCGGCGGTGGCAGCATCCTGCGCCACGGTATGATTGTTCCCACCTCGACGCTGGTGCCTATGCGTGACTCTTTGGCTCTGCTCTATGCCTCCGTGGCTTGGGTGAACATGCCGTTGGTGAACGAACGCTTTGCTTTCGACAATCCTATGGACATTCCGTGCGACGTCACGGTTGACATTGATGTGCGTACGCCTTATGGCCGCTATATGTCGCTCAACGGTACTGCCGTCACGCGTCCTACGAACAGGAACATGCCGGCTTACCAGTTCGTCATCAAGCCGAGCGACGCTGTTCTGGAGAATCTGGCTACGAAAGCTGATGCACGGCAGAGCTACAAGGATTCGTTGCTGAGTCTTATCAATGTGGTGCCGAACCCGTACTACAGCTACTCCAACTATGAGACGGCCAGCCAGCTTGAGACCAAGGTGCGTATTGTCAACCTGCCCACCGGTGTCAACGAGAATGGCGTCAAGGAAGGCTGCTATATCCGCATCTATACTGTCGATGGGACGCTGGTGCGTACGCTTGGTCCCACAGCGGTGGGTAACTCCGCAGAAGGGTCCGAGTTGGGTCAGCACATCGACTGGGATCTGCACAACCAGACAGGTATTCCCATTGCGGGCGGTATGTATCTCATCCACGTCACAGTGCCGGGCATCGGCGAGCGAGTCATCAAGTGGTTTGGCACGATGCGCCCGGTTGACCTCAACTCCTTCGGCTTCTAATTGTGTAACACATAACGACGAAAATAATACAGAAGATGAAAAACATATTTAGAATATTTGCAGTAGTTGTGGTTCTCTCGACGGTGTCGTTCCAGTCGGCGATGGCTGGTAACGATGAGCGTCGCGGAACGGCCGGTGCATCGGAATTGCTCATCAACCCGTGGGCGCGCAATACGGGCTGGGGTGGTGTCAATGTTGCCAATGTGCGAGGCTTGAGTTCCATGTTTTCCAACGTGGCTGGTCTCGCGTTTGTCGAGAATATCGAGGTGGGCTACACCAACACCATGCTTTATGGTGGCAAGAGCGGTCTCACCAGTGGCGCCAGTATCAACACCTTTGGTCTTGGTATCCGCATCTTTGAGCGCGGTGTGATGGGTGTGTATGTGATGTCGATGGGCTTCGGCGACATCGATGTGACTACCTATCTGAGTCCTGAGGCTGGTGTGAACGGAACCTTCTCGCCCTCGTACATGAACATCAATGTGGCTTATGCCCACAGCTTCACCAACACTATTCACGGTGCTGTGACGATGAAGGTTATCACCGAGAGCACGGACAACGTTTCCGGTTCGGGCTTTGCTATCGATGCCGGTATCCAGTATGTTACCGGTGACGACGATGAGTTGAAGTTCGGTATCTCGCTGAAGAACTGGGGTCCCTCGATGAAGTTTGAGGGTACGGGTATGTCGTTGCAGATGATCAATACCGCCGGCAACAACTTCACGGTGGAGACGCGCTCTGCCGAGATGGAGTTGCCTACGTGCTTGAACATCGGTGTGTCGTATGACTTTTTGTTTGACCAGTGGGATCAGCGCCTTACGGTGGCTGGTGCGTTTACCTCGAACGCGTTCCTGCGCGACAACTACACGCTGGGTGTTGAGTACAGCTTGCTCAATATGTTCCAGGTGCGTGCGGGTTACATCATGCAGCCCGGCCTGTGGACCGGCAATGCTGCCACGGCCAACAACGGAATCTGCGCGGGTGCGTCGGTTGATGTGCCCCTGTCAAAGAAGGAGAATAACAATATAGGACTGACTATCGACTACTCGTACCAGTCGGCATCGCCGCTTCGCGGCACCCATGCCATTGGAGCCAGTTTCCGTTTCTAAAGCTACGGACAAGACATAATCACAGATTGGGAAAGGCTTCCTGATAAGCCTTTCCTAATTTTTAAACGCCTAAAAAAAACAAATATAGCTATGGCAGAGATAAAATATTATAGTGAAGAAGGACTTCAAAAACTGAAAGACGAGTTGCACCACTTGATTGCCATCGAGCGACCGGCTGCGTCGGCGGCTATTGCCGAGGCTCGAGACAAGGGCGACCTGAGCGAGAACGCGGAGTATGACGCCGCCAAGGAGGCGCAGGGGCACCTTGAGGCGCGCATCAGCAAGTTGCAGGAACTGGTGGCCAACGCCCGTTTGCTCGACGAGAGCAAGATTGATACCTCGAAGGTGTTGCTGCTGTCTATCATCACGATTCGCAACACGAAGAACAAGATGGTGCAGAAGTATACTATTGTTCCGGAGAGCGAAGCCAACCTGAAGCAGGGCAAGATCAGCATTACGTCGCCTTTTGCGTCGGCTTTTTTGGGTCACAAGGTTGGCGATGTGGTGGAGGTGAATGTGCCGGCAGGCAAGATGACTTTCGAACTTACCAAAATTGAACGCTGATATGGCAAGTATTTTCAGTAGGATTGTGGCCGGGGAGATACCGTGCTACCGTGTGGCCGAGACGGAGAATTGTCTGGCTTTTCTCGATGTTAATCCCATCGTGCGTGGCCATGTGCTGTGTATTCCCAAGAAAGAGGTTGATTACATTTTTGACCTTGACGATGAGCTTTTCACAGAGTTGCATCTTTTCAGCCGTCGCGTGGCGCGTGGGCTGAAGAAGGTATGCCCCTGTATCAAGGTGGGGCAAGCTGTGGTGGGCATTGATGTGCCTCATGCTCATATCCACTTGGTGCCGCTCAACAAGCCCGGGGATCTCAGTTTTTCGCATCATGTGGAGATGTCGCCCGAGGAGTTGGCGTCGTTGGCGAATGAGATTGCTGCTGCAATTGATTGAACGTGAAGCCTCTCTGCGTGAAAAGAGAGGCTTTTCTTTTGCGGTTAAGTAAGAAAGAAACGAGGTGTGAGGAGACACGGAGTTCCTTGTGTGTTTTGGTTAGATTAGGGTTCGACAGTGGTTTTTGTAGGGGTGTATAGAGGATCTGCCTATGATCTGCCTATGATATGCTTAGGATATGCTTAGGATACGCTTAGGATATGCTTAGGATGATAGTGAGAGGGGGTGGAGGGTGGTTGTTGAATGAAGGAATAAGGTGAGAGGGAAATGGGGTGTTGTTTTCATAATAAACGTTAAAATTGGCTTTTTTTGAAGAAATATTTTGCCAGTTTGCGAAAAGGTTGTATTTTTGCAGCCGTAAAGTTGAACGAAATAATAGCAAAAACAAACGTAACTTGTTATGTATCTGACAAAAGAAAAGAAAGAAGAAATCTTCTCCCAATATGGAAAATCGGTGAAGGATACCGGTAGCGCTGAGGGCCAGATAGCGTTGTTCACCTATCGCATCCAGCACTTGACGGAGCTGATGAAACAGCATAAGAAAGACCAGGTCAGCGAGCGTGCGCTGGTGGGTCTGGTCGGCAAGCGTCGCAAGATGCTTGATTACCTGAAGGAGAAGGACATTGAGCGCTACCGCGCCATTGTCAAACAGCTTGGCCTGCGTAAGTAATCGCGGTCGGCTGTACCTGCCAAGAGAAAGTTTTTCATATTTATTTGGTTATGGTTGGGATTGCCCGGAGTTCTTCTGGGCAGTCCTTTTTTATGGATGGGGGTGCTAAAAGGGCTGTCTGGAACAATCCAGACAGCCCTTGCTGGGGCGAAAGTTGATTGCTTCAGATGTTCAGCTTGGCCCCGAAGAATAGGGTGCGTGGAAGGGATGGGCCGTAGATGTAAGAGGCGTCGCGTTCGGGGCCGCTGTCGAGGTCGCGCTGGTAGCTGTTGAGGAGGTTTTGCACGCCGATGTTCAGCTCCAGCTGGGTGCTCTCGTCCAGGGGGATGCAGTAGGCTGCCTTGAGGGAGAGGTCGAAGAAGGATGGGGTGGTCTCTTTGTGCACATGGCCTTCGCCGGCGTGTTTGGTCTCCACCACATGTACGTGGTGGTAGACGAGCATGGGGCCGGTGAGGATGCCGGTGGCAATGAGTTGCAGGTTTTTTAATGGGTTGTAGGTGCCCATGAGGTAGGCGTAGAGGTCGGGGGTGCGCTCCATGCGGCGCTCGTAGAGACCTTCCTCCCATTCTTTGCCTTGGCCGGTGTAGCGGCTGCTCTGCCAGGTGCCGCCGAGCTGCAGTCGCATGGTCTCGACGGGTGAGAGGGTGAGTTCGGCGTTGATGCCCATCACTTCGGCGCCGTCGGCGTTGCGGCGCTCGTAGTGCAGGTAGCCGCTGGCTGTGTCCTCGAAAAGCAGTTCGTTGACGAAGGCGTCGTTGATGCGGGTGTAGAACCCTTCGAGCAGCAGGTCGGCCTCAAGGCTGCCGATATGGAAGCAGAAGTTGGCGGAGGCGTTGAGCGAGTGGGAACGCTCCATGCGCAGGGTGGGGGCGTTGGTGATGCGGTACAGCTCGCCATTTACGGCGCCGACGTGCAGGTCCTCGTCATAGACTTGCGGCGCGCGGAAGCCTGAGGAGTAGCCGGCGCGGAGGGTGAGGTGGTCGGTGGGGGCGTAGCGGAGGTTGAGACGGGGGCTGACGACGGGTGCCTGGACGAGGGTGTGCTTGTCCATGCGTGCGCCAACGAGGATGCTCCAGCGGCTGTTCTTCCATTCGTTCTGCAGGTAGGCACTCAGGATGCCGATATGCTGCCGCAGGGTGTCGGGGCTGTCGAGGGTGTGGTCGTGCAGGCGGTCGAGGGTGTGCTCAATGCCGGCAGTGAACTCGGCGGGCAGGAAAAGGAGCGTGTCGAAGTGGCGGCTATAGAGCGCTCCGTAGTTGAGGGTGAGTTCTTGCGTGTATCCGTAGGCGGTGCCGAGGGGCTCGCTGTCGTCGCGTTCGCCGTAGTAGCTCTGGCGGTCCACGTGCTGCAGTGAGGCGAAGAGTGAGGCGTGGCGCAGGCCGCTGGTGGGCAGCCAGTCCCACTTGAGGCTGGCGCTGTGTATGTCGTGCTCGCCGCCTTCAGAGATATGCGCCATAGGGGAGGGCAGGTCGAAGCGGTCGCCGCCGCGACGGAAGTCGTGGATGTTGTGGTATTGCAGGTTGAGCTTGCCGTAGTCGCCGGTGCGCAGGTAGCTGCGGAAGCCCACCATGCGGGCTTTGAGCAGGCCCACCTCGGAGTATCCGTCGCCGTTGTGGTCGTAGGGCTGGCGGCTACGGTTGTGGCCGAAGACGGCGAGGCCTGCCCGCCGGTCGTCACTGACCATCGATGCGTTGAACGAATTGCTGAAGTCCCACGCGCGCCCACCTATGAGGCTGGTGGTGTTGCCCACGGAGGCGCTGTTGGTGCGGGGTTCGCGGGTGATGACGTTGACCACGCCGGCGATGGCATTGCTGCCGTAGAGCGCCGAGCCGCCGCCGCGCAGCACCTCGATGCGGTCGATGAGGGCCGTGGGCAGCTGGTCGAGGAGGTAGACACCTGCCAGGGCGCTGTTTACCGGGCGGCTGTCGATGAGTATCTGCGAGTAGGCCTGTCCGAGGCCGTTGATGCGTACCTCGTTGGCACCGCAGTTCTGGCAGCTGTTCTCCACCCGCAGGCCGGTGCTGAAGTTGAGTGCCTGGCCCAGGTTTACGGCGCTGGCGGCCTCCATCTGGCCACCGTCGATGACGCCCACCGCCGCGGGTGCTTCGGCGCGAGTGGTTGAATGCTGGGTGGCTGTGACGACCACCTGGCGCAGGCGTATGGTGTCGCCGTGGCTTTGCGCCGCAGCTGTTGGCGGCAAGAGGGTTATGACGATGGTGGCTATTATAAGTTTGTGGTTGATGCCACGCAAAAGTTTCTTGTACATAGTATGCTGTTGTTGAAAATAAACATGATGCACGCGACATGGAGACCCGAAGGCCGTCGGCGGTCGTGCAAAACAAAACTAATGGTGGAAGCTTGGGGTCAAGCCGTAGGCGGAGCCCGCAGCATGGCCGCCCCGGCGCATTGTGTATCGGTGTTTCCCACAACGGCGGGAAGCGTTGTTTCTGCGGAGGGGAGGATGAAGCGCGGCTGCTCTAATGGCTGCCCGTGATAGTACAGGCTGAGGAAGTTGCAGAACAGGCAGTCGTGCTGGTGGTGGTGATGGGTCTCGAAGTGGCCGGCGCACTGCAGGCAGTTGTCGTGAGAGTCAACCGTATCGTGATGCGTGTGCAGCGACGACAACAGCACCATTGGCAAGTAGGTGGCCAACAGTATGATGGAGGCTATATGTCGCAGCGTCAGGCGTGCCATTTCGGGATGCAAAAGTATGAAGTATTTTGCTATTGGCCAAATAATTCTCGCTTTTATAGTCGCAATTGTCAGAAAAATTGTATCTTTGCACTTTCTTTTAGCCGGTCTTTTGATGCCCGCCGAAGGAGATAGAGAACTGAATATTAACACTTTTATGGGTCTTGGGGACGGTCCCCGAGGCTGCGGTAAAGTAAACGAAAACAATAAAAAACAACAATGAACGAACACATTATCACTAAGCGATTCGACCTCGGCGACGGCCGCATGATCGAAATCGAGACCGGCAAGCTGGCCAAACAGGCCGACGGCGCTGCCGTTGTCCGCATGAACAACACGATGCTTTTAGCCACCGTCTGCTCTAAGAAGGAGGTGGGCGAGAACGTCGACTTCATGCCTCTCACCGTTGACTACCAGGAAAAATACGCCGCCATGGGGCGCTTCCCCGGCGGTTTCTTCAAGCGCGAGGCACGCCCCTCGGAGCATGAGATCCTCATCGCCCGCTTGGTCGACCGCGCCTTGCGTCCCCTTTTCCCCGACAACTTCCATGCCGAGGTGCAGGTGAACATCACCCTCATCAGCGGCGACCACGACACCATGCCCGACCAGCTGGCCGCCTTAGCCGCTGCTTCGGCCCTCGCCGTGAGCGACATCCCCTTCAACGGTCCCGTCAGCGAGGTGCGCGTGAGCTACCTCGACGGCCAGTACGTCATCAACACCCCCATGCAGGACATCGAGCGCGCCGACCTCGACCTCATCGTGGCCGCCACCGAGGACAACATCATGATGGTGGAAGGCGAGATG
>DFLB01000031.1:42131-64685 GCA_002373995.1 Bacteroidales bacterium UBA3630 | reverse complement strand
AAGGCGAGATGAAGGAAGTCTCCGAAGACGTGATGCTCAACGCCCTCAAGGCCGCCCATGAGGCCATCAAGATCCAGTGCCGCGTGCTGAACGAGCTCACCATCGAGACCGGCAAGCAGGAGAAGCGCGAGTACTGCCACGAGGTGAACGACGAGGAGCTGCGCGAGCGCATTCGCCAAGCCGTCTACCAGAAGTGCTACGATTTTTCTAAACAGGGCATCGCTAATAAACATCAACGTGAAGACGGATTTGCGGCAATCAAGCAGGAGTTCATCGATGCCAACTATACCGAAGAGACCCTCACCGACGAGGTGAAGTTCATGATTGACCGCTACTATCACGACACCGAGCGCGAGGCCATGCGCGACATGGTGCTCAACGAACGCACCCGTCTCGACGGCCGTCAGCTCGACGAGATCCGCCCCATCTGGTGCGAGACCGACTACCTGCCTTCGGCCCACGGTAGCGCCATCTTCACCCGCGGCGAGACGCAGTCCCTCAGCACCTGCACGCTGGGCACCAAGCTCGACGAGCAGAAGATCGACGGTGCCGTCATCGAGGGCACCCGCCGCTTCCTGTTGCACTACAACTTCCCCGGTTTCGCCACCGGCGAGGTGAAACGCAGTGGCAGCACCAGCCGCCGCGAGGTGGGCCACGGCCACTTGGCCTGGCGCGCCCTCAAGGAGGTCCTGCCCACCGAGGAGGATTGCCCCTACACCATCCGAGTGGTCTCCGACATCCTCGAGAGCAACGGTTCCAGCTCGATGGCCACCGTCTGCGCCGGCTGCATGGCGCTGATGGATGCCGGCGTCAAGCTGCGCAAGCCAGTGGCCGGTATCGCCATGGGTCTCATCTCGAAGGGTGACAAGTGGGCCGTGCTGAGCGACATCCTCGGTGACGAGGACCACCTCGGCGACATGGACTTCAAGGTCTGCGGCACCCGCGACGGTATCACCGCCTGCCAGATGGACATCAAGGTCGACGGCCTCAGCTACGACGTGCTGGCCAAGGCCCTCGAGCAGGCCCGCCAGGGGCGTCTTTACATCCTCGACAAGATTGCCGAGACCATCCCCGCCCCGCGCGAGGACTACAAGGACTTCGTGCCCCGCATCGAGCAGATCAAGATTCCGAAAGACTTCATCGGTGCTGTCATCGGCAAGGGTGGCGAGGTCATCCAGAAGATCCAGGCCGAGACCAACACCATCATCAATATCGAAGAGGAAGGCGAGTTCGGCATTGTCGACGTCGCCTCGCAGAACAAGGACGACATCGCCGCCGCCCTCAAGTGGATCAAGGACATCTGCACGGTGCCCGAGGTGGGCGATGTGTTCGACGCCAAGGTCGTCTCGATCGTCGAGTTCGGCGCCTTCATGGAGTTCCTGCCCGGCAAGGAAGGCCTGATGCACATCAGCGAGTACGAGTGGGGTCACCCCGAGACGCTCGAAGGCCTCATCCACGTTGGCGACGAGTTCCAGGTGAAGGTCATCGCCTTTGACGAGAAGAACGGCAAGATCAAGCTCAGCCGCAAGGCCCTCCTGCCCAAGCCCGAAGGCTATCAGGACGAGAAGCCCGCCCGTAATGGCAATGGCGGTGGACGCGGTGGCGATCGTGGCCGCGACCGTGGTGGACGTGGTGGCGACCATGGCCATGGCGAGCGTCGCTCCAGCGGCGACGGTGGCCGCCGCAGATAAGCTGCCAATACAAAAAAAGACAACCGGGCTGCCTTTTCAGGGTGGTCCGGTTGTTTTTTTTACTGACAATAGATGGATATGAGGGGTGGCGATGCGGCGATGCAATGTGGCAGAGGTTGTTTCTTTTTTGCTTCGAGCGGGGGCAATGGCGGGGGAAAAGACAGGGTGGTGGAGGGGGGTGGGAAAGTTAATTATAGTTAAATATCGGGTGTTGTGTATTTGCGGGTTTTGCGTGTGATTTCAAGCAATTCAGTGGGATGGCTGTAGGATTGGGGGGGGTAGAGTGAGATTTTGTGTTTGTGGAATGAAAAAAAATTGTAATTTTGCAGTCGTAAACACATAAAAACAAGTTACAATGAAAAAGGTATTTGCTTCGCTTGCAATCGTGGCTCTGGCATTTTGCTTTGTGAGCTGCAAGAAGACCTGCACCTGCGTCACCACAGAAAACGGGGAGACGGTGCAGACAATGTCGGTGGAAGGCGCCAACTGCGCTTCGATGAACGTCACCCAGACGATGGACGACGTAGTCGTGAAGACCGAGTGCAATTGAACAGAAAGAACGCTGAAGCCGGATGGAGGTGCGGTGCGCCATACCGGTGGAGGTTGAATAAAGGGAAAGGCGCTGCAAAAACAACAACACAAAAACCAACACTATTATGAAGAAAGTACTTGCCGCCATCGCCATCGTCGCTGTTGCCGCTTGCTTTGTGAGCTGCAAGAAGACCTGCACCTGCGTCACCACTCAGAACGGTGCCACCGTCCAGACTGTGGAGCAGCAGGCCACCAATTGCGCTGACCTGAACGTGACCCAGACTGTGGGCCCGATGACTCAGGAGACGAAGTGCAACTAATTTTTGGCACGTGTCCAACACGAAGGCATACCCGAGGGGGTGTGCCTTTTTTTGTGGTGTGTTTTGCGGGAATGAAAAAAAGTCGTACCTTTGCAGTTGGTCACACAGGGTTCCGAAGGGGGTCATAGGTGTGATAGTTAGCGAATTGTAGCATAAAAGACATACTATGGACAAGTATAACCAGCGTGGAGTCTCCGC
Source organism: Bacteroidales bacterium UBA3630 (assembly GCA_002373995.1). Taxonomy (GTDB): domain Bacteria; phylum Bacteroidota; class Bacteroidia; order Bacteroidales; family P3; genus Colimorpha. The sequence continues at coordinate 61,945 of DFLB01000031.1, read as the reverse complement.
ATCGAAGGAGGATGTGCACAACGCCATCAAGAACATAGACAAGGGTCTATACCCTAAGGCATTCTGCAAGATAATTCCCGACCTTTTGGGCGGCGACGGACAGTATTGCAACATTATGCATGCGGACGGTGCAGGCACCAAGAGTTCGCTGGCCTACATGTATTGGCGCGAGACAGGGGACTTGAGTGTGTGGAAAGGCATTGCGGTGGATGCCATCGTGATGAACACCGACGACCTGCTGTGTGTAGGCGCGTTGGACCACATACTGTTGAGTTCCACCATTGGGCGCAACAAGCAGTTGGTACCCGGCGAGGTTATCTCGGCGGTGATCAATGGCACGGAGGAATTCTGCCAGACGATGCGTGACATGGGCATCGACATTGTGCTCACTGGCGGCGAGACGGCCGATGTGGGCGACCTGGTGCGCACCATCATCGTGGACAGCACGGTGACGGCCCGTATGCGTAGGGCCGATGTCATCGACAATGCGCGCATCAAGGCTGGCAACGTCATCGTGGCCCTTGCCAGTTACGGTCAGGCCAGCTATGAGACGGCCTATAACGGCGGCATGGGCAGCAACGGCCTCACTTCGGCACGCCACGATGTCTTCTCGCATATCTATGCTGAGAAATATCCCATGTGCTACGACCACAACCTGCCACAAGAGGTGGTCTTCTGCGGCAGCAAGCTGCTGACGGATCCCACCGAGGTGCCCGGCGTTGACGCAGGCCACATGGTGCTCTCGCCCACCCGCACCTATGCGCCTATTGTTCGCAAGGTGCTCGACGAATACCGTCCCAAGGTGGACGGCATGATACACTGCTCGGGCGGTGCGCAGACCAAGGTGCTGCACTTCATCGACAACCTTCACGTTGTCAAGGACAATCTCTTCGCTGTGCCGCCGCTGTTCAAGATGATCCACGAGGAGAGCAAGACCGACTGGCAGGAGATGTACAAGGTGTTCAACATGGGTCACCGTATGGAGTTCTACACCGACGAGGCCACGGCTCGCGGCATCATCGACATCAGCCGCAGCTTCAATGTCGATGCGCGTGTGATAGGCCATGTGGAAGAGGGCTCGCGGTCGCAGGTGACGGTGATCAGTGAGAACGGCAAATACGAGTACTATGGCTGAGACATCGCTGGTTCAGAGTTTTGAGAACCGCAAGCAGCTGCGCCTCGAGTCGGGGTTGGCTGACGCGATCACGCCGAGGACCTTCAATCTGGTGCTGTGCGGTGCCTTGATGTGGGGGTTGGCCCTCAACGCGGTGATGGTGTACTTCTTTTATGCACCGCTACAGGGTTTTGCAGCGCGATTGGGGTTGATAGGGATGCTGATTGTCTATCTGGTGCCGACGTTGGTGGGTATTGTGATGAGTGCCCGTTCGACCAATGCTGTGGTGAGTTTCGTTGGCTACAATCTGGTGGTGTTGCCGATAGGTCTTATGCTGGCGTTGGTGGTGCCGGGTTTGCCGGCTGGTATCGTCGTCAAGGCCATGGGGCTGACGGCGATGGTTACATTCAGCATGATGATGGTGGCCGTGGTCAAGCCGCAGTTCTTCTTGGGGCTTGGTCGCACTTTGTTTGTGGCGCTGCTTGTGGGGTTAGTGGCCGAGGTGGTGGCGACGTTCCTGTTGGGATACCGCGGGGAGCTGTTTGACTGGTTTTTTGTTTTGCTTTTCTCGGGATACATAGGTTACGATGTGGCCAAGTCGCAGGCCTATCCGAAGACCTATGACAACGCAATAGACTGTGCCCTTGATATCTATCTCGATGTGATCAACCTCTTTATCCGCATACTCAGCTTGCTGTCGCGTCGCGACTAAAAAAAATTTTTCACGGAGACACAATAATGAAAAACGAGTTGCGTTAATAGGGGTGTTTCAATTGCGACAATAGCTCAGTTGGTAGAGCGGCGGCTTCCCAAGCCGCAGGTCGCGGGTTCGAGCCCCGTTTGTCGCTCAAGGCCTGCAACAGAGGATGTTGCGGGTCTTTTTTGTTGATAAGTTGATGGGTTTAATGGGTTTGATGGGTTTTGTGGGTTTGATGGGTTTAATGGGTTTTGTGGGTTTGATGGGTTTGATGATGGTGTATGCCTATGATATGCTTAGGATGTGCTTAGGATATGCTTAGGATATGCTTAGGATGAGCTTAGGATGAGATGGGGGGAGGGGGATTTAGTGTGGGTAAGTCGCGAAAAAAGTGTATCTTTGCACTCTCGTCCCGATGGGATGAGAGGATGTTGTATTCTAATTTATAGTATATTATGACAGAAGTAAAAGTACAGAAAAACTGGAAAAAGGAGGTGATAGCCTACTTGTTGCTGATTACCGGAAGTGCGTTGTTTGCCATTGGCGACGTGATGTTCGTCAATCCCTACCTGATGGCACCTGGTGGCACCTATGGTCTCTCCAACGTCTTCAATACGTTGTGGCCCTGGAAGATATCGCTCTATGCCATCTGCATGGATGTGCCGCTGCTGATAGTGGGCACGTTGATACTCGGGCCCAAGTTTGGCGTGAAGACCATCGTTTCCACGGCCTTGATATTTGCATTCACCTTTGTGCTCGAGAGCTGGTGGGGTTACAATCCTGTCATCCATGACGGAGCCATTGTCGCGGCTCCCATCGAGGGTATCTCGATGGTGCAGATACCGCACGACGGTGGCTGGTTTGTGCCCGATTATTTCCTCAACACGGTGGTGGCGGGTCTCATCTATGGTGTTGCCATCGGGTTGATATTCCGTAGCGGAGCCACCAGTGGCGGCAGCGATATCATCAGCATGATCCTGCACAAGTACACCAAGATTTCGCTCGGCACGCTGGTGATGATTGTCGACGGCTGCATCACGCTGAGCACGCTGGTGGCCTTCGGCGACATACGTCTGCCCATCTACTCGATCATCATCATCTTCATCGAGGGCAAGGTGATCGACCTTGTGGTTGACGGTATGAAGAGTTACAAGACCATGTTCATCATCACCGACGACCCGGAGCCCATCCGCGACTATGTTATCAATGAGCTGAAGCGCGGCGGCACCTGTCTGACGGGCAGTGGCCTCTATCAAGGCAACGAGCGCAAGATGGTCTATGTGACCCTTGACCGCGCCGACATGGTGAAGCTCAAGAGCAACCTGCACCGTATAGACCCCAAGGCCTTCGTCAACATCATGGACAGCAGCGAGATACTTGGCACCGGCTTCCGTGCGCTGCCGAAAGAGTAGGGAGGGAGTGTTTGGAGTTCAGTGGTTGGTGGCACAATAAAAAACGGGAAACGGCGTTGTAGTCGGGTATGAAGGTATTACAGCTCTGCAACAAGCCGCCCTATCCTCCTGTCGATGGAGGCACGCTGGCCATGCACAGCATCACGCAAGGGTTGCTGTCGGCCGGGTGCGAGGTGCGTGTGCTATCGGTCGAGACGGACAAGCATCCGGCTCGTATCGAGGCGTTGCCCGAAGCGTACCTGAGGCAGACGGGCTTCGAGTCGGTTTATGTAGACCTGCGGGTAAGGCCCCTTCCCGCTGCGGTGGCCATGCTGTGTGGAGAATCCTACCATGTCAAGCGCTATGTCGACACGTCGTTTGCGCGGCGCTTAGCCGAGATACTGCAGCAGGAGACCTTCGACGTGGTGCATGTGGAAAGCATCTTTCTGACCCCATACGTTGGCCTGATACGCAAATACACGGATGCCAAGGTGATACTGCGAGCCCACAATGTGGAGCACCTCATCTGGCGTCGTGTGGCGCAGAGCTGCCGTCACGGGTTCAAGCGATGGTATCTGAAGCACCTCTCGCTCACCCTGCGGGCCTACGAACTTGAACACATCAACGACTATGACGGTGTGGTGTGCATCACGCGCAACGATGCAGACTACTTCCGGCAGAACGGCTGTCGGAAGGCCGTGGTCAGCATTCCCTTTGGGGTAGAGATGCCCGAGGTTGACAATCGGGCAGAGGAGCCCTGTTCGTTGTTCCATATAGGCGCGATGGACTGGATGCCGAACCTTGAGAGTGTGCGCTGGCTCATAGACGAGGTGTGGCCAGTGGTGCACCGCGAGGTGCCGTCGGCCCATCTGTACCTGGCTGGCCGCAAGATGCCCGAGCGGTGGCTTCATAGCGCCATCGACGGAGTGACGGTTCTGGGCGAGGTGCCCGATGCGCGGGAGTTCATTGCCGGGAAGCAGATCAACATAGTGCCACTGCTCAGCGGCAGCGGCATCAGGGTGAAGATCATCGAGGCCATGTCGATGGGCAAGGCTGTGGTGACCACCACGGTGGGCGCCCAGGGTATAGACTACACCGATGGGCAGAACCTGCTCATTGCCGACAGTCCGGAAGCCTTTGCAGCGCAAATCAAACGCCTGGCCGATGATGCCGACTACTGCCGCAGGGTGGGGGAGGAAGCGCGGCGCTTAGTGGCCACGCAATATGATGCCAATCGGTTGGCACAACGGTTATTGCAGTTTTATAAAGAAAGGATAGAATCATGAAAACGCTCAGACAATGGCTTCTGCTGGCGGCCATGATGCTGGCCGTCAATGCAGCCACAGCCCAGCTGGTCATTCCCGCCACGGGGATCAGTTTTGCCATCAACGACAAGGAGTGGCAGTATGTGCGCACCTTCAACCTTGACGACGGTGCGGAGGTATACCTCTACAGCTATATGGCAGAGGCTGTTGTCGATCCTTCTGGCGATACGGTGATACCGTTTCTGCGCATCTATGTGCGCGAGGGTTACACGGGCGATGTCTATCAGCTGGCCTATGACCGCTACCTGAAGCAGCCTTTTCAGTCGCTGCGCGAGTTCACCAAAGGTCCCGGGCTGCCGCGCAGCGGCGGCCTTGGCTACGAGGGCATGTATACCAGTCCCTCCGATGGGCGCGACTATCGTTTTCTGATGACCTACTTCAAAGACCGCCGCACCATTGTCGAGTTCCGCCTCGAGACCTCGCGAGGCACGTGGGAGCAGATGAAGAGCAAGTTTACGGCCATTCTCAGTACCATCAAATAAGTCCCAGGAGTGAAGCGTTTTATATTTCTCATGCTCTGTCTCGCCGCCGGTCTTGCGTGGGCGCAGGACGCGCCGGAAGACTATGCAGCGCGCTTCAGCCGGCTGAGCAAGGCCTATGTCGAGCAGCCTGCCAACGTCGAGGCGCTCTACGAGCTGGCGATGTTCTACTTTGACAACTCGCACCCCATGCGCAGCCTGCCCGAGGCCATGAACTACATCCAGCGGGCTGAGGAAGAACACATAAGACTGCTTGAGAAAAACAAAATCAGAGAGTTGACGCGGCTTGGGCGGAAAGGCATCGACCTTGTGATGCTGCGCCAGACCAAGCAGGCCATTGTAGAGGCCGCGCGCAACACCGTTGAGCTGCGCAACGACATGTCGTGCAGTGAGATAGACGCATACCTTGCGTCCTTTGGCGACGACGGCGAGCTTGCGCGCCAGTTGAAACAACGGCGTCTGCAGCGTGTCTACGAAGACGCCCTCAGCGCCGGCACGCCCGAGGCATGGTATCGTTTTGCTGTAGCCTACCCAGGCACCAGCGAAGCGGCCCTGATGGAGGAGCGCCTGAGGCAGGAAGCGCCCGCGATTTTTGCCGGCATCGACAGCGAGGAGCAGGCCGACTCGGTGGCTGCGGTGTATGGGCAGAGCCCGTCCATCACACAGGAAGCGCGCCGAGTCAAGAGCCGGATAGCCTTCCGGCAGGCAGAGAGTGAAGGCACCTTGGCGGCCTACAACCGCTACCTTGACCGCTACCCCACCAGCAGCGAGAGCCAGATAGCGCGCGAGCGCACCGACGCCTTTATCGAGACAGACCTGGCCCGTCGCACCACGGCTTTGGAGCTGGCCCATTTTGCAGACTCCAATGCCGACCTGCCGCTGGCCGACGACGCCCTGGCACGCATGAGGCAACTCATCGTGGCCAACCATGACGTGGCGGCTGCGCAGTACTATGTAGACCATTTCCCGCTCGACCCGTATCGCAACGAGGTCTATGCGCAGTATTTCTCATGGTACACCGTTGAAGGCAACGGCGCTCCGCTGCAGGAGTTTGTAAGAGCCAATCCGGATTTTGTCTATCCCAGCGCCTTAGAAGACGAGCTGGAGCGAGCCGCCGACATAGACACTGTGCCGCTCAACCAGCCCTACAAAGAGGCGGACTATGGTCAATATGCCGACTATGTGCGCCAGATGATGGGCAAGGGCATAGCCATAGTGCCGGTGCAGCGCATGCTGCAACCCCTGTTGGCGACGCACAACTATCGCGGCGCCATAGAACGAGCGCAGCGGTTTGCCATCTGCTTTGAGAACCAGTGGCAGGGGCAGTACAACGACTATCTGCGGCTTGTGGGCAGTCCCACGGCGGGGCGAGGCCTGCGGCGGGAACTTGCCGACAGCGTAGGCATAGACCATCCTGTCGTCAACGCTGGCGACGGCCGCCTATACTACACCCGCCGGACGCCTGCCGGCAACAGCATTGCATACGCCGAACAGCAGGGCGGCGCGTGGCGGCCTGCAGGCAGCGTGACCTTTGCCGGCGGTCAGGCTCCGGCAGACATAGAGCTGTTCAACTTCTACGCCGACGGCAACCGAATGCTCCTTGGCAGCGGCGGCGACATCTGGATAGCGGAGCGCGACGGCGACGGCTGGCGCATCAGCGACCTTCCCCCCTGGCCGGTCAACACTGACTATGTGGAGACCGACGCCTATATGCTGCCTGACGGCAGCGGCCTCCTGTTGGCCTCAGACCGCCCTGGCGGGCGTAACCTGCAGCCTTCGGGCAGCAATTTCCACGGCGACACGGCGCTGGCGTCAGACCTGTGGTTCATACCCTATAGCCATCAGCACTGGGGAACGCCGGTGAACGTGGGCGTCAACACCCCCTACTGCGAGCGCAGCCCTATCCTCAGCCGCAACCTGAAGACACTCTATTTCGTCAGCGACGGCTACACTGGGTTGGGTTATGGCGACGTATACAAGGCCGAGCGCACGTCGACCGATGACTGGACGACGTGGAGCACGCCCGTCAATGCCGGCCGCGAAGTCAACAGCGCTTTCCGCGAGCTTGGTATCAGCCTTGGTCCCGACGAGAGCCGGCTCTATATCGCCTCCGACCGTAACCTGCCTGCGGCCTTGTATAGCTGCGCGGCGTGGCACGACCGAGCGGCCTCCTACGGTTCGTTCAAGGTCAATGTTGAGGGTCTGGAGCCTTACCTGTTCAGGGTGCGTGTGGTGGACATGGACCGGCAGGAAGTGGCCTACAGCGCAGACTATGTGGGACATGGCTCGACGGTGGCCGTCAATGTGCAGCGTGAGGGGCGCTACCTGCTGCTGGCCGATGCCGGCAGCTGCTTTGTGCCTGCGGTGCCGATTGACGGCGACCTCTCCGGTGTCACGCTGCTGCAGGGCTTCACCCTGCGCCAGCTGGTGGCATCGGACCGCGCTATGCCGCTGCATGCCGTTGCCTTTGACGACTCGACCGGGGCCCTGTTGCCTGTGGCCGCCATGCAGCTTGAGCAGTTGGCGCTGTTCCTTGAGCAGCATGCCGGTGCCAAGGTGGAGTTCAGCATCGACGTGGCCGGTAGCGATGTAGGCGACTGCTACCGCAAGTCCCTTGAACGCGGCATGGCGCTGCGCAACTTCCTTGCCGCACACGGTGTGGCAGCGACGCGCGTCATTGTGTCGCCATACGGCAATGTCAACGTGGGTGCTGCCGGGCGCTCGGCGGTGGCGGTGCGCTTCAGGGAGTAGTGGGACAGTTATCAACAATGGTTTGGGTATTTCTTTTCCGTCAAGATGGTTGTCGGATGGAATAAAATTTGTAATTTTGCACCGAGTTTTTTGTAACACCCACTGCTATGGAACAACACCGTACCCTCACCGTTGACGGCCGCACAGTGCACTATCGCGACGAAGGCCGTAGCAACACGCCGACGTTGGTGCTGCTGCACGGTTTCCTGCAGAACCTCGACGTATGGAGTTCCTATGTGTTGAGCTATATGCACCGTCTGCGAGTGATTACGATAGACCTGCCCGGTCATGGGTTGACGGATAGTTTTTGCGATGTTCATACCACGGAATTCATGGCGCGCATAGTGAAACAGGTGCTCAACGACTGCGGTGTGGATCAGTGTGTTATGGTGGGGCACTCGATGGGTGGTTATGTGGCGTTGGCTTTTGCTGAGGCCTACCCCTACAGTTTGCGCGGGTTGGGGCTTGTGAACTCGCACGCGATGGCTGACAACGAGGCTCATCGTGCTGCACGTGAGGAGGTTTGCCGTCAGGTGGGTGACAACCGAGCTGCCTATATTGTGGGGTTTTTGCCGTCGCTCTTCGACGCCAGTCGCCGCGCCGCGCTTTCGAAAGACATCAAAGACCTGCAGGATCAGAGCCTTGAGACTACGGCGGCGGCCATCATTGCCGCGCAACGAGGCATGGCGCAGCGGCCGTCGCGCATCGGCGTGTTGCAGCAGCTTGACGTGCCGGTCTACTTTGTTTATGGCAAGAACGATCCGCGCATTCCGCTTGAGGTGGCAGTGACGCAGACGTTGCTGCCGCGACATGCAGAGTCGTTGCTGCTGGCCGATGTGGGGCATATGGCGTTTATAGAGGAGCGGGAGTACCTCAAGCCGAGGTTGCTTGATTTTGTACTGCGCTGCTACTGAGCTGTTTTAATTGTTTTTTCTTTTTCCGGGAGAGGGGATGCTTAGGCGATGCCTACGTAATGCTTAGGTAATGCTTAGGTAATGCTTAGGATGAACTTAGGAAGGGAGGAGAGGGTGATTTGGGAAGGTCAGCAGGATGGTGAGGGAAAGGTGAGAGAGGATGGAAGAAAAAGTGTTAAAAAATGAAAATTTTTTTGGTTGTTTGGGTAAAGATTGCGATATTTGCATCTTGAAATCGGAAGTTCCGAGGGAATGCCGATTAGTGTAAACGATTGAAAATGGACTGCATATATCGATACGAAAACCAGAGCGGATGTGCCCGCAGGGTGCAGATGGGGGGGGTGATTTCTATATCGTTGCGGTCCTGTAGCGAGCGTATCATCAAGGAAATTATTTAAGCCCCATGCGGGCGGGCGCTGAAGAGGCGGCCTGCCTGCGTGGGGTAACTGCATTAAGCACATGACAGTGCTTGGTGTTCTGTGTGAATTTGTACAGGTACAAATAATTAAACAATCAATAAAATCAAAACATTATGAGAAGAAAATTATCAATGATGATGCTTGTGGCGGCGATGGTGCTGCCGTGGGCGACGCGTGCACAGGACTGCACGCAAGCGATACCCTTCTTCGAGGGGTTTGAGACGACGACTGCCGTCACGACGTACAGTACGGCGGGCAGTGTGCCGAATTGCTGGTATGCATTCAGCAATGGTACTATGGCGGGTTATGTGCCGCATGTAGTATCAGGGAATAGCAATTACATCTACCGCAAGACGGGGGAAAAGAGCCTTGTGTTTTCGGCCAGCACGGCGTCCACAACGGGTTCGCGGAAGTACTTGGTTCTGCCTCCGATGGCGGTGCCGTTGAACCAGTTGCAGCTGTCATTCTGGATGTGCCCGGAGAGTGTCAGCTATGGATCGATAACGGTAGGTTATCTGACTTCCGGCAACGACACGTCGACATTCACCCCGATAGCGGTCTACCCTTGCTCCATGGCTATAGCCCATTCTGGCAATGGACTGCAGGTGAATACAGGTTTGGATGTGGAATTGGAGCTCTCGAATGTGCCGGAGACGGCCACACGTTTAGCGATCAGGTATGACCAGAGTACGGGCAGTGCTATTTGGTCTTGCTGTATTGACGATGTGGCTCTTGACTATATCCCGACATGCCCGAAGGTGGACAGCTTAGAGGTGGCGGCCGAGACGAACAGTGCGGTAGTGTCGTGGGCGGAGCGAGGCACGGCCACGGAGTGGGAGGTAGTGTTGAGGGGTGCTACGGGTGCTGTGGTTGATTCGAGCCGAGTGACGGCGGATTTGGTAGTGGTATCGGGCCTGGCGTCTAACACGGCATACACGGTGACGGTGCGTGCGGTGTGCTCGGACAGCGACATCAGCGGCGACAAGACGGTCTCGTTCCGCACGGCTTGTGCGGCGTTGACGACCGATGACATGCCGTATTTCTATGACTTTGACGATGCCACCGGCAGTGGAGCGGCGTACGCCATAGACCAGTGCTGGGGGCGCTACCACTCGAGTGGTACCACCAACTACCCCAACCCCAGCAGCACGCAGAAGCACAGTGGCACCTACGGTCTCTATATGTACAACACTTCGACAATCAAGAGTTGGGCCACATTGCCCGAGCTTGATGCGTCGGTGGATGTGAGCACTCTCACCATCAGCTTCTGGGCTTACAAGACAGCGGCCGCCCAGGGGCGCCTGAAGGTGGGTGTGATGACAGACCCTGACAATATGTCTACCTTTACGCAAATGGCCTCGTTGCAGGTGAGCGCCACAAGCACTTGGGAGTACTATGAAATTCCGCTGACGGGCTATACCGGAAGCGGTAGGTATGTGGCTATCATGGCTGACTCGACGGGGTTAAACCATTCGTATGTGGACGATGTGACGCTGCTGGTGACGCCAAGCTGCCTGCGTCCAGAGGCGATAGTCATGTCGGGTATCACGTCTACGGGGGCCACCTTGACCATCACAGACCCCACCAATGTGGGGCAGTACATAGTGGAGGTGACGGGCGACACCAATTTCAGCGAGACCATCTACAGTCTCAGCTATGAGATGGACGACCTGATGCCGAACTCAGAGTACACGGTCAGTGTGTCGGCAGTATGTCCAGACGGCAACGCCACGGCGCCGTTGCTCACGGCCTTCCAAACGCCCTGCCTGCCATATCCTACCGACAGTCTGCCCTTGGTGGAGAATTTTGACTCATACACTGGCGGCACGACGTCATCAGCCGCCATTCGCATGGATATAGACTGCTGGCGCGTCGTGGACCGCTACTCGGCCAACTATCCCTACTACAGCACCTCGCAGCACCACAGCGGTGCCAATAGCCTGTACTTCTACACCTCGACGGCGCATCCCACGGTGATTACCCTGCCGCTGTTTGAGGCGCCGGTGAGCGATTTGGAGCTTATCTTCTGGGCGCGAGTGGCCACTGCCGGCTACAGCGTGGAGGTGGGATATATGAGCAACCCCGACGACACATCGACCTTTGTGCTGGTCGGCACTGCGGCACCTTCGGCTGTCAACACGTGGGAAGAATTTGTCATCAATTTCCCCAGCAATGCTGCGGGTTTCATTGCTATACGCAAGGGTAATGGTACTACCGTCTATCTTGACGACATCATGGTGCACCTGGCACCCGCGTGTGCCCGTATGCAGGGCTTCACGGTGGACAATATCACCTCTGTTGGTGCCGATGTGACCATTGCCGACGCTGCCTTGGTGGGCAACTATGTCATCAACGCTATCAGCGCTGCCGACACGGTGCACTTCGAGACCAATGTCTCGCCCTTCACCCTTACCGGTTTGCAGTCCAACACACCCTATACCCTTGAGGTGTACAGTGTGTGCGACGACGGCTCTACCACGCATCCTTATTATGACGAATTCCGGACGGCGTGTGCGCCCATCAGCCAGTTGCCGTGGACAGAGGACTTCGAGAGCCACGATGCCAGTGCAGCCCCGTACTGCTGGACCAATGTGGCAGGCACCACCAATGTGATGAGTGCTACTGCAACGGCTCACAGCGGCGAGATGCGACTGGACTTCCGCGGCACCACCACCGGCAATATCATATTGCTGCCCCCGTTGGCCAGTGACCTCAACTGGAGCGACCTCAACATTCACTTCTATACGCGTCCCGAGAGCACTAACGCCAGTTGTGGTTACTTTATGGTGGGGTACTATACGGTTGACGAGAACGAGGACACTGTCTTTGTGGTGCTGGACTCGCTGAATGTGGCCGACTTTGGCATCGCATCCTACCAAGAGGTAGATGTCTCGTTGGCCGGTGCTCCGGACGAAATTCGTCCCGCTTTTGTGCACATGGCCAATTCAACGGCTTATTACTGGTATGTGGATGATGTGACAATATATGCGACACCGTCGTGCGCCCGCGCCCAACGCGTTAGCATTGCCAGTCTCAGTGACAGCACGGTGGATGTGATTATTGTTGACAGCAACCATGTGGGCAGCTATGTAGTGGAACTGATCCACGGTCAGGATACTGTCACCGTCAGCACTAACGACACGTTGGTACACTTCGGCAACCTGACGGCCGATACCAATTACACCATCCACATGGCGAGCGACTGCGGCGACGGCTACACGCTGCCTATCACCTACGAGTTCCGTACGCCATGCGAGGGCATCGACAGCTTGCCGTGGACGGAGTCCTTCGACTCATATACCGGTGCCACGTCGTCTTCGGCTGCCTCGCGTATGGACCTGCCCTGCTGGACGGTGCCCTACCGTTCGTCGGCCAACTATCCTTACTTCAACAACAGCAGTACCTACAATACCAGCGGCAACTGCTTGTACACCAATACTAACACTGTGGTTGTACTGCCGCCGTTCGAGTTGCCGCCCAGCCAGCTGATGTTCTCGTTCAAAGTGCGTGTAGCCACGGCGAACTACGGTATGGCGGTGGGTGTGATTACCAACCCCAGTGATGTATCGACCTTCACACCGGTAATGGAATGCGTGCCTACGGCCACAGGCGAGTGGCAGGAATTCTCGGCTACCTTTGCCGGTTGGGAAGAGGGATTCATTGCCGTGCGACAGATAGGTACGACGGCCTACTCGGACGACTACCACATAGAAGCATTGCCCGAGTGTACAGCGCCGTCGCAGATTGTGGTGTCGGAGATAGACAGCGTCTCGGCCACGGTGACTATCCTCGATGCCAATGCCACAAACCACTATCACCTATACCTTTCGGAGGAAGACAGTGTGGGTGTGGTGCTGACGAGCGACACCTACCAGATGACTGGCCTGACGCCCAACACGGGCTACAAGCTGCGTGCGTATACCATTTGTGCCAATGGTACCACGACCGAGAACTATGCCAGTGTAGACTTCCACACTGCCTGCATAGCGCAACAACCGCTACCGTACTATGAGAACTTTGATGGCATGGGGGCCCTCTCCAAAGGTGACGGCACTGATATGGAAGGCAGTGCGCCACCCTGTTGGGATGTGCTGGGACATTCAGGTTCGCTTATAGCACTCTACTCGGCGACATCATATCGCTACGGCGAGAGCGGCTACAGCCTCAAGTTCAAGTCCGGTATTGCGAATACGCCCAACTACCTGATACTTCCTGCCTTCGAGCAGCCTATCAGCGCGCTTGAAATCACCTTCCAGACCCGTCCGGAGGGTACAAGCGCCTATTCTGGAACGTTTGATATAGGTTACATGACCGATCCTGCCAACGACTCGACGTTTGTGGTGGTGGATCACTATGTGTACAGCGATTTCAACGGGGCCTATCAGTTGAAGGATGCGCTCTTCACGGGTGCTCCCGACAGTGCCCGTATCGCCATGCGCCACACCCCTACGACGATAGGCTGGTTCTGGTTTGTGGACGAGATAGATGTGCACATGGCGCCGACGTGCCGTCGTCCTGCCAGTGTGACGGTTGACAACGTCACTGGCAACTCGGCTACGGTTCATATCACTGATGCCAATGCCGCGATGCACTACTACTGCTGCTTTGACAATGGAGCGACGATTGATACGGTGGAGGTATATGACACGGTGGCGACCGTCAGCACGCTGAATCCCGCCACGAACTACACTCTCCGCGTGTATACAGCCTGTGGCACAGAGACTTCGGCGACTGCTGTGCAAACGACGTTTATCACGGGCTGCGGTGCCATCGGTCTGCCGGTCTTCTACGACATGGAGAGCTATGCCACGGGCAGCACGGCTGCCTTGCCCCCCTGCTGGACACGCCTCAACAACGCCACCAACAGTTACAACTACTATCCCTACGTTTATAGTAGTTCGACCTATGCCCACAGCGGCAGCAAGACGCTCTACTATTCCTTCTCCACCGCATCAGGCTATGCCACCGATGAGATTATGGTCTTCCCGGAGATAGACACCGTAAACTTCCCGATCAACCAGGTGGAGGTCAGCTTCTGGGCCAGGAGCGGCTCCAAAAACCGTAAGCTGATTGTGGGTGTGCTGACCAATCCCGACAGCATGTCCACCTTCCAACCGGTCGATACGGTGAGACTGACGACTACCGTCAGCCCTTACTTTGTTGAGCTCGGTGCCTTCCAGGGCTATGGTTCCTATATTGGCCTGAAGAGCTACAAGGATACCAATGCATCCATATCCATATATGTAGACGACATCAAGATAGAGGTGGGATCGCCCTGCATGCGTAGCCGCAATGTGACGGCCAGCAATGCCACTGCCACGACGGTTGACCTTGGGTGGACCGACCGTGTGGACTACACGCAGTGGCGTATACGCTACACGCAAGACACCCTCGACACGTGGACAGAAGTCACGGCCAACAGCAATCCCTTCACGTTGACAGGGCTCAGTGCCAATACTATCTATCGTGCAGTCGTGGCACCGGTATGTGCCAGTGGCGAGACGGGGTTCTTCAGCCGCGACACTGTGCGCTTCAACACGTCGAGTGTGCCTGCTATGACGCCCTACCATTTCGATTTTGACAGCGTGGACGAGTGGCAGAACTGGTACACTGGCAGCAACAACGGAACCAACTGGTATCGCGGCAACATTGCCCTCGGCGACAGCAGCAATGCCATGTACATGAGTGCCGACAGCGGTGCCACCCATTCGTGGAGCCGCAGGGTGGTGACCAATGTGGCTGCTTACCGCGACATAGACTTCGGCCCTGTGCCGCGCAACTATGTGCTCACGTTCAGCTATATAGGCGGAGGCCATACCGGTGGAAACTACGACGGAGTGTCGGTGCTGCTGGTCGACCCGGCCACGGTGGTGGAAGAGATACCGGGAACCTATCTGGATTCGCCGTGGGGTCGTATCACAACGGTGCACGCTCGTCGCGACAGCAACTGGGCAACCCATACGGTAACGTTTGACGGAGTCTCCGGTGTGCACCGCCTGGTGTTCTACCACTTCAACAATGCGTTGACAGACAGCGCGCTCTTTGTAAACATACCGCCGGCGATTGACGATATAGACCTTGCCATTCCGGAATGCGAGCGGCCTTACGGTTTGACAGTCGATGCGGTGACAGACAACAGCGCCACCATCCACTGGCAGGGCGATGACAGTGCCACCTATCGCATTGACTACCGTCCTGCTGGCACGACGAATACAGACCTGTTTGACACTGTGGTGGGGCTCAGCCACACTATTACCGGACTCGATCCGCACACCACGTACAATGTGTGGGTGAAGACCCTGTGCACAGACTCGGTGCAGAGCATCTGGTCCAGCTATGAGACCTTCACCACCCTCTGTGGTTACGAGCCGCTTCCGTACAGTGAAGACTTTGAGAGCGTTGACGGATCGACCTATAGCACCGCCGGTGTGTTGCCCACTTGCTGGGAGGCTTATACCAATGGTTCGGCTACCTATTTGCCGCATGTCACCGGTAGCGGCAGCTATTGGTATCCGCATAGCGGCACTAAGGTTCTGACCATGACTTCGAGCAGTACTGCTTCGACTTATGGAACCACGAAAGTGGCGGCACTGCCTCCATTCAATGCACCGATGAGCAGCCTCAAGATGAGCTTCTGGTACAGGATGGAGAGCGCTACCAATGGAACGCTGACGGTCGGTTATGTGACAGACATTGCGCAGATGGAGAGTTCGTTTGTCCAGGTGGCTGCTATTCCCAACACGACAACCCTCACGTGCGACACCATCAGTTTTGCCAATGTGCCGGACAATGCGCTGCAGATAGCTTTCCGCTGGTATCAGAACGGGACTTTTTACTCTGTTGGCATTGACGATATCGCGGTGTGGATGGATGAGGCACCTGCCTGCGCCGCACCGGTCATAGTGGACACTGCTGTTGAAGAGACTGCGGTGACTGTCACATGGCTCAACAGCGCCGCCACATACGAGGTGGCCATAATGGAGGGGAGCTGGGACGACAGCTTGGCTACTTCAATTACTACTACTGACACGGTCAAGACCTTCAGCGGGCTGACGGCAGCCACGCAGTATGTGGTGGGTGTGCGTGCCGTTTGCGCGGCAGGCGTGGTCAGTGCGTGGACGCTTCAGAGCCTTGTTACCGCCGAGCATCCGTGCTACATGCCTACGGGCGTGGCTATTACCGGACTTGCCCTTGATGGCGGCACGGTGAGTTGGACGGCTGGCGAGGAGGGTCAGAGTGAGTTTGAGGTGAGGGTGTACAATAATACTTACGACAGTACGTTTGCTGTCAGCGAGGCTACGAGTATTGTGCTGACCGGGTTGTATTCGAATACGGACTACAATGTGGCGGTGCGTGCCGTTTGCGGCGAGGATTACTATAGCGAGTGGACGGAGCCTATAGTGCTTACTCCTTCGACTTGTGCGGCGCCGACGGGTGTTACGGCTACGGCCGAGGGCCGCGAGGTGACTGTCAGCTGGCAGGGTACCGGCGCGGAGCGTTACCGGGTGACGTATTATGACGAGTTCAGCACTATTGCCAATGCGACGGCGGTCGACGTGGAGGGTGCGACGAGCACCACGGTGACTGTGCCCGAGGGCGGTATGGATTACAGTTTCTATGTGCAGGCTTATTGCGGGGATGCGCTTTCGACGTATAGCGATCCGGCTACGGTGAGCATTGTGGGCATTGAGGCTGTGGAGGGTATGAATGTGAGCTTGTATCCGAACCCGGCGTCGAGCAGTGTTACGCTGAGCGGCATCGAGGGGCCGGCGACGGTGACGGTGGTTGACCTCAACGGTCGCGAGAGCGGCAGGTGGCAGGTCAACGAGGGTAGCTTGACTATCGACCTGGGCGGTTATGCGAAGGGTGCGTACTTTGTGCGCATCGCCGGCGAGCGTGCCGTGACGGTGCGCAAGCTTGTGGTCAGGTAGGAGAGCGGTGGTTCTATGTTTGGCAGGAGCATCCCTATGCGGGGTGCTCCTGTTTTTTTGTGCAGGGGTTATGCTTAGGTTATGCTTAGGTTATGCTTAGGATATGCTTAGGATGAGCTTAGGATATGCTTAGGATGAGGGGAGGGGAGGGGTGGGGGTGGGTGGATAAAAATTGGAGATTTAACATTTAATTCAAAAAAAATGTCTATTTTTGCACCCGATTTCCGGGAGGGAAAGAGTAGAAACGTTTCACTAATAAAATATACAAAATTATGACATCACTATTGATTGCATTGCAGGCTGTGACAAGCATTGCTTTGGGTTATCTCGGTGCCGCCGTTGGTGCCGGACTGGCTACAATGGGTGCCGGTATCGGTATCGGAAAAATCGGTCAGGGGGCCCTTGAGGGTATGGCGCGTCAGCCTGAGGCCGGTGGCGATATTCGTTCGACGATGATTATTGCCGCTGCCCTGGTGGAAGGCGTTGCCTTCTTCGCAGTGGTGTGCTGCTTGCTGATTGTGTTGAAGTAGCCGCCGGAAGTGTAAGAGAGCCGGGGCCGGCGATTGGCCGGCCCCTTTTGAAAGAGAACAGAGAAGGGTCGAACAATTGACGAAAGAGATATGAACAATCCATTAATCAGTCCGGGTTTGGGCACGTTTGTGTGGATGCTGGTGTCGTTTGGGATACTGGCGTTTATACTTATCAAGTTCGGCTGGCCGATGATATTGAAGAGCCTGAAGAGCCGCGAGGAGGCTATAGAGCAGTCGCTTGGCGAGGCTGCGAAGGCGCGTGAGGAGATGAAGAGTCTGGTGGCGCACAACGAGGAGTTGCTGCGGCAGGCGAAGATGGAGCGCGACGAGATGCTGCGCAATGCGCGGACGGCGAGTGACCAGATTGTGGAGGAGGCGCGCAGCAAGGCTACGGCTGAGGCGGACCGAATTGTGGAGTCGGCGCGGGAGAATATCGAGTTTGAGAAGTTGAAGGCGATGCATGAGTTGAAAAACCAGATAGCGAACCTGAGCATTGAGATTGCCGAGAAGTTGATACGGGCCGAGCTGAGCGACAAGCCTAAGGCCGACGCACTGATACAGAAGGAGTTGGAATTGATGGAACTTAAGTAATAGAGGGTGCCGCGATGAACAGTTACCGCATCAATACGAATTACGCGAAGGCGTTGTTTATGCTGGCTTCGGAGCAGGCGGACATTGACCGCGTGGCCGAGGATATGCGGATGGTGGGCGATGTGTGTGCCGAGAACAGGGAGCTGGGTGTGTTTTTTGCCAATCCCACTATCAGGCAGGACAAGAAGGGCGCGGTGGTGCGCGAGTTGTTCGGCGGACGGGTGAGCGAGGCTACGCTGGTGTTCCTGCTGTTTGTGGTGCGCAAGAACCGCTCGGTGAACCTGCGCGGGATCAGCGAGGCCTATCTGGGGTTGCATCGCGAGGCACGGGGTATTGTGCTGAGCGATTTGGTGACGCATCAGCCGATTGACGATACGGCGCGGCGGATGGTGACGGAGATGGTGGCCGGGTATACCGGCAAGGAGGTGGAACTGCACGACCGTACGGATGCGAGGATGCTGGGTGGTTTCAAGCTGGAGTTTGAGCACAAGATGTACGATGCGCGGATAAGGACCAAGATACGCAAGCTCCGCAACGAGTTTGCGAAGAATGATTACGAAAGCAAACTATAGCAAAATATGTTAGATATAAAGCCTGCCGAAGTATCGGCAATATTGAAGAAGCAACTTGCCAATGTGGACCTTGAAGTGGAGCTTGAGGAGGTGGGGACGGTACTCACAGTGGGCGATGGTATTGCCCGCGTTTATGGGCTGAACAATGCGCAGAGCGGAGAGCTCGTGGAGTTTGACACTGGCGACCAGGGTATCGTGCAGAACCTGGAGGAGGATAATGTGGGTGTGGTGATGCTGGGTGAGGTGAGCACTGTCAATGAGGGCGATACCGTCAAGCGCACGCGTCGCATTGCGTCGTTGCGTGTGGGAGAGGGTATGCTCGGTCGCGTCATCAACACCATAGGGCAGCCTATCGACGGCAAGGGCCCAATAGAGGGTGAGCTGTACGAGATGCCCCTCGAGCGTAAGGCGCCGGGTGTCATCTATCGCCAGCCGGTGGAGCAGCCGTTGCAGACCGGCATCAAGGCTATTGACTCGATGATACCCATCGGTCGTGGCCAGCGCGAGCTCATTATCGGCGACCGCCAGACGGGTAAGACGGCTATTGCCATCGATACCATCATCAATCAGAAGAACAATTATGACGCCGGCGACCCGGTGTATTGCATCTATGTGGCCTGTGGACAGAAGGGATCCACGGTGGCCAATCTGGTGAAGAACCTGGAGGAGAAGGGGGCTATGGATTACACCATCGTGGTGGCGGCCACGGCATCAGACCCCGCGGCCATGCAGTTTTACGCTCCGTTTGCCGGTGCAGCCATCGGCGAGTACTTCCGCGACACGGGACGCAACGCACTGGTTATCTATGACGATCTTTCGAAGCAGGCTGTAGCCTATCGCGAGGTGTCGCTGTTGCTGCGTCGCCCGCCGGGACGCGAGGCTTATCCGGGCGATGTGTTCTACCTGCACAGCCGTTTGCTGGAGCGTGCGGCGCGCATCATCCAGAACGATCATATCGCCGCCCAGATGAACGATTTGCCGGCCTCGCTGCAGGGAAAGGTGCGCGGTGGCGGTTCGCTGACGGCGTTGCCCATCATCGAGACCCAGGCGGGCGATGTGTCGGCCTACATCCCGACGAACGTCATCTCCATCACCGACGG
>DFLB01000031.1:15982-42085 GCA_002373995.1 Bacteroidales bacterium UBA3630 | reverse complement strand
TCCATCACCGACGGACAGATATTCCTCGAGACCAACCTCTTCAACAGCGGTGTGCGTCCCGCCATCAACGTGGGCATCTCGGTGTCGCGTGTCGGTGGCAAGGCTCAGATCAAGAGCATGAAGAAGATTGCCGGTACGCTGAAGATGGACCAGGCGCAGTATCGCGAGTTGGAGGCTTTCTCCAAGTTCGGGTCTGACCTTGATGCCGCCACGAAAGCGGTGCTGGACAAGGGTGTGCGCAACGTGGAGGTGCTCAAGCAGCCGCAGTATAGCCCTATGCCTGTCGAAGAACAGGTGGCCATCATTTATTGCGGCACCAACGGCTTGTTGCAGAAGGTGGCAGTGGACAAGGTGCGCGATTTCGAAAAGGCATACCTTTTCCTCATGCGTCAGGAGCATGCCGATATACTGGCTAACCTGCGTGCTGGTAAGCTGATAGACAGCGACTTGGCCACGATGAAAGAGTTGGCGTTAGATACGGCAGAAAGATATAAGTAATGGCTAATCTGAAAGAAGTACGCACGCGTATCGCTTCGGTGAGCTCGACGCAACAGATTACGTCGGCCATGAAGATGGTGTCTGCCGCCAAATTCCGGCGGGCTCAGAATGCCATTATCGGTATGCGTCCCTACGCGAAGCAGTTGCAGTCCATCATTGCCGACATCGATGTCGGCGACGGGGTGCAGACTCCGTACCACGCCGTGCGGCCGGTGCAGACGGTGACGTTGGTGGTTATTACCTCAAACAAAGGTCTTTGCGGTGCTTTCAACAGCAATGTGCTCAAGCTGGCGCAGCAGCGCATCGACCACTACCGTGCCGAGGGTGTGAGGATGCGCATTGTGGCGGTGGGCAAGAAAGCCTCCGAGATGCTGGTGCGGCAGAACGACCTCGAGGTACGCTCCTGCGACGAACTGCTCGACGCCCCGACCTTCGACGCTGTGGCAGCGCTGGCCGACAGCCTGATGGCTGACTTCGAACAGCGCGTCATAGACCGCGTGGAGCTGATCTACAACCAGTTCAAGAACTCCCTGTCGCAGGTGCTCACGTGCGAACAGTTCCTGCCGGTGGCTCCAAAAGGTCACGAGGATGGGAAAGACCTCAAAGATAACAAGGTCAACGACTACATCTATGAACCTTCGAAAGAGGATATCCTGCGCGAGATGATCCCGCTGACGTTGCGGAGCACCTTCTACCGTGCCATCCTCGACTCGCTGGCTGCCGAGCACGGTGCCCGTATGACGGCGATGCAGAAAGCCACCGACAACGCCACCGAACTGCTCAAAGACCTGCGGCTCAACTACAACAAGGCGCGCCAGGCTGCTATCACCAATGAAATTATTGAAATTGTCAGCGGATCTGAAGCCCTCAACGGCTGACGCTGAACAAAATACCCTTGTTTTATGAAAAAGACATCTATTCTTGCCGCCCTTGTGCTGGTGGCATGTTTGGCCAGTGCCAAACCCGTGAATGTCGAGACCGCCCGCCGTGCTGCCGAAAATGTGCTTGGCCGCGAAGTGGTACTGGTGGACTTCAAGGATTTCCCCGAGTTCTATCTTTTCCGCGGTGCCGACGGGCAAGGTTTTGTGTTGCTCTCGGCTGAGGATGGCGCTATGCCGCTCCTCGGCTACTCCGCCACGGGTACGTTCCGCACCGAGGGGATGCCGTCGCATATCCTCTCGTGGCTCGACGGCTATCGCCAGCAGATAGATTATATCGCCGAGCATGGCATTGTGGCCACTCCCGAGGTGGCTGCCGAGTGGCAGGAGTTGCTGAGCGGCAGGCCCTCGGAACCTAAAGCCACCGTCGTGGACACGCTGCTGACGGCCAACTGGGACCAGAGCGGCCTCTACAACAGGCAGTGCCCCTACGACGAGGCCGCGGGCCAGCATGCCCTGGTAGGCTGTGTGGCCACCGCCGTGTCGCAGGTGATGTACTATTGGGGTCATCCCGCCCAGGGGCGCGGGTACCACGCCTACAAATCGAAACTCTACGACACCATCAGCGTCGACTACAGCCAGTCGGTCTATCGTTGGGACCTCATGCCCGACCGTCTCGCCCTGACCAGCAGCGACGAGGTGGTCGATGCCGTCGCCAAGCTTTGCTTCGAGACGGGAGTGATGATGGACATGAACTATTCGCCCACCGGCAGCGGTGCCTACGAGCATTCCGGCGGTATGTTGCAGCGTTTCTCGGCCGAGATTGGTCTCGAGAATCACTACTTCTACAACCCCGGCATGTACACTGCTTTCCGCGAGGGATATACCGACGACGAGTGGAATGACCTCATCGGGTCCGAGCTCGAGGCTCACCATCCGGTCATCTACACCGGCAGCAGCTCCTCTGGTGGACACGCTTTCGTCATCGACGGTCGCAACCGCCGCGGTCATTTCCACGTCAATTGGGGCTGGGGAGGCTACAGCAACGGCTACTTCCGCTTCGGCTATCTCAACATTGGCTACGGCACTGCCAACGCAGGATCTTTCAACGAGATGAACAACGCCATCATCGGCCTCTATCCCATCACCCCCAACGAGAGCACCTCGGTGGTGGAGGTTGTGCCGGCCGACGAGACACAGGGCTTCACCATCGGCAGCGGCACCTATGACGTGGGCAGCGAACGTGTGCTCCTGCATGCCATCGCCCGCGAGGGCTACCGCTTCGACCATTGGGCCAGCGGCAGCCGTGTCAACCCTATCTTCTATTACCCCACCATCGACTATCACGACACCGCCTACTTCGTGCCCCTCAGCGCCGACACGCTGGGCTACGGCATGAACATGGCCCCCAATTGGGACACCGTCTACACCCTCAGCCACACCGAGTGGGGCATCCGCATCCCCGCCAACCGTGTGCCCGCCGGCAAGGAGCTGCGCAAGGTGCAGAACTTCATCTACACCACCGGCCAGTATGTGCTGCGCATCTACCTTGGCGGCGACACCCCCGAGGGCGACCCCGTCTATGAGGACACCCTGCAGCTCTCCTCCTACGGCTGGCGCACCATCGTGCTCGACGAGCCCGTGCCCCTCGACGGCACGCAGCCGCTCTGGATCACCTTTGCCGTGGACAGCGTGAAGTACCCCGCCGGCATCTGCCCCCACACGGGCAACAACGACGGCTCGTGGATCAAGAACCCCGACGGCGGATGGCAGATTGTCGACACCAACGTCATTGGCTACTACACGTGGGTCATGCGCGGCATAGCCTACAACCCCACCGACGGCATCGAAGAGACGCTTGACGCCTTCCCCGCCGCCGTCAGCGTGCACGACCGCTTGGTGGTCGTCGAGACGGCTGCCGCCCAGCCCCTGGCTGTCTACGACCTGCAGGGGCGCCGGCTGTGCGGCCTCAACGCGCAGCGCCTCGTCTTCCGTGCCCCGGCGGCGGGCGTCTATGTCGTCCGGGCCGGCACCGCCTCCAAGAAAGTAATAGTCCAATAAAGACCCCCCAAAAAATTCCTCACCAATGAAACAGAACAGCACCCGCCTCGTCGCCGTCGTCACGATGTTCTTCATGTTTGCCATGATAAGCTTCGTGACCAATATGGCAGCCCCCTTCGGCAACATCTGGAAAAACCAGTACTCCTGGGCCGGCATGTGGGGCAATATGATGAACTTCCTGGCCTACCTCATCATGGGTATCCCCGCCGGCAAAATGATGCAGCGCATCGGCTATAAGCGTACGGCCCTCATCGCCCTGGGCATAGGCTTTGTGGGCATGGTGGTGCAGTACCTCTCCAGCCTGGTGGGTGCCGAGACCGCCACCTTCTCCGTCGGCGGCCAGCCCGTGATGCTCAACTTCTTGATCTACCTGCTGGGAGCCTTCGTGTGCGGATTTTGTGTCTGCATGCTCAACACTGTGGTCAACCCCATGCTCAACCTCTTGGGCGGCGGCGGCAACCGCGGCAACCAGCTCATCCAGACCGGCGGCACCCTCAACTCGCTCACCGGCACCCTCACGCCGCTGCTCGTCGGCGCCCTCATCGGCACCGTCACCGACCGCACGGCCATGAGCGACGTAGCACCGCTGCTGTTCATCGCCATGGGTGTCTTCGCCCTGGCCTTCATCATCCTGCTCTTCGTCCAGATTCCCGAGCCGCGCCTTGGCACCTCGGCGCCGGCCGACGGCAAGGGCAAGTACTCCGCCTGGAGCTTCCGCCACCTGGTGCTGGGCGTAGTGGCCATCTTCTTCTACGTCGGCATCGAGGTGGGCATCCCCGCCGAGCTCAACTTTTACCTCACTGACGACCCGCTCTGCGGTGCCGCCATCGGCGGCGCCGTGGCCGCCGTCTACTGGCTGCTGATGATGGTGGGCCGCGCCGTCAGCGCCTCCATCAGCGGCAAGGTGTCCACACGCACCCAGCTCTCCGTCGTCGCCCTGCTGGCCATCGTGCTCATCGTCGTGGCCATCGTGCTGCCTCCCAGCCTGCGCATCGCCATGCCGGGCTACAGCGTGGCCGACGGCTTCCAGATGTTCCGCGTGCCGCTGAGCGCTTTGTTCCTGGTGCTCTGCGGCTTGTGCACATCGCTCATGTGGGGCTGCATCTTCAACCTCTCGGTCGAGGGGCTGGGTCGCTACACCGAGCAGGCCTCCGGCATCTTCATGATGATGGTCGTCGGCGGCGGCGTGATGCCGCTGCTGCAGAACGCCCTGGCCAAGACGGTGGGCTACATGGGCTCCTACTGGCTCGTGGCCGCCATGCTGGCCTACATCCTCTTCTACGCCCTCGTAGGGTCGAAAAACGTCAACCGCGACATCCCCGTCGAGTAGCACCCCCGCCACCATCGCCCCCCCATAGCCTCCAGAAGCGGAACCCACCCCTCCTGGAGGCTTTTCTGTCGCCGCCGGCAGGCTTCTTGGTCCGGGGATGGTCCGAGGATGGTCCGGTGATGGTCCGATGGTGGTCCGATAAATGGCGGAGCCAAACCGGAGGGCGGGCGCAGGGGGGCCGATGCCGATGCAGGGCTTCGGACGGCAGCGTGCAACTTTTTTGCCGTGTATTTGTAAAAAAGTTGTATCTTTGCATCTCCGGCTGTAAGGTCCGTTTCCTGCCAACGGGTTGCCTTACAGGGGATTAGCATGTTAAACCGTGCCCGGCAGGGGCACACAAAAACCAAACAATCCATACACAATGGACTACAAGAATGTACAACCGCTGGCCGATTTCGACTGGAACGCCGTCGACGAGAAAGCCGGTAAAATCAAACAACAAGAGGCCAGCGCCACCAACGACGCCTACGAGCAGAGCTTCAACTCGTTCACCGAGCAGGAAGTCATCGAGGGCACCATCGTGGCCATCAACGACCGCGAGGTGGTCGTCAACGTCGGCGCCAAGAGCGACGGTGTGATCCCCATCGCCGAGGTGCGCTACAACCCCGACCTCAAGGCCGGCGACAAGATCGAGGTCTATGTCGAGAGCCAGGAGGACGCCAACGGCCAGCTCATGCTGAGCCACCGCAAGGCCCGCATCCTCAAGTCGTGGGACCGCGTCAACGAGGCCTACAACAACCAGGAAATCATCACCGGCTACGTCAAGAGCCGCACCAAAGGCGGCCTGATCGTGACCGTCTTCGACAACATCGAGGCTTTCCTCCCCGGCAGCCAGATCGATGTCAAACCCATCCGCGACTACGACGTCTACGTCGACAAGCAGATGGAGTTCAAGGTGGTGAAAATCAACCACGAGTACAAGAACGTCGTCGTCAGCCACAAAGCCCTCATCGAGGACGAGATCGAAGCTCAGAAGGCCGAGATCATCAGCCACCTGGAGAAAGGTCAGGTGCTCGAAGGCGTCGTGAAGAACATCACCTCCTACGGTGTCTTCGTCGATCTGGGCGGTGTGGACGGTCTGATCCACATCACCGACCTCAGTTGGGGCCGCATCAGCCACCCGAGCGAGGTCGTCCAGCTCGACCAGAAGATCAACGTCGTCATCCTCGACTTCGACGAGACCAAGCGCCGCATCGCCCTCGGCCTCAAGCAGCTCACCCCGCACCCCTGGGATGCGCTCGACCCCAACCTCAAGGAGGGCGACCATATCAAGGGTAAAGTCGTCGTTCTGGCCGACTATGGTGCCTTCGTCGAGGTGATGCCCGGCGTCGAAGGCCTCATCCACGTCAGCGAGATGAGCTGGAGCCAGCACCTGCGCTCGGCTCAGGACTTCCTGAAGGTCGGCGACGAGGTGGAGGCCGTCATTCTCACCCTCGACCGCGAGAACCGCAAGATGAGCCTCGGCCTGCGCCAGCTCATGCCCGACCCCTGGCTGACCATCGCCGAGAAGTACCCCGTCGGCAGCAAGCACACCGCCACGGTGCGCAACTTCACCAACTTCGGCATCTTTGTCGAGCTCGAAGAGGGTGTCGACGGCCTGATCCACATCAGCGACCTCAGCTGGAGCAAGAAAATCAAACACCCCGCCGAGTTTACCAAGATTGGTGAGAAGATCGACGTCGTGGTGCTCGAGGTCGACGCCGACAACCGCCGCCTCAGCCTCGGCCACAAGCAGCTCGAGGACAACCCCTGGGATGTCTATGAGAGCCTCTTCACCGTGGGCAGCGTGCACCAGGGCAAGATCGTCAACCTCAGCGACAAGGGTGCCACCGTCATCCTGCCTTACGACGTCGAGGCCTTCGCCCCGATGCGCCACCTCGACAAGGAGGACAAGACCAAGGCCCGCCAGGGCGAGACGCTCGACTTCAAGGTGATCGAGTTCAACAAAGACTCCAAGAAAATCATCGTCAGCCACACCCGCACCTTCCAGGAAGGCAAGGACGACGTGCGTGAGGGCGGCGACAACAAGGAGCGCGCCACCAAGAAGACCGTCAAGCAGATCAACGACAACCTGGAGAAGACCACCCTCGGCGACCTGGATATCTTCCAGAAACTGAAAGAGGAGAAATAATATTCTCAGGCTGTTGCGCCACCGGCGCAAAAAAAAAGACGCCCCGTTGACAACAAAACGGGGCGTCTTTGCATCTATATGGGTAAAAAAAAGTTGCACCAATCGGAAAAAAGTGCTACTTTTGTTGGTTGTATTATGGGGGTGGAATGTGTGCAGGTGATTAATAATGAAAGGAATAGACGATGAAAAAGACATTTTGGACTATGGCATTGCGGCGCGTGGCGGCTGCTGTGGCGTTGCTGGTGGCTTCGGCCGGAGTCGCCTCGGCGCAGGACGACTGGGACCAGGACGAGGCTTGCCCAGGCTGGAACAACCCCACCGAGTTCATCGGGTGGACGCCAGGATTGCTGGGCTCGGGCGGCTACTCGGGATCAGGCGGCGTGAAGAACAGTAGTAGTTGCCCTAATGTGTTTACCGGTGCCACGGGTGCGCAGTCGCTTGGCCCCAACTACACGGCGGCCCAGATGAACACCACTACGGCGTCCAACTGCCGTTACCCTTCGCTGACAATACCTGACCAGAGCAAGCAGTTTGCCATCATGACCAACACGACGGGCACCGACCCCAACACTGGCAATCACCTCAAGTATGTGCCCACGCAATACAACACCTACAATTCGACGGGCATCAACACTACCTTCCAGCGCAGCATCCGCATTGGCGACGGTTGCGCGGTGGGTGGCAACATGGGTGTCTCGCTGCTGAACTACGACATGGAGGTCAACTCGCAGAACGCCATGCTCTATCTCTATTACGCCATCGTGGCGCAGGCGCCGACCCACAACCACTCCGGCAACCCCACTTTCATCATCCGCATCCTCAGGGAGAACGGTGCCAACAACTGGCAGCGGGTCAGCGATACATTGGCCTACTACATTTCCTCAACGGCTTCAGGTATCAGTCAGTGGGGATCGTCCTGCCCAAACATGGTGGATGTTACCACCATTGCGGACTATAACACCAACGGCTGGCATGAGGTAACAGTCAGTGGCATTTCTTCTGGTAATGATATTGTCTATAAGGATTGGGACAAGATAGTCATCAATCTCTCCAACTTTCTCACTAAGAAAGTCAGGGTGCAGGTGCTGATATATGACTGCTCGGCGGAATTCCATTTCGCTTACGCCTATATTGCCGGCGAGTGCCGCCCGATGGGTCTGCAGAGCAGCGGCTGTCCTGCCGGCGAGTCGCCTGATGTCACCACCCTCACCGCCCCGCGCGACCTCAAGGGGTACCGTTGGTATGCCTCTGAGTATGGCGGCACCAACGAGTCGAACATGTATGCCGACGACGAACTCCCCTTCAGCACGCGCTACTTCACCTTCCGGCCCCTGACCGACTCGATGAGCGCCGACACGGGCTATATCTACCACGTCAAGGCCGACGACTTCCGCGTCACCTACCGCCCCAACGCCGAGCATGTGCAGGGCATCAACGTGCGCGACTCGCTGGGCAACATCACCGACTCGGTTGGCAACACGCAGCTCTTCCGCTGCACGATGTGGTCGTCCATCGACCCCGCCAAGATATTCCCCTCGAACCTCTACGTCAAGGTGCAGAACACCAAACCCACCATGGAGGTGCAGCGGCTGTCCTTCTGCGGCGGCGATGTGCAGCTGAAGAATTTTAGCTATGTGCCTGGCAACCAGAGCTTGGTCAATGCCGACAGCACGCGCTGGATCTTCTACAGCGACACCACCTTTGCCGACCACCGCGCCGTGGACACCTTCTATGCTGCCGACACGGCGTTGCACTTCGACGGCAACACGCCGCTGGGTCTGCTGGTGCGCACCAATATCGACGAAACCCAGATTCAGGATGCCGAGTTGCGCGAGCAGACACCGCACAACTCGTGCTACTCGGAGCAGAAGTACATCATCCAGCCGCTCCCCAACCCCGTGGCGCGGATGACTATCGACGATCACGTGCTCTGCAGCGACAACAGCTCGACCACCGTACGCGACCGGAGCACCGACATCACCGACCGGCGGTGGAACTTCCTGCCGGCCAATGCCGCCGATGGCGACACTGCCCTCACCGACACCGTGTGGGGTATGGACGAGGACAACCAGAACTTCACGCGAGAGTTCTCCCACGGCCTTGAACCTATCCGCCTGACGGTGCGCAACGGCCTCTTCTACCTCGACACCACCGCCACACAGGACACTGTCTGGTGCCGGGGCGTGGCCAACGACACTATCGCCGTCTTCATCAATCCCGAGCTGCAAGTCTCGGGCGACACCATTGTCTGCCAGGGCCGCATGACCGATGCCCACGTCAGGGTGCCGGGTGCCGACAATTGCACCTTCCGCTGGTTCATGCCCAGTGACCACAGCAACCCCATCGCCACAGGTGCCGACCTGCAGGTGGTGCCCTATGCTGACCAGGCTACCTATGACGTCGAGGTCACCAGCCACCCCGACGGGTGCAAGGCTTGGAGCGACATCACCGTCTACCTTGTGAAGCCCACGCTCACCTATTCTATGCCCAGGGAGGACGACGAGCGCATCTGCCCGGGCGACGAGGTGCGCCTCTTCGGTGGCAATGCCGACCACTACACCTGGTCGGCCTCGCCTGCCGACCCCTCGCTGGCAGGCCAGGAGACCTCGGCCACCATCAAGGTTTCTCCCACACAGAGCACTGTCTACACCCTCGTTGGTCATGGTGCCCCCAACCTTGAGACTGGCGACCCGGGATGCAACGCCGACCCATTGACGAAGACTGTCAGCGTGTTGCCGGTGCCTGAACCGCGCGTCAGCATCACGCCCGAGATTGTCGATGCCGACGACCCGACCGTCGTTCTGCGCGACATCTCGACCTACAGCGTCGGTGCACGATGGGTCTTCGACGATGGCACCTCCGCCACCGGCACTGAGATCTCGCACGACTATGGCGAGGTCACTGGAATGGACAAAGTCTACGCTACCCTCTATCCGCACAATGTCCTGGGTTGCGAGACCTCCTATCGTTTCAGCATTCCCGTCAATATGTACACGGCCTGGCTGCCGACGGCCTTCACGCCGGGCTCTGAGGATGTGAACGCCCGCTTCCGCCTCTATACCATCAACGAGTACGAGTACTTCCACATCTATATCTACAATCGTCGCGGCGAGCTCGTCTTCGAGTCGGCCGAACCGACGTTTGAGTGGGACGGCACCAGCGACGGCAAGGCCATGCCGCAGGGTGCCTACGTCTACGTCTGCCGTTATCGCAAGCCTGGTATGAACACCCTGAGCGAACTGCGTGGCACGGTGACGCTTATCAGATAGGGGAGACAAGCGCCGATGCCTGACAAACACCAGCTCCTGCACCGCTATTGGGGCTACGATGCTTTCCGCCCGTTACAGGAGGAGATAGTCGATGCCGTGGTGCAGGGGCTTGATGTTTTGGCCCTGCTGCCCACCGGCGGTGGCAAATCACTCTGTTACCAGTTGCCGGCGTTGCTCCGCGAGGGGGTGTGTCTTGTGGTGTCGCCGCTGGTGGCACTGATGAAAGACCAGGTGCAGCAACTCAACAACAGAGGCCTCAAGGCGGCCTGCATTGTCGCAGGCATGGGTGCCGACGAAAGTACGGCGACTTTGTACAACGCCATCTCTGGACAGCTGAAATACCTCTATGTCTCGCCTGAACGGTTGCGCCAGCGCCGGTTCATCGAGCATCTGCGGCGTATGAAAGTCGGCTTGATAGCGGTCGATGAGGCGCACTGCGTCTCGCAGTGGGGGTACGATTTCCGTCCCCCCTACTTGCAGATAGCCGAAGTGCGCACCTACCACCCTTCAACTCCTCTTATCGCCCTCACCGCCACGGCTACCCGCGAAGTGGAAGAGGACATCTGTCTGCGATTGAAGATGCCTCATTGTCGCCGCTTCCGTGCCTCGTTTGAACGTCCAAACCTTACCTACCGTGTGCGTTATGGAGGCGATAAGACATCTTACCTCGTCAGTCTGCTGCTGCGCGACGAGGGTAGCACTATCGTGTATGTGCGCAACAGACGCCTGACACAGTCGATTGCTGACATGCTCTGTGCACAGGGTATCTCGGCAGCTTGCTATCATGCTGGTCTCAGCAGTGAGGAACGCGACCTCCGCCAAAGTCTGTGGATGCATGACAGGTGTCGTGTGATGGTGGCTACCAATGCTTTCGGCATGGGTATAGACAAGCCTGACGTGCGCCGTGTGGTGCACCTTGAACCGCCTGAAGCGCTGGAGTCCTACTTCCAGGAGGCTGGCCGTGCGGGACGTGACGGTATGCCGGCTGATGCTGTGCTACTCTATGATTCGGCCGACGACGCTCTGCTCGAACGAAATATCGATATTGACTTTCCTTCGATACAGGAAATCCGCAATGTCTACCGTGCGCTGTGCAACTTCTATAAACTGCCGATGGGTAGTGGCACCGATGCACAGTATGATTTTGACCTGCAGGAGGTTTGTGGTACATACAACTTCGATGTGCGCCGTTTTTACAGTGCCTGTCGCTTCCTTGAGCGTGAGGGACTGATATCCTTGCCTGACCGCGAGGATGCCTATTCTTCGCTCTACATCACCCTTGGACATGATGAACTCTACCGTTTCCAGGTAGAGCACATGGCTATGGGCAATCTCTTGCAGGTGCTGGCTCGCATGTACTCGGGCCTCTTCTCTGGTCCTACGCCTATTGACGAGCGTAAGGTTGCCTCGCGAAGCCTGATGGACGAATCTGAGGTGGTGCGTCTGCTGATGCAAATGAAAGCGCTACACGTTGTCGACTACCGTCCACGTCCTTCCAAGCCGCAGATTATCTTCCCCATGGCGCGCATTAACGAACGCGATATCACCTTTGGCGCCAGTGATTTCCAACAGCTTTACGATGCTGCTCGACATCGGCTTGATGCCGTGTTGCGCTATGTACACAACCGCGACGAGTGTCGTAGTCGCCAGCTGCTGGCCTATTTTGGCGAGACCGCCGCTGCTGATTGTGGACGCTGTGATGTGTGTCGGTACAGCAAGCCGAAACCTGATCTGGAAGAGGCTGTGTGTCGCTTGCTGCGGAACACCAGAATGGATATAAAAACGCTGGCCTCAGAGCTTGAGGATGAGGGGTATAGCAATGTGCAGGAAACGGTGAGGCAGATGCTTGACGAGGGAACGCTCTACCTTGATTCAAACCTCTCTCTCAGTGTGCGATAGAGCCGTGACACCGGCAAGCCCATGACGTTGTAGAAGCATCCTTCGATGCGCTCGATGCCCACCATCCCAATCCATTCTTGAATGCCGTAGGCACCCGCCTTGTCGAAGGGGTGGTAGTGGTCTATATAGTAGGCTATCTCTGTGTCTTCCAGTTGCCTGAAGTGCACCTCGGTGCTTTCGGTGAAAGCTGTCTGTTGCTGCTGCGAGCGTAGGCATACGCCGGTGTAGACCGTATGGCTGCGACCTGAGAGGCTGTGAAGCATCTGTGTTGCCTCGTCGCGGTCTGCCGGTTTGCCGAGGATGCGGCCGTCGAGCACCACTACCGTGTCTGCTGTCACCAGTACGCTGTCCTCGTCGAGGGTGTCTATTGGGAAAGCTGCCGCTTTGCGGCAGGCCAGGTGTTCGGCCACTTGTGCAGCGGGTAGGGGAGAGGAGAGGTGTTCGTCAACATTGAGAGAGGTATAGCTGACCTCATAACCCAGTTCGCCCAGCAGGGCGCGGCGTCGCGGAGACCCCGATGCAAGAACCAGCTTCATTTGACTTCTTTGCCGGCCTTGAACTTGGCGCGGTAGGCCTCCTTGCCGTTGTCGTACCACACCCATTTGCCTTCTTTTTCACCACCGACAAACTGGCCTTTCTCCACCAGCCCGCCGGCTTCGTTATAGCGTTCGTACTTGCCTTCGAGCACGCCGTCGCTGAAGTTCTGCTTCAACTCCACTTGGCCGTTGGGGTAGTAGCGCACCTCTTCGCCCTCGCGCACATCGTCGTCGTAATGAATGATATAGCGCGTAGAGCCGTCGTCGTATAACCCGCGCCATTCGCCGTCTTTCAGCCCTTGGCTGAAGGTGCCGCTGTAGTCCACCTTGCCGTCCTCGTACCAGGCCGTCCACGTACCCTCCTCCAGGTCGTTGACGTAGCGGCCTTCGTGCAACTTGCGTCCGCTCTCGTACCAGGTGGTCCACACTCCTTCGCGCTTGCCGTCGACGTAGTCGCCTTCGCGCCACCGCTCTCCGGTCTCGTAGTAGTAGATCCAGCGGCCCGTCTCTTTGCCTTTGCGGAAGGTGCCCTCGATGCCGAGGCGACCGTTGGTGCGCCAGTAGTATTGCCACTTGCCGTCCTGCTCGCCGTCCACGAGGTTGCCTTCCATGTCGAGTTTGCCGTTGGAAAGCCACCATGTGCCCTTGCCTTGAAGTTCATTGTTGCGATAGGTGCCGCGGAAGCGCAGTTGGCCGTTGCGGTGCCACTGCGATGTCTCGCCTTCGCGACTGCCACCCACATAGTTGATCTCTTCCTCGACTTGCCCGTTGCTGTGCCACGCGCGGTAGAGGCCAGTGCGTTTGCCTTTTTCTACGTTCACCTCGCTCTTGAGGTCGCCGTTGCGGAACCAGGTGCGGCTCATGCCTGTGGTGTAGCACTCTTCAGCCATGCGGCTGCCGTCCTCATAGTATAGCGTCCACACGCCGCTCTTTTGGCCGTTCGTGTAGCTGCCCTGTTGCGACATTTGGCCCGTGGGGTACCACCACGTCCAGGTGCCGGTGCGCTTGCCAGCATCGTTGAGGGTACCTTCGACGGAGATCTGCTGACTGCCGGTATATGTCTTCGTGTAGCGCGTCTGCGCCTGTAGTGTGCCGAGGCTGAGCAGCACGACGGCTGCCATCACAATGTGCTTCATGTTCTATTGCTTATTCTGAAAAGACTATTTCTATTCTTGCCGGATCCGTAGTGCGGATACCGTTGAGGATGGTGCGTGAGGCATCGTTCTGGCGTGCGTTGAGCACCAGCAGCAGGCCGGGGTCGTAGCCGTCGCGCAGCAGCCCTTGCACGTGTTGCGTCACCCGCAGTCGGTAGCATCCGCGCTGGGCGTCGTATTTGCCGTCGTAGCCCGCCAGGGTGTAGAGGTCGAGCAGGTCGGCGATGTAGGGCTGCGTGCCGCTATTCTTGCGGGCCAGCAGTTGGTCGGGCCTATTGGCGTCGGCCTCGGTAGCCACGGGCAGAAGCAGTTCGGCATGGTGTATCGTGGCGATGGGGTGGGCCTCGGCAAAGGCGTGCACGGCGCTGTCGAACGACAGCAGCGCGGCGTAGCCCGCAAGGGGTTCGAGGTAGAGCCGCTGGCCGCCGTCGATGCTGTCGGCACCGGCGGTGACGCTGCCGCTATAGTCGTGGCTGAAGTGGGTGAAACGTGTCGTCCCGGTGCCCAGCAGGAAGGGGTAGCGGCTGCTGGCGGTGTCCTCTGCGCGGTAGCGGTAGTAGACTGACAGGCAGGTCTTGACGGCCGAGAAGTTGATTGAGAGCATGCCCTCGTCGCCGGCCGTCGTTATGCGCACGCGCAGACCTTTGGTGCGCTGGATGAACTCGTCGGCCGTCGCTGTCTGGCGCAGCACGTCGCCGATGCTGCCGCTCAGCTTCAGGCTGATGACCGTGTCCTTCGGCCCTACGCTGACCGCTGCGTCGTAGTAGCGCCCCGCGGGGTCGACGGGCAGGGTGTCGTAGCTGTAGTAGAGCGTGTCGCTCTGCACAGCCTCAGCCAGTTGCATCACCTCGAAGTGGAACGAGTAGTTCCCCAGCGTGTCGGGGTAGAGGCGTTGCTTGACCAGGCTGAGCACCACCGAGTCGATGATCATCTCGGAGAAGTTGATGTCGTTCGAGTTCGACGGCAGCGCAATCTGCGTATACAGTTCGGCGCTGACTTTGCCGAAGGTGGCATCCTGGTAGTTGCCGATGATGCCGTAGGTGTTGTACGAATTGTATCCCGTGGTCATCAGCGAGTCGTCGACCAGGCTCGCGGCGCTGTTGGCATAGAGGGTGTAGTTCTGGCCGTTGTAGCGGCTGTCGGAACCCGTGACGCTGGAGCCCAGGGTGGTCTCCTCATCGGCGCAACCTGTCGCAGCCAGGGCTGCCAGCAGGCCAAGTACGGGAAGCAGTGTGGTGAGTCTCTTCATCGTGAGGGGTCAGTTTTCTATCTTTCCAATAATGCTGTCGTAGAATTTGTTGATGCGGGCAAAGAACTCGTCGCGGTCGGCCGTGTAGTCCAGCACGTTGCGTTTGTTCTCCTTGGCGAAAGCCACCAGTTCGGGGTGTGCATTGGCCGAGCCGATGATGACCCCTTGCGAATAGGTGATGGCGGCCTTCATCAAGCCCAGGTAGCTCGTGTCGCCATAGAGCCGCAGGTCCTTCGCCGTGGCGGCGTCGCTCTTCATCTTGCGCTCCAGGTCGCCACCGATATGGCCCTCGAAGCGGTCGTCCATCAGCGTGATGACCATTTTGGTGCCGCTGAAGAACGAGTTCTCCTTGTTGATGCGGCGCATATAGAACGGTATCATCGAGGAGAACCACCCGCAGAAGTTCACCAGATGGGGCTGCCAGGCCAGCTTGCGCACCGCCTCCAGCGTGCCGCGACCGAAGAAGAGCATCTGCTCGTCGCTGTCGGCCGACGGGGTGCCGTCCTCCTGCAGGGCCCCTTTGCGGCCCACAAAGTATTCTTCGTTGTCAATAAAGTAGACCTGCATGCGCGCTGTCGGTATCGACCCCACCTTGATGATCAGCTGGTGGTCGCAGCTGTTGATGATAAGGTTCATCCCGCTGAGGCGTATCACCTCGTGCAGCTGGTGTTTCCTCTCGCTGACGTTGCTGAATTTGGGCATGAAAACCCTTATGTCGCGACCCATTTCCTGGATTTTCGCCGGCAGGTAACGCCCCAGACTCGCCAGTTCGCTCTCATTCGAAAACGGCATAATCTCCTGATTGACAAATAGTATCCTTCCTTTCGCCATAACTGTTGGTTTATGATAACTCCAAGTGCAAAAGTACGAAAAAAAATTGATATATTAGAAATATATTGTCTTTTCCCCGACGGCGGGTTTGAACCGTTCTTCCGATCTCCCTCGGGCACCCCGCCGCCTCACCGCCTCCCCTCCGCCCGTCGTCCGCCTTTTGTCGGACCATCCTCGGACCATCCTCGGACCATCCCCGGACCATCCCCGGACCGAGACGCCAGAGCATGCTGCCCGTCTTGCGAGGTGTAACTGTGCTTGAATGAGGGTCTTGTGTGCTGCTTGTGCATATTTTCTCCGCCAATCGGAAAAAAGTTCGTACTTTTGCATTTTATTTGTCCACAGTTTGAAGTCATGAAGGAAAGTGCCCTGAAGTCTGTCACCACCCGCGCATTGCTCGACCGCGCACGCCACTATTGTGCCCTCTCGGAGCAGTGTGAAACGTCTGTACGTCAAAAGCTTATCAATTGGGGTGCCACCCCTGCCGATATAGAGACCATCGTCGCCAGCCTGCGGGCCGACGACTACCTGAACGATATGCGCTTTGCCCGCTCCTATGCCGAAAGCAAAATCCTCCAGCAACACTGGGGACGGCAGAAGGTGCTCTACCAGCTGCGCATGAAACACCTCTCCAAAGAGGCCATCGCCGAGAGCATGAAGCTCGTCAGCGAGGAGACCTACTACGACATCCTGGTCACCGAAGCCGAGAAGAAGCTTCGCTCCCTCGGCGGCGAGCCCACGCCTGACAACCAGCGCCGGCTCATGGCCTTCCTCGCCTCGCGTGGCTTTACGGCCGACGAAATCAACCGCGTCATCAAGTAATCATTAACACATAACATTATGAAACAATCAGCTATCCTCTTCGCTGCCCTGCTCCTCTCGGCAGCTGTCGCCACGGCACAGGACGACGCCGCGGCCAAGCCCAAACTCACCGATGGCACCTGGTCTACCAGCACCACGCCGGCCCTCAAAGCCAGCGAGTTCCTCTTCAACAACTGGTCCAAGAGCGGCAACTCGCAGATCGACCTCACCGGAACCTTCTTCGGCAACTACAAGTACACGCACCCCCGCTTCGTGTGGGACAACGTCGCCGACCTCGCCTACGGCTATGCCTGGCAGGACCTCGACAACTCGGCCGAAGACTCCCTCGGCGGCCTCTTCGAGACGCGTCGCAAGAGCAACGATAAAATCGACCTCACCAGCGCCATCTCCTGGAACGCCTACCGCGGCATCGGCGCCAGCTTCACGGCCAACCTCAAGACGCAGTTTGGCTCCGGCTACGAATACGACGGCATAGGCGCCGCCGCCGAAGCCACCAAGCGCCAGGTCTCCCACTTCTTTGCGCCGGCCTACCTCACCACCGCTCTCTCCTTCGAGTACAAGAAGTCTGACTGGTCGGTCTCCTTCTCGTTCCTCACCGGCAAGACCACCTTCGTCTGCAACGACGGCTTCATCCACGACGGTCTGACCTACGGTGTCATCCAGAAGGACAACTTCAACCCCGACGACCCCTCGACCTTCACCTTCGCCTACTTCGCCCTCGGTAGCTACATCCGCGCCCAGTACCTCAAGAAGGACATCATCAAGAACCTCGACCTCTACGCTCGCATAGAGCTCTTCTACGACTACCAGAAACCCACCAACATGAACTGGAAGGACATCGAGAGCAAGGACTTCTGGTCGGTCACCGAAGGCGACGGCGGTGCCACCACGAAATACAACGGCATCGAGTCGCTGTCGCAGGAAGGCTTCGACCGCATGAAGGCCATGAACCCCCTGCAGCGCTTCGCTTTCGAGACCGACTTCGACCTTGAACTCAAGCTCGACTACCGCCTCTCCGAGCACATCGCTGCCAACTTTGCCCTCAACATGAAGTACGACACCGACTTCTCCGGCATGGGCCGCTACGGTCACTGGCAGCTCTACCAGATGGCCGGCGTCCAGGTCTTCTTTAACTGGAAGACTCAGCAGCAGTAATATAACACGATACGGCGTGCCGTGTCTGTAGCGGATAATCCGCCAGCAGGCACGGCACGCTTGTTTCTCTGCAATCTTAGTCTTTGAATTTCAGGAGCACACTGCCGTTGACCTTCAGTCCGGCAAACTGTGCTAACGAGCGGCTGTTGAGGGCCAGTTCCAGTTGGCCGGTGGCCGAGACGGTGAGGCGTAGCTCGCCGTTGCCGCCGCTGCGGTAGTCGCGGCTCAACTCGGTGACGTACATGTCACCGCGCACCTGTATCACAAACGCGCGCCCCTGGCGCAGTCGTTCAAACTCCTCGTAGCTCATGCCGAGGTAGGCATTGCCGTAGTCGTCGATGTAGTGGATGTAGATGCGGTAGTACTCCTCCTGCTGCAGGTAGCCAGGCAGCGGGCGTTGCAGCAGCTGCGGGTGTTGGGGCCCTATGTCGCCCAGCGGGGTACCGCCCAGCAGCCGAGCTGCCACCGGCGTGAAGAGGTTGTAGGCTGCAAAGTTGTATATGCCACCAGCCTGCACCGGTATGCTGACAGCCGCTTCTACAGCGTCGCCGAAGACCAGTGCCGGGAGCCCGTTGTCAGAGCAGATGAAGTACTGCCCGCGGCTGCGGACAACAATGTATGGCTGTTGCGAGGCCACGTCGATGATGTGCACCGTCCCCTCGGGAAAGCCCAGGCAACCGTGACGCACCACAAAACTGGCCGTCATAATGTTGTACGCCTCCAGACGGTGGGTGATGTCCACCACCTGCACTCCTTCGATAAGGCGCATCAAAGCCCCCTTTACCATGCCGGCAAAGAAGCCTCGGTCGCCCCAATCGGTTGTCAGTGTTACTATTGGCGTCTTCATTTCAGGCTGCAAAGTTACACTTTTTTTCTTATATCTCTGAAAAAATGTGTATCTTTGTACTCTAAAGGCTCCCCCATGAGGGGTAATATATGAATGTAAACCAGTTAATTGTATAGATATGTCATTACTCTCGATACGTAATTTGCACGCTTCTATCGGAGATCGCGAGATACTGAAGGGCATTGACCTGGAGGTCAATCGCGGCGAAGTGCATGCCATTATGGGTCCTAACGGCAACGGCAAGAGTACCCTGGCTGGTGTGATAGCCGGCAACCCCAAGTATACCGTCACCGCCGGTGAGGTGCTCTTCAAGGACAAGAATATCCTCGATTTGCCGGTCGATGTCCGTGCTGCCGAAGGTCTCTTCCTGGGCTTTCAGTATCCCGTTGAGATACCAGGCGTGAGCATCACCAACTTTATGCGCACCGCCGTCAATGAGCAGCGCAAATACCACGGTCTCGACCCGCTGAGTGGCAGCGAGTTCCTGCGCCTGATGGAGGAGAAGAAGAAGGTGGTCGAAATGACTACCAACCTCGCCAACCGCTCCGTCAACGAAGGCTTCAGCGGTGGCGAAAAGAAGAAAAACGAGATATTCCAGATGGCAATGCTCAACCCGACGCTGTCCATTCTCGACGAGACCGATAGTGGCCTTGACATTGATGCGCTGCGCATCGTGGCAGGCGGCGTCAACCAGTTACGCTCGGCCGAAAACGCCACGATTGTCATCACCCACTACCAGCGACTGTTGGACTTCATCGTGCCCGACTTTGTGCATGTGCTCTACGAGGGGCGCATCGTCAAGACTGGCCCCAAAGAATTGGCCCTCGAGCTCGAGGAGCGTGGCTACGAGTGGATTAAAGAAGAGTTGGAAGAGAGGAGCCAGGCGTTATGATAAGAAAAGACCAACTGCCTGATATTTGGGGCGACGATTGGCATCTACCCTCTGGCGCGAAGGCCGAGGTGTTGGAGGTGCCCGCAGGCGGCGAGCTGAAGGTGTTGGCATCGGACGAGGATTGGCTGACACCCTTGGTGGATGACGACCTCGTTAGGTTGCCCTCACTGCCGCTGGTGGAAATACACATCGCCGCCGATGCCCGGCTGGAGTTCTACCGCCTGCAAGGACTTAATACCCCAGACAGACACTTCACTCAGACGCGCATCGTGATGCAGCGCGACGCACAGTTGAGGATGAATACCTTGACGCTTGGCGGTGCGCATGTGCGCAACCAAGTGGAGATACGTATGCAGGCCGAAGGTTGCTCTGTCGAGGCCGACGGGCTCTATCTGATGGATCGCGAGCAGCAGTGCGACAACTATATCTTTGTTGAACACGCCAAGCCCCATTGTCACAGCCGTGAGCTCTACAAGGGCATCCTCGACGACTCGGCACGTGCCCGCTTCAACGGCCATGTACTGGTGCAGGACGGAGCAGTGAAAACAGAGGCATATCAGACCAACCGTAACATCTTGTTAACGGACAAGGCCCATGTGGACACCCGGCCGTTCCTTGAAATCTATAACGACGATGTCAAGTGCTCGCATGGCAGCACCATCGGCCAGCTTGATGAACAGGCTCTCTTCTATCTGATGACGCGTGGCATCAGCCATCGCACTGCGGTGACGATGCTCAGCTATGCCTTCTGCGATGAGGTGATAAGACAAATCGCGCGGCCACGCTTGCGCGAGGCGGTGGAGGATATGGTTAAGAAGCGTCTGCATGGCGAATTGACCTCCTGCGCTGAGTGTGCCATTACCTGTTCTTCGCCTTGTAACGGCCCCGATGCTCGCTTTGAGATCGATCCCAGCAAGTTGTGAACATGAATAAGGGATTCAGAAAACAGACAGTCGGCTTGGCGGCGCATTCCCACTTCGCTGTCCTCCTGCTTGTTTTCTTGCTCTCCCGAGCCACAGGCCTTCAGTCTCAGGAATTCAAGCCTGTTGACCGTAAGACCTATGACGATGCCCTGGCCATGTATGGTCGGCGTGACTACCATGCTGCAGCGCAGCATATGCGTCGTGTGGCTGCTCGTTACCCCAAGGCTGCCGACCCGCAGTTTTGGCTCGGTATGATGGCCGTCAAGGATGGTTTCAATGTATCAGCCATCAGGCGCTACTTCACCCGTTGCATAGAATTGAACCCCGACTACCCCCATCCTCTGGCACATTACTACATGGGCCTCATCTACTATACGGACGATCGCTTCGAAGAGGCCGCCAGCGAGCTGAATCGCTATTTCTCTTTGAGCGAGGCAAGCTCGGACAAGGCCGTGCTTGCGGTCTACGAAGAGGCCTCCAACTACCTCTATTGGTCGCAGTTCCTGGCCGAGGCAGTGCTTAGAATGTCTCCTTTCGACCCTCGGCGCGTGGCGGGTGTCAGCTCCCCCAACAACGAGATAATGCCATTCCTGTCGCATGACGGTCAGACTTTCTATTACCTGCGCGAAATGCCAGCTTCGAACGAGCGTACTTTCTATGCCCGTGAACTGGAACGGAAGCAGTGGAAATTGTTTTGTAGCAAACGCTTGAACGACACCCTTTTCAGTAAAGGATCTGAGTTGCCGCCTCCCTTCAACGGCGGCGAGCCTGAGGGCTCCGTGAGTCTGACGGCCGACGGCTGCGAGCTTTATTACTCGGTGATACGCACAAATGGTGCCTATGCCAATAGCGACATCTATTGTGTGCGAAGGGTGGATGGGCAGTGGCAACAGCCTCAGCCATGTGGCCCTCAGGTCAATGGCGACCAGTCGTGGGAGTCACAACCTTCTATCAGTGCTGACGGCAAGACGCTGATTTTCGCTTCCAATCGCAAAGGAGGTCAGGGTGGGATAGACCTCTGGCGTTGTCATCGCTTGCCCAACGGCGACTGGAGCCGGGCTGAGAACTTGGGCTCAAGTGTTAACACCGCTGGCAATGAGAAAGCCCCCTTCCTCGCCGCCGACGGCCATACGCTTTATTTCCTCAGCGACGGCTGGCAGGGCTTCGGCGGCTACGATGTCTATTTTGTCAATCTTTCAGACCCTTACGGCAATAGGCCTACCAATTTGGGCTTGCCCATCAACGGCGAGGACGATGCTGTTTCCTTTGGCGTTACGGCCGACGGACGCCAGGCCTATTTCGCTGCCAAGCTTGACGGTGCACGCAGTAGCGATGTGTTGCTTTTTGACCTCTACCCCGCCGCGCGACCGGAACCTATGCGGCTCTGCCACTTCACAGTGCAATCGCCACGAGCCGTTCGCGACACATTGCTGATGCTCTCCGAACAGTATGTCTCGGCCCACCTCTTCTCCGAGCCCGGAACGCTCCCCTGCATCCTTTATGGCAATGCCAAAACCCTTCGGAACAATATCGTCTCTCTGAACGACAGCCTCTCTGTTATCTCCTTGGACCAACCTGCCGTAGTCGACGCGCTGGCAGCATGGCTCATCGCAAACCCCCGTGTCCATATCTCCGTCGAGTGCCCCAGACAGGAAGATGCCAAGGCCGCTTGTGACCGCCTTCGTTCCAAAGGGATCCGCGCCGAACGCCTCGCCATACGATTTGGCACCGACATCCCTGCCCCCCGAATCACCAATCGTTAATCCTCACCTCCCCATGCCCATCCTCCGCATATTCCGCTATCTGAAACACTTCCCCGTCCAGCTCTGCCTGAACGTCCTTTTCAACCTCTTGCACATCCTCTTCAATCTTGGCTCCTATGTCATGATTGTGCCCTTTGTCGAATTGCTCTTTGGCATAGGCAACGTGCCCGACGCGGAACCCGCCCTGGCATTCGACCAGGAGCACATCGCCGACTGGGCCTTCTGGCACCTCCACCGCTATCAGCAAACCTATGGCCTCTGGACCTGCCTCCTGGTCATCGCTGGTGGCTACCTGGCTTGCTCTCTCCTGAGCAACCTCTTCCGCTACCTCAGCTACGTCTTCCTCAACATCACCCGCAACGGCCTGATCGAGCACCTGCGCAACGACCTCTACCACCGTATCACCGTCCTGCCCGTCAGCTTCTTTGGCCGTCGACGCCGTGGCGACCTCATCAGCCGCATGTCCAACGACCTCGCCGATGTCGAGTGGAGCGTGGTCAGCACCATGGAAGCCCTCGTGCGCGACCCCATCCACGTGATTGTCTTCTGCGCCACCCTCCTCTTCGTCTCCTGGCGCCTCTTCGTCCTCTTCCTCCTCGTACTCCCCGGCGGTATATGGCTCATGGCGAGAATTGGCAGGAGCCTCAAGCGCAACTCCCAGCGTGGCCAGAGCCGCCTGGGACGCCTCTTCGCCCTGCTCGACGAGTCTCTGGCTGGCCTGCGGGCCATCAAAAGCTTCGGCCGCGAAGACGACCGCGAGCGCCGCTTCCGACAAGCCAACGACGACTACGCAGCCACCATGATAAGCGTCGCCCGCAAACGCGAACTCTCCAGCCCCCTGTCCGAAATCCTCGGCACCCTCGGCCTGGTCATCATCCTCATCGTCGGCGGCTCCTGGGTCATCGGTGGCCACATCCAACCCTCCGTCTTCATCTTCTTTGTCATCATCTTTGCTCGCCTCATACCCCCCATCCAATCCATCGTCAAAGCCTACAACAGCCTGCAGAAAGGCAGCGCCTCCGCCAAACGATTCCTCGAAGTCCTCGACGCCGACGAAGTCATCCTCGAAAAACCCCACGCCCTCACCCTCCCCACCTTCTCCTCCGAACTCATCTGCCACGACGTCGGCTTCCATTTCGACGACGGCATCCCCATCCTCCAACACATCGACCTCCGCATCGCCAAAGGCGACACCGTCGCCATCGTCGGACCCTCCGGTGCCGGCAAGAGCACCCTCGTCGACCTCCTCCCACGCTTCTACGACTGCACCTCAGGCCATATCTCCATTGATGGCCATACCATCACCGACCTCAACATCAACTCCCTCCGCCGGCAATTCGGCCTCGTCTCCCAAAACTGCATCCTCTTCAACGACACCGTCGCCGCCAACATCGCCTTCGGCTCCGAACGCTACTCCCGCGAGCAAATCCGTCAGGCCGCACGCATCGCCCACGCCGACGAGTTCATCGACTCCCTCCCGCAAGGCTACGACACCCTCATCGGCGACCGCGGCCTCAACCTCTCCGGCGGCCAGCGACAGCGCCTCTCCATAGCTCGCGCCGTCCTCCGCGAAACACCCATCCTCATCCTCGACGAAGCCACCTCCGCCCTCGACTCCGAAAGCGAACGCGCCGTCCAGCAAGCCCTCGAAACCGTCATGCGCGGCCGCACCTCCATCGTCATCGCTCACCGCCTCTCCACCATCCGCCACGCCGACACCATCATCGTCCTTGACAAAGGCCGCATCGTCGAACGCGGCACCCACGACCAACTCCTCTCTGCCGATGGTCTCTACAAGAAGCTCGTTGATATGCAGTCTTTTATAAAATAAATTTTGCTACCTCGCAAAATATTAGTACTTTTGCACCCTCAAAACAACCAATCCGGGAGTATAGCTCAGCTGGTTCAGAGCGCCTGCCTTACAA
This sequence comes from Bacteroidales bacterium UBA3630, assembly GCA_002373995.1. GTDB lineage: Bacteria > Bacteroidota > Bacteroidia > Bacteroidales > P3 > Colimorpha. Next base: position 17,922 of record DFLB01000031.1, on the reverse strand, counting down.
GCAGGAGGTCACTGGTTCGATCCCTGTTACTCCCACCAAACCCCACCCGAAAGCATGCCCCACGGCATGCTTTCCCCTTTACCCCCACCCTCATCCTAAGCATTACCTAAGCATTACCTAAGCATATCCTAAGCATATCCTAAGCACACCCCATCCCCCCATCTGCCCCTTTTTTACATTATTTAAGATTATTCCTTGCCTCTCTACCAGCTAATTGTAGTATCTTTGCATCTCGAAATAAAACGAAAACATATTGTATAACCTTAAAAATCAAAAACAAATGAAGAAAGTTTTAGCTTTTGTCAGCTGCGCCATGTTTGTCGCCGCTATGACCGTTGCTTGTGGCCACAAAAACGCTGAGGCCGTTGACAGCACCGTCGAAGAAACCGTCGAAGAAGTCGCCCAGGAATGCACCGCCGCCCCTGTTGAGGCTGCCGCTATGAGCGATGCCGACCATCAGGCCATGTTGGACGCCGCCGCTGAAGCCGGCCGTGCCAAATGCAACTGCTACAAGACCGACGCCGCCAGCGTCGAGAGCTGCATCAAGAGCATCCTCAGCCAGTCCTACGCCGCCTACGAAGGCAACGACGAGTTCAAGGCCGCCATGGAAGCCGAGTACCAGAGCTGCATCAAGGAGAAAGCCACCGCTGCTGCTAAAGATGCTGCCAACGAGGGTATCAAGAAAGGTGCCGAGGCCCTGTCCAACGCGCTGAACAAAAAGAACTAATCACTCGTTAACCCAAAAGGCAGGTCTGCTCCTTCAGCCAGACCTGCTTTTTTTATCCTCATCGCCCATGAAAAAAATCCTCCTCCCGCTCCTCCTCCTGCTCCTCGTCGCCTGTGGCTCCGGCCGCCGCCCGGCCGACGTCATGTCCCACGACCGCATGGTCGACTTCCTCGCCGACGCCTACCTCCTCGAAGGCTTCTACGCCGTCGAGACGCAATACCGCTACGACGTCCTGCCCGACCACGTCCTCCGCTCCTACGACAGCATCCTCCTCCTCCACGGCGTCACACGCCAAGACGTCGAGCGCAGCATCCAATACTACTCGCGCCACCTCGACGAATACGAAAACATCCACAACGAAGTCGTCGCCCGCCTCGAAGCCGAACGCGACAGCCTCAACCTCCGCTAATCCTCTTCCTTCAACCCCTCGGGCACCCTCGCCTCCTCAACCTCCGGAGCCTCCACGCTCTTCACCGGATTGTGGGCCAGCCACCGATGCCCGCGCTTGCGCATATCCAGCGTCGCCGAAAAATCCTTGATAGGCGTCGTCTTGTGATACGTCACCACCGCGCTGCTGTCGTCAGCCATCCAGATATGCCGTATCTCGATCGTCGCCGGCGTGTCAGACTTGATATAACTCGAATCCACCATCAGCAGCAACTGCCGCGCCATCGTCAGCGTCGTCTCCCGTGTCTCCCGCGTGGCATACCGCTCCGCCCCATCCACATCATAATTCGCCATAGCGTAGCTGTACCTGTACGCCGCCCTCTCAATCTTCTCTTCGTCGCTGGCGCATCCCGTCAGCATCAACGCCGCCGCCAGCAAGGTAAAAGTAATATTCTTTTTCATATCAATACAGGTGATCTCTTTTTTCTGATAACAGAAAAAACGTCACCCACCCCAATTTATTGTCCCAAATAAATATTTTAACGACTATCTGCATTATGCCGAAGAAGCCTCGGAGAGGCTTAATCTCATTAACCCCATACAAGAAAATCTCTGATTTTCGCAGTGTGGGGGCTGGAAACAACCCCATAGTTGCGTCTCGAGAGACGCTATTTTGTTCTCTCGGAGCTTTGCTGATAATCATTATATTTATCCCCAACCCGCCCCCAATAAGCCCATTAACCTCCCCCTCCCCATAACCCATCAATACAACTATCCAACTATCGTCCCCATCACTCCCCCGTCACTCCCCCATAATCCCCCCCCC
>DFLB01000031.1:208-15933 GCA_002373995.1 Bacteroidales bacterium UBA3630 | reverse complement strand
AACCCCCCCCCCCGTCACGAGCAAGAACCATCCTCCTTGATGCCCCGTTAGGGGCTTCCTCTCAATAGCTCCCTCCCTATGAGACAATCATAGAAATCCCGAAACAAAAGAGAGGCCGCGCATCCGCGCGGCCTCTCTTTTGTTTCAAGTAAAATAAGAATTTACTTCTTTTTGATGGGGGCGGTAGCCGACATGGCGGCTTTACCATCAGCCTTCATCTCCATCTTGACTTCACCGTTGTTACCCACGGCTTTGATGGTCTTACCATCTTTAGTGGTGACGGTGGTAATCTTTTGCTCAGAAGTTGATTTCTTTTTCGGAGTGGCTTTCTTGACAGGCTCGGCAGCAACCTCTACGGTGTCAATCGTGGGCATGGTGTCTTCGACAATTTCCTCAATAGGAGTAGTGTCAATAGGAGTAGTGTCCTCGACGGCCTCGGGTGCATTCTTGCAGGCAACGGTCAAAGCCATTGTTGCTAAAGCAATAGCGGCAAATTTCATCGTGTTTTTCATGACTAATGCTTTATCGTTTTTATTTCAAGTTTATTTCTGAATGCCTTTGTTCCAGTTGACAGCAGTCCAGGTGCCGGCGACATCAACGGTGATGGGCATGATGACATCTTGCTCTTCAGCAGCATATGCGGCAAGGTCAAAGACAGAACCGGTGGCGGTAAAGACCATGTAGGCGGTATTCAGGTCAATTTCGGTAATGGTCTGGCTGAATTCTTCGCACTGCCATTTGGCATAGGTTTTACCCTGATAGGTGGCACTTTCACCAGGGAAGTTCCAGTAGAGCCAGCTATAATCGTTGTCTTGACCAGCTGTGAATGTTCCAACTTCTTTGCCACCAACAATCTGGATGTAAGGCTTGTCGTTGGCCTGATACTGCTCGTGCATCTGCATAAGCAGATTCCCCTCATAGAGACCAGCATACCATGCGGAGGGAGTCCAAGTAGTCTCATTGAAGGTAACAGTAGCGTGGTCGGCAACCTGCTCGGCAAAGCCAGCCGTAACAGTGATGTTAGCCTCGTTGAAGACAATAGTGCGGGGGTTGTCTTTGGTGCCGTCTTCCCAGCTGACAAACTTGTAGCCAGTGTTGGCAGTGGCAGTCACGACAACGGTGTCGCCTTTCTTATAAGCCTCTTTCTGAGGATTAGCGGCAACGCTACCCATAGCGCCGTCGTTGACTTTCAGCGTGAGGGTGTAGGTCACCTCAGGCTCGGCGTTGGTGTTGGTGGTGTCGGTGGTCTCCGGATCTTTCTGGCAGCCCACGAAGAGCATCGAGCCAGCAATCAGGGCTACGCCCATGAATTTGAAGATGTTTTTCATTGTTGTGTTGTTTTTAAGGGTTAATATTTTCTTTCAAAATTTGGTGCAAAAGTACTACTTTTTTCTGACACGGTAAAAAAAATGTTTCTTTTTAATCTTTTTTAGCGTTTCTTTTGCGCTCTTTTCGCGACTTTTGCTGCCTCTACCGCTTAATGTCGAGGGCGTCGCGCAGCCCGTTGGCCAGCAGCATAAAGGCCAGCACTATGATCATGATGCACAGCCCCGGCAGCAAGGCTAAGTAGGCGCTGTCGAGCAATATGTAGCCATAGTTGTCTTTCACCATCATGCCCCACGACGGCATCGGCGGCTGCACGCCGATCCCTAAGAAGCTCAGTCCCGCCTCTAACAGTATGGCACTCGCAAAGTTGCTCGCCGCCACCACCACCACCGCGCCCGCTATGTTGGGCAGTATGTGCCGGAATATGGTGCGGAAGGTGCTGTAGCCCAGCGCACGCGTGGCTTCGATGTATTCTTTCTCTTTGATGCTCAGCACCTCGCCGCGCACCACGCGGGCTATGTCCACCCACATCGTGAGCCCCACAGCCACAAAAATCTGCCAGAACCCCTTCCCCAAGGCAAAGGTGATGGCAATGACCAGCAGCACCGTGGGAATGGACCACACCACGTTGATAAGCCACATGATGACATTGTCCACCCATCCGCCGTGGTACGCCGCCAGCGCCCCCAGCGTGATGCCCACCAGCAGGGCTATCAGTATGGCTATGAAACCCACCGAGAGGCTCACCCTCGACCCTATCATCAACATGCTGAGCACGTCGCGCCCGTAGGCGTCGCTGCCCAGGATGAAGGTGCGCTGCCCCACGCGTGCCTCGCTGCGGTGCACGCTGTACGGGTCGCCGTTGAAGGGGTATACCGTCAGGCTGTCGCCCCGCGTGGCGTAGTCGGCTATGGGCACCGCCGTGTATGGCAGCGCCTCGCCTTTCGTCATCCGCCGCAGCAGCGACGTCTGGCGGCCCTTTGCCGCCGTGCTGTCGTCGATATACAGGAAGGTGGCCTTGCTGCCGGGCTTGAGGGTCGCCAGCTCAAGGTATTGCTGGTTGCTGAAAGGGGTCGGGTCGGGAGTGATGAGGTACCCCAGCACCGCCACCAGCGCAAAAAGACCTATCACCACAAGGCTCGCCACCGAGAGCGGGTTGCGCCTGAAGCGCCGCCACGCCATCCCGTCCAGCGAGTGACCCGCCAGGTCAGCAACAGTCCTTTTCTTAAATATCTTCAACTTTCAGTCCCCAATTCTCAATTCCCAATTCCCCGATCACATAAACCCCAGCTCCACCTTGATGTCGTCGGGTATCATGTCCATGCTCCAGGGCGGGTCGAAGGTGAGCTCCACCTCCACGTTCTTCACGCCGCTGATGTAGCTCACCATCTGCTTCACCTCCTGAAACATGTACTCGGCCTCGGGGCAGTCGGGCGCTGTCATGGTCATGAGTATCTTCACGTTGAGCTCCTCGTCCACATCGACCTTGTATATCAGCCCCAGGTCGTAGATATTGACCGGTATCTCCGGATCGTAGATGTTCTTCAGGCAGTTGACCACTGCGCTCTTGATGGTTTCTTGTGTCGGCTCCATCTTTTAACGTTTTAATCTATAATCTCTAACCCCTAACCTTATACGCCAGCGCGTACATCTTCATCTGCTTCACCATTGCCGTCAATCCGTTGGAGCGGGTAGGCGAGAGGTGCTCCTTGAGGCCTATGGCATCGATGAAGGCAAGGTCGGCGTCGAGTATCTCCTCGGGGGTATGCCCGTCGAAGACGCGTATAAGCAGCGATATGATGCCGCGCGTGATGACGGCATCGCTGTCGGCACGGAAGTGCAGCCGCCCGTCGCTGTAGCTGCAGCTGAGCCACACGCGGCTCTGGCAGCCGCGGATAAGGTTCTGCTCCGTCTTGTCCCGCTCGTCGATCTGCGGGCACTCGCGCCCGAGGTCGATAAGGTAGGCGTAGCGGTCGAGCCATTCGTCAAAGTTGGCAAACTCGTCGATAATCTGTTGTTCTGTCTCTTGTATGGTCATTTGGGTGCTTTGTATATTAGGAATGCGGCGGCGATGCCGAAGACAAGCTGCGGCAGCAGCACCGCCATAAACGGCGTCAGGTTGCCGCCGGTGGCAAAAACAGTGGTGATCTTCATGAACACGATGAACGCAAAGGCCAGCGTGATGCCTATGGCCAGATGCATGCCGATACCGCCGCGGCTCTTGCGCGCGGCAATGGCCACACCGATATAGGTCATGATGATAATGGCTATCGGGTTGAGCAGCCGCTGGTAGAGCTCTATCTGCGCCTCCTTGACGGTGCCGGTGCCGCGCATCTGCTCGCGTTTGATGTGGCGCAGCAGCCGCGGCGTGTTCATGGTCTCGATGCGCTGCGACAGCAGGTCGAGGTCGTCGGGCTCGATGCCGAAGTCTACCTCGGCTGTGGGCATGAAGGTGAGGCTCTCCACGCCTTTGGCGTTGACGGTGCGCAGGGCGTAGCCCGATGTATGCCACTGGCCCGTCAGCGTGTCGTAGCTGATGACGTCGGCCGTCTCGCGCCGCAGCAGGCGCCCCGCGTCGTCGATCTGCTCGCGGGTGAACTTGAAGGCCCTCTGCGCCGCCACGTCGTAGCTCTCCGCATAGACCTGCACGCCGGGCTCCGACTGGAAGTGCACGTTGCTGTAGTAGCTCGTGCCCGCAGGCTTGATGTAGTGGTCTTCAAAGTCTATCAGGTGCCGGTTCGAGATGGGGATGACAAAGTTGCCCAGCAGCAGCACCACGACCGCCACAATGAGCGAGCCGTGCAGGTAGGGCTGCAGCATGCGCCGGTAGCTGATGCCGGAACCCAGTATGGCGATGATCTCTGTGTTGCCGGCCATCTTCGACGTGAAGAAGAGCACCGAGATGAAGATGAACAGCGGGCTGTAGAGGTTGACAAATCCGGGGATGAAGTTGAGGTAGTAGTCGAAGACCACCTGCCCCAGGCTCGCATGGTTGCCGAGGAACTTGTCGAGCTTCTCGCTGACGTCGAAGGTGATGACGATGACAATAATCAGCGCCAAGGCCAGCAAGAAGGTCTTGATGTACTTCAGCAGTATGTATCTGTCAAGCCTATAATAGTGCACAGGAGGAGTGTTCAGTGTTTACAGCAGTTTCTCCTGGAACTGCTGCAGACAGTCGAGAACGTTGGTTTTCACGTGGATGAATTCGTCGATGCCGTAGCCCTTGTAGGTCTCCACCATCTCCTTGGGGTAGCCGGCCAGCACGAGGCTCTTCACCTTGCCTTTGAGCAGCTTGCAGGCGGGCTCCGTCAGCTCGGCATACTCGTCGTCGCTCGAGCAGAGCACCACCACGTCGGCCTTGCTGTCGAGGGCAGCCTGGGCACCCTCCTCTGGAGTGGCAAAACCGGGGTTGTCGATAATCTCGTAGCCTGCCACGCCGAAGAAGTTGGTGGCAAAACCGGCGCGGGCCTTGCGCATGGTCAGGTTGCCGTAGGTCAGCAGGAACACGCGCGGACGGTGTGCGGCGCGCTCGGTCTGCAGGCGCAGCTGCTCGAAGGCTTCCGCACCGCGGTAGGGGCGCAGCGTGCGCACCTCGTCGCTTTTGTCGTCGCAGCAGCAATGGCAGCTGCCGGCCTTCTCCATCTTGTCGCCCATCTTTTCCAGCAGGTTGGGATACTGGTTGGTGCCGAGGATGGTGGTGCGGCGCGTGGCGATGTCGAGGTCGCGCTTGCGGGCCGTGGCTTCCACGGCGTCCTGCACCAAGCCGCTGCGCAGCGCCTTGCAGTATCCGCCGGCCTCCTCGACTTCGAGGAAGTGCTTCCACGCTCCCTGGGCGATGTCGTTGGTCAGGTTCTCGATGTAGTAGCTGCCGGCGGCGGGGTCGACAATCTTGTCGAGGTAGCTCTCCTCCTTCAGCAGCAACTGCTGGTTGCGGGCAATGCGGTAGCCAAAGTCGTCGGCCTCCTTGTACGCGTTGTCGAACGGCAGCACGCTGATGCTGTCGGCACCGGCGATGGCGCTCGACATGGCCTCGGTCGTCGAACGCAGCATGTTGACGTAGGGGTCGTAGACCGACTGGTTCCAGCGGCTGGTGGTGGCGTTGATGAACAGCTTGTAGGGGCACTCGCACTCAGGCTTGTACTGGTCCACGATCTTGCTCCACAGCAGGCGTGCGGCGCGTATCTTGGCAATCTCCATGAAGTAGGTGCTGCCCACGCCCACGCTGAGCACTATCGAGCGGCCCACGTGCTCCATCTTGCAGCCCAGGTCGGTCAGGCGTGCTACGAGCTCGTTGGCGGCGGCCAGGCCGAAGCCCAGCTCCTGCACGATGTTCGAGCCGGCGTTGTGCAGCAGGTTGCTGCCGACGGTCAGCACGCGGAACTTGGGCAGTTCCCGGTGAGCGTATTCCACCAGCTCCTTGGCCATCTGCAGGTCGCCCTCCTCGCCGCGGTGGAAACGGCCGTGGGTGAGGGCGTAGCGGAACATGTCGAAGTCGCACGAACCGCGCAGCTCGGCGGCGTTGTAGCCCTCGCGCTTGGCATAGTCGACATAGAGGCGCAGCACCGACAGGTAGTTGTGCGAGCACATGAAGTTGATGCTCACGGCATTGATATAGATGCCTTTGAGCAGGGCGGCCATGTCGTCGACGGTGGCTATCTGCTTGGCGCAGAGGCCCAGCGACGTGGCGCCGCGCTCGACGGCGTCGAGGGCTATGCGGTTGGCCTCGACGGGGTCGGCCACGTGGATGTCCTGGCGCACTTCCCACACGTTGCCGCCGGTCTGCTTGCCACGGGTGTAGGGCTGCTGGCCGGGGTTGGTGTCGAGGTATTCGAGCCCCTCCAGGTCTTCGGCGCGGTAGTAGGGCTTCACGTTGAAGCCTTCGATGGTGTGCCACACGAGCTTCTTGTCATAGTCGGCACCTTTGAGGTCTTTGATGATGGCTTCTTCCCATTTCTCGGTCGAGACAGGAGGGAATTCGCTGAATAACTTGTTGTCTTCCATTATTTTGTATCGTTTATTTGTCGTTGCTTGTAAAAGGCAAAGATACAAAATAATTTTATATTTTATTGGAAACATTTAAAAAACTCCACCCGTCCGTCCTCAATTCCCGGTTTTCAGCTCCCCGTTTCCCCTGCTCTTGGTCCGGTGGTGGTCCGGGGATGGTCCGATGGTGGTCCGGGGATGGTCCGATAAAATCCGGACGAAAGGCGCTCCGTCCCCGTTGCTGACTCGTGGGGCCATCCGCCGACGGGACGACCGGTGGCGGAGGAGGCGGAAAAAAGATGACGCGTTTCGGGAAAAAATGGTTATCTTTGCACTCACAACGAGATCCTGTTTTGTTATGCAGAGCGCTTTAAATCCGTTCGTTATATGCAAGGCTGCCGCCGGCAGCGGCAAGACGTTCACGCTGGTGAAGGAGTACCTCAAGCTGGCGATGACTGTCGGCCCTGGCGTGTGGAGCGCCGAGGCCGGGGTGCAGAGCGAGGAGGTCAGGCGCCGGCTGCGGATGCAATTCCGTGGTATTCTGGCTATTACATTCACCAACAAGGCCGCCGGCGAGATGAAAGCGCGCATCATGGACTACCTGGGCCAGATGGCCGCCTACGGCACCGACGCCGAGCGCTCGCCGATGGGCAGGCCGCTGCTCGAAGCGCTGAACGCCATGCCCTGCTACGCCGCACGGCCGCTCGTCGAGAGCGACCTGCGCGCGATGGCCGAGGTGGTGCACTCGGCTGTGCTGCACCAGTACAGCGACCTGTCAGTGTGCACGATAGACAGCTTCATGCACCGCGTGGTGCGCACCTTTGCCCACGACCTGGACAGGCCGATGGACTTCGAGGTGATGATAGACCAGGACGAGATGATAGCCCGCGCCGTGGAGGGCCTGATGGCGCTGGTGGGCACCGCCGGCAACGAGGAACTGACCTCGGTGGTGCAAGCCTTTGCCGACAGCCGCATGGAGGAGGAGAAAAGCTACCGCGTCGAAGGCGCTATGGCTGACCTCGCGGCGCAGCTCTTCAAGGAGGGTACAGAGGAATATCTGGAAGCCCTGTCACGACTGAAACTCAGCGACTTCACCGAGATACACCGCTCGCTCGCAGCCGACAACCGGCGCTTCGCGCAGGCGGTACGCTCCTGCGGCGAAAAGATGATGCAGGCGCTGGCCGACGCCGGCGTTGACGAGGCCGACTGCGCCGGCGGCGCCAAGGGCTACTATGGCTTCTTCCGCTCGCTGGCGGCAGGGCAGGTGAGGCCGCTGACCAAGACCGCCGCCGACGCGCTGGAGGCCGGCAAGTTGTGCAGCGCCAAGTGCGGTGCCGCCACACGTGCCGCACTGGAGGGTGTCGCCGCAGAGATTGACACTGCTTACCGGCAGGCGGTGGCCCTGGTGGGCACGGCGGGGGGCGACGGCGGCGAGGGGCTGCGCGACTACAACACCCGCAACATGCTGCTCAAGAACCTCTACGCCATGGCGTTGCTGGGCCAGCTGGCCGAACAGTTGCGGCTCTACGCCCGCGACAACGAGGTGATGCACCTGTCTGAGTTCAACCGGTTGATAAACAGGATAGTCAGCGAGGAACCCGCCCCGTTCATCTACGAGCGCCTCGGCAATCGCTACCACCACTTCCTGATAGACGAATTCCAGGACACCTCGGTGCTGCAGTGGCACAACCTGGTGCCGCTGGTCGAGAACGGGGTGTCGCAGCGCCGCGAGTCGTTGGTGGTGGGCGACGGCAAGCAGGCCATCTACCGCTTCCGGCAGGGCGACGTGCGCCAGTTTGTCGACCTGCCGCACGTGGAGGGCATGGCGCTCCACGGGCGCACCCTCGAGTCGCAGGGCAACTACAGCATGGTCAACCTTGACACCAACTACCGCACGGCATCGAGTGTGGTCGAATTCAACAACCGCTTCTTTAGCTGGCTGTTGCAGCAAGAGCCCTTTGCCACTAACGAGCTGGCGCAGCGCATCTATGTGGGCCGGCGCGATGCTGAAGGCCGTGCCGAGCTCTGCCAGCGGCTGCCTGAGCACGGCGCCCCCGAGGGGCATGTGGGAGTGGACTTCGTTGACCCCGACGACGCGGAGGCCGTCTACGAGAGCATTCGCCAGACCATCGTGCGGCTGGTGCGCGAGCAAGGCTACCGCTTGATCGACATCATGATCCTGGGCCGCAACAAGAGCGACCTCGACCACGTCAGCAGCTACCTGCAGAGTCACCGCGGCGAAATGCCTGTAGCACTGAGTTCCAGCGAGTCGTTCTTCCTCACGCGGAGCACGGCGGTGATGGCTGTCGTGGCAGCGCTGCGGGTGCTGCACGACGGACGCGACCGCGTGGCTGCCGCCGAACTGCTGCAGCGACTTCACGACCTGGGGTTGGTCGACGACGCCTGCCGCGAGGCATTCCTCGACGGCGCACCCGTCGATGTGGCTGCCCTGTTGCGCGAGCACAGCCACCTCGACTTCCGCCCCCGCTACCTGGCAGGCATGGGGCTCTACGACTGTTGCGAGGAGGTGGTCAGGGAACTGGCCCTCGACGGCATCGACAGCGCCTATGTCGGCTCGCTGCTGGGACGCGTGGCATCCTTCGTGGCGCGGCGTGGCGACGGGCTGGCCGCCTTCCTGCAATGGTTCGACGATAATACGGGCGATCCCGACGATACCCGTGGCAAGCAACTTTCGGTGGCCACGCCGGAAGGTGTCGATGCCGTGAGGCTGATGACCATCCATAAGTCGAAGGGACTGGAGGCACCGGTCGTCATCTGTCCCTTCTTTGCGCCGTCGTGGAAGCCTTACAAGCTGTGGATCAGCCTCGAAGAAGGTTTCGATGCCGGTGGCAAGCACCTGCCGGCAGCTTTTGTTGAGCTGGACAAGAAGAGCTCGTCGCGCTTCGACGCAGTGCGCGATGCCGAGCAGCGGCTCGACGAGGTGGACAAACTCAACGTGCTCTACGTCGCCCTCACGCGTGCGCAGGAGCAATTGTTCATCGTCTGTCCCACGCCGTCGGACAAAAGCACCTCGGCCGAGGTGAGCTATCCGCGCATGATCAAGACCTTTATGGACGAGTGCCGGCCCGACACGGGCGACGCTGCCTTTGTGCACAGGAGCAAAACAAAGGTGCAGCGTGCTGAGAGAGTGGCTGTTGACCGAGTGTCCTACGCCGAGTGGAGCGACAAGGTGGCTGTGGCATCGCCTGACGAGCGACGGCTCGACACGCTACAGGAGGAGAAGATACGATTTGGCACCTATGCTCACGCACTCCTGGCCGACGTGAAGCATGGCGACGATGTGGCGGCGGCGATGGCTCGCTTTGAGCGTCAGACGCCCCTCGCCGATGACGAACGCAAACGGCTGGAAGCACTGGTACACAGTGTGGTGTCGCATCCTGATACGGCGCGCTTCTTTGCCACAGGCAATGAGGTGAAGAATGAATGCGACCTGACCGACGGTGTTGCGCTGGGCCGACCGGACAGGGTCGTCGTCACGCCGACAGAGACCTGGGTCATCGATTTCAAGACAGGGCAGGACTTGGGCGAGCTGCACGACCGGCAGGTGCGGCGCTACTGCGATGCCATTGCCGGCATGGGCTACCCGAAGGTCAGCGGATGGCTGCTGTACCTGCTGCCCGATATCCGTGTGCGGCAGGTCTGCTGACACCATGAAAGAAATGTTAAATTTTGGAGTTTTTCACTTTTTCTTGTTGGTAAGTTGGATTTTTTTAGTATTTTAGCGGTGCGAAAAAAGGGCTCCCTGATGAGCCAAGAAGTGAAATAAATGATTAAAATACAATAATATGGAACTGAAGAAAAATCCCAAAGCAGACCTCGAAAAACGTCGGGGACTCTATCTGGAGATTGGTTTGGTGGTGATTCTTGCAGCTGCTTTGATGGCACTGGAGGTGAAATCCTATGACAAGGAGGAAAAAGAGCAGTTTGTGCGCGAAGCCAGCGAGGAGCAGGAGGAAATCATTATCCAGACGCAACAAGACGAACTGCCTCCACCCCCACCGCCTGAGCAGCCCGAAGTGACCACTGAGTTTGAAGTGGTTGAGGATGATAAGGAGATCACCAACGAACTCGTCGTCGATGCTGAGGTGAAAGAGGAAACCAAAAACATCGAGATTACGCCTGTCGTTGTCGAGGAGGAAGAAGAAGAAGAAGAACAGCAGATCTTCACCGTTGTGGAGAACGACCCCGAGTTCCCCGGCGGCATGGATGCTCTGTACAAGTACCTGGCTCAGAACATCAAGTACCCGCAATTGGCGCGTGACAACAACATCACGGGTCGCGTGTACGTTACCTTCGTCGTGGAGCGCGACGGAAGCATCACGGGATGCCGTGTGTTGCGCGACATCGGAGGCGGCTGCGGTCAGGAGGCTATACGTGTGGTGAAGTCGATGCCCAAATGGACACCCGGTAAGCAGCGTGGTAAGGCTGTGCGTGTGCAGTTCAACCTGCCGGTCAACTTCAACTTGCAGTAAGCGCTTTGATCAGCGTCAATAACCTCTCGGTACAATTCACAGGTACCGAGCTATTTAAAGGTGTAACATTCAACATCGCCGACCACGACAGGGTCGGCCTTGTTGGTATGAATGGGGCAGGTAAATCGACCCTGCTGAAGATTCTCTGTGGGTGGCAGGAGCCTGAAAGCGGCACAATTGTCGTCGCGTCGGGGCAAACTGTGGGCTACCTGCCGCAGGAGATGGTGCCCGACGCGGTGGGAACGGTCATCGACGAGGCCCTCACCGCCTTCAGTCAGTTGGATGCCCTTGAGCAGGAGCAGGAGCGCCTGACCGCCGAAATCGCTGAACGCGAAGACTACGAAAGCCGCGAGTACACTCGTCTGCTGGAACGTCACAATGAGGTGACGGAGCGCCTGACAATGTTGGGCGGCGGTCGTCGCCGTGAGGCGGCGGAGAAGGTGTTGCTCGGCCTCGGCTTCAGACACAGTGACTTCGATCGTCCTGTGGCAGTCTTCAGCGGGGGATGGCAGATGCGTGTCGAATTGGCCAAGCTGCTATTGAAGCATCCTGATTTCCTGCTGCTTGACGAGCCTACAAACCATCTGGACATCGAGTCGATACAGTGGCTGGAGAACTACCTTGCGGCCTATACAGGCGCTGTAGTGCTGGTGAGCCATGACCGAACCTTCCTCGACAATATCACACGTCGCACCATCGAAATCACAGCAGGACGAATATACGACTATAAGTGCCCCTACTCTGAATATGTGGTGCAGATGCAGGAGCGGCGTGCCAGCCAAATGGCACAATTGACCAACCAGCAGCGTCAGGTGGCGCAGATTGAAGCCTTCATCGAACGCTTCCGCTATAAGGCCACCAAGAGCCGCCAGGTGCAGAGCCGCATCAAGATGCTGGAACGCATGGAACAAGTGTCGGTGGATGAGGTGAGCACGGAGAGCATACACTTCCAGTTCCCACCGGCACCGCACAGTGGCAAGATAGTCATCGAGGCGCAGCATCTGGGTAAAGCCTATGGTGAGCATCAGGTGTTTGATGGCGTTGATATGCTGCTCACGGCAGGTCGCAAGGTGGCCTTCGTGGGGCGCAACGGCGAGGGCAAGTCAACCATGGTGAAGATCATTGTGGGTGAGATTGGTGACTATACGGGCAGCTATCGCCTGGGACAGGGAGTTGTCTTGGGTTATTACGCCCAGAACCAGGCTGCTATGCTCAATTTGGAGAAGACGGTCTTCGAGACCATCGACGACGTGGCGCAGGGTGACATTAGGCCCAAGATACGCAACATCCTGGGAAGTTTCCTCTTCGATACAGAGGATATGGATAAGAAAGTCAAGGTGCTGTCGGGTGGCGAGAAGGCTCGCCTTGCGTTGGCCAAGTTGTTACTTACGCCGAGCAATCTGCTGATTCTCGACGAGCCGACCAACCACTTGGACATGAACTCGAAAGATGTGCTTAAAAACGCACTGCTCCAGTATACGGGTACCTTGATATTGGTAAGCCATGACCGCGATTTCCTGCAAGGATTGACGGAAGAACTCTATGAGTTCCGTGACGGTGGTGTCCACGAATACAAGGGTGACATCATGGAGTTTATGGCCGAGCGGTATGCCGGCAACAGAAAAGAGGACAAAGAGCTTAAAGACCGCAAGACCATCAAGGAGGTTAAGAATGCTTCGGCCGGCAAGCAGGCCTACGAGCAGAGCAAGGAACGTGAGCGAGAACGCAGGAAGCTACAAAACGCGGTGCAGCAGATAGAGAAAGAGATTGAAGCTCTGGAGGAACAGATTGCACAAAAAGACGAAATATTGTCCTCGGGGCAACCTCAGGATGCTGCATTCTACGAAGAATACAGGCAGCTTAAACAACAGTTGGAGCGTAAAATGGATGCATGGGAAGAGGCTGTGATACAGGCAGAAAGCGAAATGTAAAACACCAGACAACGAGGCTATGGCAAAAAAGTCGGATGATAGCTCGCCATTGATGCGGCAGCACGCGGAGTTGAAAAAGAAGTTCCCTGACGCAATATTGTTGTTCAGGGTGGGGGATTTCTATGAGACTTTCGGCGAAGATGCCCGTAAAGCCTCGCGGATACTCGGCTTGACGCTGACACGCAAGATGGCTGGCGGAGGCGAGTACACGGACTTGGCCGGTGTGCCGTATCATGCTGTCGAACAGTATCTTCCTCGGTTAGTCAGGGCGGGTATGCGAGTTGCCATCTGTGAGCAACTGGAGGATCCCAAGACAGCCAAAGGCCTGGTGAAACGCGGTATCACAGAACTGGTGACACCGGGTGTGGCCTATAACGATATGGTGCTGGAAGTCAAGGAAAACAACTTCTTGTGCGGACTGCATATTACAGACAAGGTTCACGGAATTAGTTTCTTGGATGTCTCCACGGGAGAGTTCTATGTGGCCCAGGGCGACGAAGCCTATATCGACAAACTGCTATCCAATTTCCATCCATCGGAAGTAGTGCTACAGCGCAAGAAGCAGCGCTGGTTTACGGAGCACTTCTCAGAGAAATATTACTGTAACACCTTCGAGGACTGGGTCTTCGCTCCTGATTTTGCACAAGAGCTACTGCTTAAGCAGTTTGGCACTGCCTCGCTGAAAGGCTTCGGGGTGGAAGACCTGGATATGGGCATCATCGCTGCGGGCGCTGTGCTCTACTACCTGCAAGACACGCAGCATAACCAGACCGCCAATATCACGCGACTGAGTCGCGTGGAGCGGGATAGGTATGTCTGGCTCGACCGCTTCACGGTGCGCAATTTGGAACTTGTATCGTCGCCCAACGACAATGCCAGAACGTTGCTCGACGTGCTGGATCAGACCCTTACGCCTATGGGATCGCGACTTTTGCGTCGTTGGATACTTATGCCGCTAAAGGAAAAAGAACCCATAGATGAACGCCTGCGTGTGGTGGACGAACTGGTGCGGAATGCTGAACTGAGGCAGAATATTGGTCGGCAGATTAAAGCCATCGGAGACTTGGAACGACTGATTACAAAGGCGGCGGTGGGACGAATCAACCCGAGAGAGATGCTGCAGTTGAAACGGTCGCTTGACGCTGTGGGTGACGTAAAACGCCTGTGTGTAGAAAGCGGGGATGAAACACTGGCAAGGATGGCAGAAATGATAAACCCCTGCCCATTGCTGGCTGAACGCATCGGACATGAAATCAAGGATGAACCTCCGGCAAAGGTCGAGAAAGGTGGTGTTATTGCCAACGGTGTGGACGAGGAACTCGACTCGTTGCGTGCCATGGCAGGTTCAGGCAAAGACTATTTGTTGACACTGCAACAAAAGGAGAGCGAAAAGACAGGTATACCTTCACTTAAAATCGGGTTCAATAATATATTCGGATACTACTTTGAAGTCTATAACACTCATAAAGACAAGGTGCCAGCAGAGTGGGTGAGAAGGCAAACATTGACCAATGCCGAGCGCTATATTACGCCGGAGCTGAAAGAATATGAAGATAAGATACTTGGGGCGGAAGATCGGATCTTGTCGCTCGAAGTGCAGCTGTTCGGGCAGCTTATGGCTGCGGTGACGGACTATGTACAGCCGATACAGCACGATGCACAGTTGGTGGCGCAGTTGGATTGCTTGCAGAGTTTTGCCGAGGTAGCACTGAGCAGAAACTACTGCAGGCCGGAGCTGAATGAGGGTGACAAGATTGAAATTCAAGAGGGTAGACATCCCGTCATCGAGACACAAATGGCTGCAGGAGAGCAATATATCAGCAATGATGTGCTGCTGGATCGTGACAGCCAACAGATTATGATCATCACAGGCCCCAACATGTCGGGTAAATCGGCCTTGCTGAGACAGACGGCACTCATCGTGTTGATGGCGCAGATGGGGTGCTACTGCCCGGCGAAGAGGGCTGTGATAGGGATGGTGGATAAGGTATTCACGCGCGTGGGCGCAAGCGATAACCTGAGCAGTGGCGAATCGACATTCATGGTAGAGATGAATGAGACGGCCAGCATTCTGAATAATATCAGCGACAAGAGTTTGGTGTTGCTCGACGAGATAGGCCGGGGTACGTCAACATATGACGGCATATCCATCGCCTGGGCTATCACGGAGTATCTCCACAATAACAGAAATGCCCGTCCGAAAGTCATGTTTGCCACGCACTATCATGAGCTTATCGAGATGGAAGAGCAATATGAGCGTATCAAGAACTATCACGTCAGTGTGAAAGAGATTGATGGTAGGGTGATTTTTTTGCGCAAATTGGCTCGCGGAGGCAGTGAGCACAGTTTTGGTATCCATGTGGCGCGTCTGGCGGGTATGCCACCGCAGGTTGTAAACCGAGCCGATGCCATGTTACAGGTGTTGGAGGCTAAGAATGAACACACGGTAGTTGAGGGTGAAAAAAGTAAAAAAACGGCAAAAAAAGTGGAAAAAGACGACGGTTTGGGAGGCTACCAGCTGAGTTTTATCCAGTTGGAAGACCCTACGTTGCTGGAAATAAAAGATAAGATTTTAGATATTGATATAGATACACTTACGCCGATCGAGGCATTGCTGAAACTGAACGAAATCAAAAAAATTGTGGGCAAAAAATAAAAAAAATTTTGCCAGAAAGAAAAATGTTTGTACTTTTGCACCCGCTTTTGAGAGCAAAAGTGTGCCCAAAACCATGCGGAAATAGCTCAGTTGGTAGAGCACGACCTTGCCAAGGTCGGGGTCGCGAGTTCGAGTCTCGTTTTCCGCTCCAAGGCTCCAAAATCAGAGGAGAGGCTCTGGTGGTGGAATGGTAGACACGAGGGACTTAAAATCCCTTGCCCGCAAGGGCGTGTGGGTTCAAGTCCCACCCGGAGTACGAATTGACATGATGCGGAAATAGCTCAGTTGGTAGAGCACGACCTTGCCAAGGTCGGGGTCGCGAGTTCGAGTCTCGTT
>DFLB01000031.1:0-155 GCA_002373995.1 Bacteroidales bacterium UBA3630 | reverse complement strand
TCGAGTCTCGTTTTCCGCTCTAAAGAGAGAAACTTGAAATATTGAACGACAATTTCAGAGTCCATGTTCCAAACGCCCTGACAAAGGGCCGATGACATTGTCGTGAAACACAAGCGAAAGAGAGTAAAGGTATGTCTTGGTAGCTCAGCTGGTAG
>DFLB01000050.1:32882-33020 GCA_002373995.1 Bacteroidales bacterium UBA3630 | reverse complement strand
CACCACGGGCACGCATGGCGGTGAAAGCCTCGTGGCCGGGGGTATCCAAGAACGTGATCTTGCGACCATCGGCGGTCTGCACCTCGTAGGCACCGATGTGCTGCGTGATGCCGCCCGCCTCGCCGGCGATGACGTTGG
>DFLB01000050.1:791-32799 GCA_002373995.1 Bacteroidales bacterium UBA3630 | reverse complement strand
TAGTCGAGCAGCGACGTCTTACCGTGGTCCACATGGCCCATAACGGTGATGATGGGGTTGCGGGGCACGAGGTCCTCGGGACGGTCCTCCTCCTCGATCTTGTGGATGGTGTTGACCACATCCTCCGAGGCGAAGCTCACCTCGAAGCCGAACTCGTCGGCGATGAGCTTGATGGTCTCGGCGTCGAGTCGCTGGTTGATGCTGACGAAGATGCCGACCGACATGCAGGTGGCGATAATCTTGGTCACCGGCACGTTCATCATGGTGGCCAGCTCGTTGGCGGTGACGAACTCCGTCACCTGCAGCACGTTCTGCTGCTCCATCTCGTGCTGGAGCTCCTCTTCCATCTGGGCGTGCACCTTCTGGCGCTTCTCGCGGTTGTGCTTGGAGGTCTTCGATTTGCCGAGGGGCGAGAGGCGGGCCAGCGTGTCGCGGATCTGCTTCTCGATCTCGTTGTCGTCTATCTCGACGGGCTTCTTTTCCTCTTTCTTTTTCTTCTTCTTGCCGGAACCCTGTTGCTGCTGGGCAGCGTTCTTCTGGCTCTCCTTCTTGGCCTTTTCCTTCTCCTTGTTCTCCTTCTTGGCCACCTCGGCACCGATCTTCTTCACCTCGGAGGCGCTGACGGCCTCCTTCTTGGTGTGCTTGCGCTTGCGCTTGCTGCCGGGGGTGTCGGCGCCGTCCTTGCTGAACTGGCTGAGGTCGATCTTGTCAAGCACCTTGGGGCCTTCGAGCTTGGTGTACTGTGTCTGTATGAACTCAGGCTCGGGTTTGGGCTCCGGTTTTGCGGGTTCGACTGCCGCGGGTTCAGGTATCGGCTCTGGTGCCGGTGCCGGTTGGGGAGCTGGTGTATCTTTCTTGACGGCCTTAGGTGGCTCTTTCTTCTCCTCTTTCTTGACCTTTTTCTTCTTGTCGGGACGGGTGCGCTGGTTGATGGCGCTGAGGTCAATCTTGCCCACCACATTGAAGGGACTATCGGGCGTGCTGGTAGTTTCCGGGGCTTCCTGTGGAGCCGCCACGGGTGCGGCAACTATCGGTTCCTCTGGAGCCGTTGCCTCTTCAACCTCCTGTGCTGGAACCTCCTGTGTGGGCGCGGCAGCCGTTTTGGGAGCTGAATAGCTCTTGATAATCACCTCTTCCGGTTCGGACTCTGGCTCTGGCCTACTGCTGGCTTCCACCACGCGGTTGGCACCGCTGGCCATCAATTCTATCTTGTCGGCTTCTTCTTTCACTTTGCGTTCGCCCTGGAAAGCCGTGGCCAGCAGTTCATACTGCTCTTCGCTAATCTTTGTGTTGGGGCTTGGCTCCACCTGATGCCCCTTCTTGCCCAGGTACTCCACGAGGGTCTGGATACCCACGTTGAAATCCTTTGCTACTTTGTTCAGTCTGAAACTTGCCATTCTGTCGAGTCCTTTCTTATATTATGTTGGTCAAAAAGTCTGAGAGTCTAAAAGTCTAAGAGTTAAAGAGTCTAAAAGTCTAAGAGTCAAAAAGTCTACAGGTCTAAGAGTTGAAGAGTGACGTTTATACTTTGCTTTATTCAAACTCTGCTTTAAGCACTTCGAGCACGTGGTCGATGGTTTCCTCTTCGAGGTCGGTGCGGGTCATCAGCTCCTCCTTGGGCAGTGCCAGCACGCTCTTTGCGGTGTCGCAACCAATCTTGATGAGTTCGTCGATAATCCACTGGTCGATCTCGTCGTTGAACTCCTGCAGTGCCACATCGTCGTAGTCCTCGTCGGTGTCGCGGTAAACCTCTATTTCGTAGCCTACCAGCTTCGACGCCAGCTTGATGTTGTATCCGCCCTTGCCGATGGCCAGGCTGACCTGGTCTGGCTGCATGAAGACCTCGGCCTTCTTCTCTTCTTCGTTGATTTTGATGGTGCTCACCTTGGCGGGTGCCAGCGCGCGCTGAATCATAAGGTCGACGCGCGGCGTGTAGTTCAGCACGTCGATATTCTCGTTGCGCAGCTCACGCACGATGCCGTGGATGCGGCCGCCCTTCACGCCGACGCACGAACCCACAGGGTCGATGCGGTCGTCATAGCTTTCCACAGCCACTTTTGCCCTTTCGCCAGGCTGACGCACAATGTTGCGGATGGTGATCAGTCCGTCGTAGATTTCCGGCACCTCAGCTTCGAGCAGGCGTTCCAGGAAGATGGGACTGGTGCGGCTCAGGATGATGCTCGGATTGTTGTTCTTCATCTCCACTTTCAGCACCACTGCGCGCACCGTGTCGCCCTTGCGATAGCGGTCAGCCGGAATCTGCTCGCTCTTAGGCAGCACCAACTCAATTTTCTCTTCATCCAGCACCAGTATCTCCTTGTTCCACGGCTGGTACACCTCGCCCACAATTATCTCGCCCACTTTTTCCTTGTACTTTTGGAAGATGAGACTCTTCTCGTAGTCTTGTATCTTGCCCACCAGGTTTTGGCGTATGCTGAGTATCTCTCGGCGCCCAAACTCGCTCATCAGCACCGGCTCTGACAACTCCTCGCCCACCTCGAAATCATCCTCTATTTTCAGTGCATCGCTCAGCGCTATTTCGCGCATTGGGTCCTGCACGGCACCGTCATCCACAATCATGCGGTTGCGGAAAATCTCAAGGTCGCCCTTGTCGATGTTGACGATGATGTCGAAATTGTCCTCCGACCCGAAGTGTTTGGCCAGCGCCGCACGGAATACCTCCTCGAGGATACGCATCAGCGTCTCGCGGTCAATGTTCTTAAATTCCTTGAATTCCTGAAAGGAACTGCTCAAGTCTAACGTCTTCATATTCTTGTAATATTTGCTTTCTACTAAAATTTGATAGCCACGCGCGTCGATTTCACATCGCTGTAGCGCAGCTCAACCCGTTGCGACGGTTGACGCTTGCTTGCCGGTGTGACCACTGCGAAACTCTCTTCGCCCACTTCGGCCAGCGTGCCATCGACCCGCTCGCCGTCCACACACACTACCTCCACCTCGCGGCCCACGTTCTTTCTGTATTGCCGCACCAGCTTCAGCGGCTGATCGGCGCCGGCCGAACTCACATCAAGTGCAAAATCCTCCACCTCGCGATCCAGCTGGCTCTCTACCGCACGGCTTACGGCGATACAATCGTCGATGGTGATGCCGTTGTCGCCGTCGATGTCGATATAAATGCGGTTGTCCGGCGTGATTTTCAAGTTCACAAGGAACTTGTCAGTCCCCTCCAAAGCCTGGTTTACCAGTTCTAATACCTTGATTTTCTCTATCATATCAACAAAAAGAGAGGATTTTGTCCTCTCTCATTCCGCTGCAAAGGTACAACTTTTTTCGAAACTGGCAAAAAAAAATATTATCTGGGCGGGGCAAAGGTGAGGGGTTTGAGGGGTTTGTCGTGTAGTGGTTATGCTTAGGTTATGCACAGGTTATGCTTAGGTTGTGCTTAGGTTGTGCAAAGGAATGGGTGTTATTTTGCTGGTAAAGAGTGTGTTGTGATGAGGTGGGCTTCCGTGTCGCTGCGGGGGGTGGGCGACGGGGGTGTCAATGGAGGGGGTGGGGAGGTTAAATAGAAATGTAAAAAAATAGTGGGTATATGATAAAAAAAGTGTATATTTGCAAGTTTAAACCAGTAGGTTATGCAGTTTAAAGATATTGTAGGTCAGAGAGATGTAATCAATCGGCTGACGGAAATCATAGACAGCGGGCGCGTCAGCCACGCACAGTTGCTGCTTGGCGACGAGCGTGACGGCAGCCTCGCGTTGGCATGGGCCTATATGCAGTATCTGTGCTGCTCCAACCGCGTGCACCACGCCGAGGGCGACCTGCGGGCCGACTCGTGTGGCGAATGTCCGGAGTGCAAGAAAATAGCACAGCTAATGCACCCCGACCTGCATCTTATCTTTCCCAACGCCACGACCGACCGCGTCAAGAGCAATCCCAGCTGTGCTGAATTCCAGCAGGAATTCCGCGATTTTCTCCTGTCGCAGCAGGGGCTTGGCAGCCTCGATGCATGGTATGCCCACCTTGGCATCGACAACAAGCAGGCAATGATACGCGAACTTGACGCCGCCTATATTGTGCAGACGCTCGGTATGAAATCCTACGAGGGGGGATGGCGCATGCTGCTGGTATGGCGACCGTCGAAGATGAACAATGCCGCTGCCAACGAACTACTGAAAACCCTTGAAGAGCCTCTGCCGCGGACGCTGATACTCATGGTCGACGAGGACACGGAGGATATGCTGCCCACCATTATCAGCCGCGTGCAGATAGTGCGCCTGAAGGCTGAATCCACCGACCGTCGCCGCGAGAACGCCGCCCTCTTTGCACCCCTGCTGGTCGAGTGGCTGCGGATGCTCTTCAAGCTGCGCATGAAGGATCTCTCGGCGCAGGTTGAGAAACTCGCCGCCCTGGGACGTGAGCAGCAAAAGCAGTTCCTTGGCTATGCCCTCGAAGTGATGCAGGAGTGCTTCATGCAGTCTGCCGCAGGCCAGCGTTGCAATCTTGGCTCGGGCGACGAGAAATTCGATGCCATGTTTCCCAACATGATCACCGTCAATAATATAGAACTCATCAACGATGCGCTCAACGAAGCCCTCTTCGCCGTCGGCCGCAACGCCTACGGCAAGATAGTGTTCATGGAACTTTCGTTCCGCATCAGCAAAGCATTAAAGAAACGATAAATGGAAGAAGACAAAAATAAAGAGCAAGAACTGGAGCCGAAGCCCGTGGACACCATTCCCGACGATGTGGAAGAGGTGGCCAGCAAGGAGGACATCGAGGCCTTCATGCGCGAGCGACGCAAAGCCCGTGAGGAGAAGAAGCACACCGTCGAGCGCGAAAATCCGGAAGTGGAAGAGTATCGCTCGGAGGAAAGCGCCCTCGACCCCTATCTCGACCCTGACCCCGAAATTCCCTGGGTTAAATACGAGGAACCCCTCTACCTGACCCGTGGCTGCCACAGTTGTCCCAAACCCTACGTACCTGTGAGTTGTTGCGAGCGCCAGAGTTGTTCGAAAGTCACCTCTACCAACTGGCTCAGCGGAGTGCGCCAGCCCACTGAGCGCCCCTTTGACATCGTCGAGGTACGCTTCAAGAACAACCACAAGGACTTCTACCGCTTGCCCGACGGACTCGAAGTGACCGAGGGCGACGTGGTGGCTGTCGAAGGCCAGCCCGGGCACGACGTGGGCATCGTCTGCCTGACGGGTGAACTCTGCCGTCTGCAGATGCGGAAGCACCGCATCAGCCCCGACTCGGAAAATATCAAAAAGCTCTTCCGCCGAGCCAAAGACACTGACATCGACCGCTGGTCGGCAGCCTTGGCCGAGGAGCGCCGCACCCTCTTGCGCACCCGCCAGATAGTGGCCGATATGGGTCTTGACATGAAGGTGAACGACGTCGAGATGCAGGGCGACCGCTCGAAAGCCATCTTTTACTACACGGCCGATGCCCGCGTGGACTTCCGCGAGCTCATCAAGGTGCTGGCCGAAGAGTTCCGCGTGCGTGTGGAAATGAAGCAAATCGGTGTCCGCCAGGAGGCCGGCAAGGTGGGCGGCATAGGTACCTGCGGACGCGAATTGTGCTGCTCAACCTGGCTCACCACCTTCAAAAGCGTCACCACCAGCGCCGCCAAGACTCAGCAAATCATGCCCAACCCGCAGAAACTGGCCGGACAATGCGGCAAACTCAAATGCTGCCTGAACTATGAATACGAGGTCTATGCCGACGCGCTGAAGAAATTCCCGCCGGCGGGTCACGCCATACGCTTCCAGAAAGGGCTGGCGCTGTACAAGAAGACCGATGTCTTCCGCGGTATTATGTGGTATGCCTACGAAGGCGAGAACGACCTGATAGCCCTGCCTGCCGAAAAGGTGAAGGAAATCATAGAGATGAACCGCAACCAGCAGTACCCTGAGCGCATGGAGGACTACCAAGTGGAGCTCATGTCGACCTCGGCGTTGGCACAGGAGAGCACCGACGAGGAGGTGGAGCGTGAAATCATGCGCTTGGCCGAAGGTGGAAACGGTGTCGTTGGTGAGCAGGAGCGTCCCGCTCCCCGCGAGGGTCGTCGCGAAGGCGCTGCCCAGCGCGGCCGTGGCAATGACCGCGGCGACCGCCAGCAACGCGATCGCAACGCCGGTGGCGGTCACCAGCAACGCGACCGCAACGCCGCCGGCAACAATCGCCAGCAGAACAAACCACGTAGGGACAACACCGGCGGCGACAATCCTCGTCGCAGTGGTGGCGGCCGCGAGCGACGCAGTTGACACTCAATGACAGCAACATGAAAAGACTGATGACAATACTGGTGGCAGTGGCAATCGCAGCGCTAATGGGCGCCTGCGACAGCAAGGCGTTCTTCGACGAAAGCCGTGCCGTGGACGAACACGGCTGGGCTGTGGCCGACAGTGTGGCATTCGATGTATCGGTGGCCGACACCACGAGCACCTTCAACTTCCTCATCGAGGTGCGCAACAATGTCAGCTACCCCTACGCCAACACTTTCCTCTTTATCCGCACCACCTTCCCCGACGGTAGTATGGCGCAAGATACTCTTGAGTACCCTCTCGCCGACGCTGCAGGACGCTGGCTCGGCAAGCGTACGGGCCGCTATGTGGACACCCGCTACTACTTCCGCCGCAATGCCCGTTTCCCGATGCAGGGCGACTATCGCTTCTCCGTCACTCACGGTATGCGCGACAGCGCTATCAACGGACTGAAAGACATCGGTTTCCGAATAGAATATAACAGATAGCAAATGAAAAAAACGACCAAAGACTCACGACCCAAATACATCAAGACCCTGTGGCTTGTCTTCGGCGGGTTGTGGCTGTTCATACTCCTGTTCTTCACGCTCCTGTCAATGGGATGGCTGGGTTTCATGCCGTCGTTCGAGGAACTGGAGAACCCTCGGAGCCTGCAGGCGTCCGAGGTGCTGAGCGCCGATGGCGAGGTGCTCGGCTTCATTGGTGTGGAAAACCGCTCCAATGTGACCTACGACCAGATTTCGCCTAACCTGGTCAACGCCCTCATCGCTACTGAGGATGTGCGCTTCTACAAGCACTCCGGTATAGACCCTCGAAGCCTGTTCCGCGTGCTCTTCAAGACAGTCATCGGCCGTCATGGGTCGTCGGGCGGTGGCAGCACCATCACCCAGCAACTGGCCAAAAACCTTTTCCCCCGCGGCAAGCGCTCCAAGATTGGCGTGGTGTTTGTGAAGTTCAAGGAGTGGGTCGTCGCCGTGAAACTGGAGCACAACTACTCCAAACAGGAGATCTTGGCCATGTATTTCAATACGGTAGACTTCGGCAGCAATGCCTACGGCATCAAGACCGCCAGCAAGACCTTCTTCGACAAGTCGCCGGCCGAGCTGGATGTCGACGAGGCTGCCATGATGGTGGGACTGCTCAAGGCTCCGACCACCTATAGCCCCATCCTGCATCCTGACCATGCGCTCGAACGTCGCAACACCGTCTTGTATCAGATGCATCGCTACGACTACCTCAGCGACGAGGACTACGAGACCTATAAGGCCAAGCCTATCGATATGTCGCACTATTCGCCGCAAAGCCACAACGACGGCCTGGCTACCTATCTCCGCGAATACCTGCGCACCTATATGAAGGACTGGTGCAAGCACCACAGAAAGAAGAACGGCGAGTACTATGATGTGCACCGCGACGGGTTGAAGATATACACCACTATCGACAGCCGTATGCAGCGTTATGCTGAGCAAGCTGTGCGCGAGCATTTCAGCAAGGAAATACAGCCTGCTTTCGACCGTGAGTTGAAAAACCGCAAGGGTAATCCCTTCTGTGACATCTCTAACGAGCAGCAGGAGAAGTTCCTCACGCAGGCCATGAAGAACAGCGACCGCTACCGTATGCTGAAAGCCGAAGGGCTGAGCCAGAAGGAAATACGCACCGCCTTCGATCAAAAGGTGAAGATGCGTGTCTTCAGCTGGAAGGGCAATAAGGACACCGTCATGTCGCCCTGGGACTCGCTTATCTACTGTAAGCGTTTCCTCAATGCCGGCTTGATGAGCGTTGAGCCGGGCACTGGATATGTGAAGGCGTATGTCGGCGGTATCAACTACCGCTACTTCAAGTATGACAACGTGCAGAGCCACCGTCAGGTCGGTTCAACCTTCAAGCCTTTTGTCTACACTATGGCTCTGCAGGATCTCGGCATGTTCCCCTGCACCGAGGTGCCTAACTCGCAGGTATGCTTCGAGGTGTGGGGCAAGGAGGATTGGTGTCCCAAGAACAGTACCCACGAACGTGAGGACGAGATGGTGACGCTCAAGTGGGCTTTGGCGCATTCGGTCAACTGGGTCTCTGCCTATCTGATGAAGCAGGGGTCGCCCGAGCAGGTGATCAACATCGCCCGCAAGATGGGCGTGCGAAGCCCCATCGACGCAGTGCCGGCCATCGCTGTTGGCACGCCGGAGATTACGGTATACGAAATGGCTGGCGCTATGGCTACTTTCGCCAACAAGGGCGAGTATGTGGAACCCATCTTTGTGACACGTATCGAGGACAACAAGGGCATGGTCATCGAGCGTTTCACACCCCAGCGCAGCGAGGCCCTCGACGAAGCCACGGCCTACATGATGCTCGAACTTATGAAGGGAGTCGTGCAGAGTGGCACCGGTGTGCGACTCAACTACAAGTACCACCTGAACAATTATTCCACCAATATTGCCGGCAAGACCGGCACCACGCAAAACAACTCCGACTGCTGGTTTGTGGGCATCACACCCCGTTTAGCCACGGCTGTGTGGACGGGCGGCGAACTGCGCAGCATCCATTTCCGCAATATGACCTACGGCCAGGGAGCGGCTATGGCGCTACCCATCTTCGGTCTCTACATGCAAAAGATCTACGAGGATCCGAAGTTGAACTTCTTCCGCGGCGATTTCGACCGCCCTGCGGTGCCTATCGAGATGGATTGTTCCAACTTCCAGCAGGAGATTGAAAACGAAGGGTTCGACTGGGACTTCTGAAAAATTGAATTGAGAGAAGTGAAAGTTAATCTGTTAGGACAAACTTTGGAGCAGCTGCAGGAGCTCTGCGCTGCCGAGGGATTTCCCCGCTTCACTGCCAAGCAGCTCTGCGACTGGCTCTACAAGAAGCGTGTCGACAGTATCGACCGCATGACCAATCTGTCCCTCGCCCAGCGCGCACGGCTGAACGAGTTGGCATATATCGGGCGCGAGTTCCCTGTCCGCTGCCAGGTGAGCGGGGATGGCACCAAGAAGTACCTCTTCCCTGTGCTCGACGGCCATTTTATCGAAACCGTCTACATCCCCGACGACGACCGTGCCACGCTGTGTGTCTCCTGCCAGGTGGGGTGCAAGATGGGCTGCCGCTTCTGCGTCACTGGCCAGCAGGGTTTCCATGGCAACCTCAGTGCTGGCGACATCCTTAACCAGTTGTTCTCTATCCCTGAGTTCGAGCATCTCACCAACGTGGTCTTTATGGGTATGGGCGAGCCGATGGACAACATCGACGCCGTGCTGGCTGCCTGCGGTGCGCTTACCTCGTCGTGGGGGCTCGGCTGGAGCCCCAAGCGCGTCACGGTCAGCACCGTGGGCATCATTCCCGGATTGCAGCGGTTTCTCGACGAAAGCCAGTGCCACCTCGCCGTCAGTCTGCACAACCCCGTTCCTCAGGAACGTCAGCAGTTGATGCCTGTGCAGAAGGCCTTCCCCTTAAACGAGGTGCTTGCCTTGCTTCGCAAATATGAATGGAGTGGACAGCGGCGCTTGTCGTTCGAGTACACTATGTTCCGAGGCCTCAACGACGACCTCGGCAATGCCGCCAAACTGGTGGAGGCGTTGCGCGGGCTCGATTGCCGCGTCAACCTCATCCGTTTCCATGAGTCGCCCGAGGCTCCCTTCAAGACCTCTATGCCCGCCACCATCAAGCAATTCCAAGACTATCTGAACAGAAACGGCATAGTATGCACCCTCCGCGCCTCGCGCGGGCAGGATATTGATGCCGCCTGCGGCTTGCTGGCTGGCCGGAAGGGGCAAGCCGATTAATCAGTAATACGTGTCAAGTATGTGTGGGACTCGCTGTGCCACATCATGTTGTACCACACCATGTCAGTGTCGGTGAGCCTTTCTATCCGATACCATGCGGGCATCCCGGGTTCTCCATTTGCGGAGCGGCGTCGCGCAATAGTCAGTGTATCGTGGGTGGTGTACCATTGATAGTTGCTTTCGGTGACATCCTCGCTATCCAGGGTATAGGAGAGGGTGAGCGAGTTGTCTGCATGAAAATCATATATGCTGCTGTCTATTGATTCATAGTCTCCTGTGGTCTCAGTCTGTAGCCACTTCCCAACGATGGCTTTGCTGTAATCCATTGCCTGCTCTGTCTCTGTTTCGGGGGGTGTGCAGGCTGGGAAGCAAAGCAGCGTTGCAATTACGAGAAATATCTTTTTCATAATCTATTGATTATATTGATTTCAGCGCTGCCGCGGGAAAGCGGGGGTGGCCTTTAGAAAAGCCTGGTAGTCGTCAATCATTGCTGTGTACATCTCCTTGCGGCTGTAGACGTTGTAGTTGGGGTGGTATTGCTTGACCACCGCCACGCCTGCCGTTGCCGAGTACCAGCAGTGGGCGTTCACCTGCTCAAGGTCTGTATACACCTGCTCGGCAAGGAAGTTGACCATGATGCCCTGACCGCCAACGCAGAGGATGATGTCGGTGTCGTAGAGTTCAATCTGTTCCTTCAGCAGGTCGGCATAGTCGCGCATGTACTTCTGCAGCACGGCGTTGCTGGCGGCTTTGATGTCGGGCTGCTTCTTGATGTTGACGCGGGCTATGGGGGCGTTTTCGTAGTATCCCTGCAGGCGGGTCTGATTGTCGGCACGGCTGAAGGGCATCACCTTGCGGTCGGGGGTGTTCATCAATCCGTAGACCCACAGTTCGAGGTTGGGGAAGAACCGCTGGGCGGTGCGGCATGTCAGGCGCGGCGACGGCACCCGTCCGCTCTCGCCGCGGATGTCCCATCCGTCGTCCTCGTTGAGCTCCTTGGTCATCACCAGTATCCGCAGCCCCGCGTCGGCCCATTGCTGTTCCTCGTCGCCCGGGCGACACACCTGGTTGAAACCGTCGAACCACATCTCGCCGCGGTACAACAGGCCGTCTTTGGTTATCTCGTCGCTTTCGCGCAGTTGCTTGGCGCGCTTGGCCCAGCGCTCGAAAAGCCGTTCTTCGTTCTGGTGGTATTTCATGGCTCTGTGGGGATTGGTTTCGTGCTGCAAAAGTACACATAAAATACTTTTTCTGCAACAGGAATGTTATATTTAACTAAAATTAACCTGCCGGCCGGTTTCCCACAGGGCGTTTCTTCGGCTCTTGGTCCGCTCTTGGTCCGGGGATGGTCCGGGGATGGTCCGATGGTGGTCCGACAAAAACCGGACGAGGGGCGGACCCGGGGCGGTGGGGCGGCGGGGTGATGGCCGGGGGAGGGGAGGGGGCTCAGCAGGCGGCGCTCAGGGTGGCGATGCTGATGCGCAGGTCGTCGACGCTGTCGAGGGCGCGGCAGCAGGCGGCAAGGGTGGCACCGGTGGTGAGGACATCGTCGACCAGCAGCAGGTGCTTCCCCCTGAGCTCTTCGGGGCGGCGCACGCGGAAGGCACCGTCGACATTATCGCTGCGGTTGCCGATGCGCTGGCGGCTCTGCTGCCGTGTGTAGCGGTGGCGCACCAGGTGTGCGGTGTCTACCGGTCGCGGCATCACCTCGGCAATCCCGCGGCAGAGCAGCTCGCTCTGGTTGTACCCGCGGCGCAGGCGGCGCAGCCAGTGCAGCGGCACCGGCACCAGCAGGTCCACTCCGTCGAAGAGCCCGCTGTGCAGCAAGTCGAGCCCCATCTGCCGTCCCAGCAGAGGCCCCAGCTCGGGGCAAGAGTGGAACTTGAGGGCGTGGACGGCGGCCTGCACCGTCCCGCCGTGGCTGAAACGATAGACGGCGGTGGCCGCTTCGAGGCGTGCGATGCCGGCCAGCTGTTGCATGATGCGATTGTAGGGCTGGCTGCCGTAGCGGGTTGCGTCCATGGCTGACAGGCAGTGGAGGCACACCTGCCGTTCGCCGTCGGCAAGCACCTCGCCGCAGCAGGCACAGGTGGTGGGAAACAACGCTTGCAGTATGGATGAGACGGGCGTCATGGCTATGGCAGGAACAGGCAGCTGTCGCCGTAGCTGAGGAAGCGGAACCCGTGGTCGAGGGCGTAGCGGTAGCACTCGCGCCAGCGGTCGCCGATGAGGGCCGAGACCAGCAGCAGCAGGGTGCTGCGCGGTTGGTGGAAGTTGGTCACCAGCCCGTCGATGACGCGATAGCGGTAGCCAGGGGCTATCATCAGCTGCGTAGCCCCGTCGAGCACCGTTGTGCCGCGGCGCTCCATCCAGTCGAGAATGCGGCGGTACGACTCGGTGTAGCTCAGCCCGTCGGCCGGCAGGGTGTAGGGGTCCCACTGGCCTACGTGCATCCGCTCCAGCGCCGGGTCGGCTGACAACTGGGCACCGAACCAGTAGAGGCTCTCCAGGGTGCGAACGGTGGTGGTGCCCACGGCCACGATGGGCT
This sequence comes from Bacteroidales bacterium UBA3630, assembly GCA_002373995.1. Taxonomy (GTDB): domain Bacteria; phylum Bacteroidota; class Bacteroidia; order Bacteroidales; family P3; genus Colimorpha. Next base: position 20,242 of record DFLB01000050.1, on the reverse strand, counting down.
TGCCTTCGTGGGCGATGAGGCGGCGCAGGTTCTCAGTGCTGACGTGCACCGGCTCGACGTGCATCTCGTGCTCGCCGATGGTCGCTGTGCTGACGGGCTTAAAGGTGCCGGCACCCACGTGCAGCGTGATATACTCGGTGTCGATGCCGTGCGAGCGGAGCGTGTCGAGCACCTCGGGGGTGAAGTGCAGGCCCGCCGTGGGCGCAGCCACCGAGCCGTCGTGGTGGGCATAGACGGTCTGGTAGCGTGTGGCATCGTCGGCCTCGGCCTCGCGGCCCAGGTAGGGCGGCAGCGGTATGACACCGGCGGCCTCGATGACCTCGGCAAAACTATGGCCTCCCGTCCAGCGGAAGTCCACCACCCAAGCGTTGCCCACAGCCTCGCGCCGCTCAGCAGTAAGGCAAAACTCTCCACTCCCCACTCTCCACTGTCCGCTCAGCGGGCCCTCTTTCCACTTCTTGTTGTTGCCGATGAAGCAGGTCCACGTGCAGCGCTCGCGTTGGGCAAAGGCCTCGGTGACGTCCATGTGGTGAGGCTCCAGGCAGAACACTTCTATCACAGCCCCTGTCTCTTTGTGGAACAGCAGGCGGGCGTGGATGACGCGTGTGTCGTTGAAGACCAGCATCGTGCCGGTGGGCAACAGCGCCGGCAGGTCGTAGAAGTGGTGCTCGCTGAGGTCGCCACCGCGCAGGCAGAGCAGTTTGGAGTGGTCGCGCTGCGGTAGCGGATAACGGGCAATGCGCTCGTCGGGCAGCGGATAGTCGTAGTCCTCGATGCGGAGAGACTTCAGGTCACTGAGCATGGTTCTTTTTCTGGGTGAATAGGGAGAGCACAATATACCACAGGATGATGACCGAGATGGCAATCCAGTCGCGCAGCAGGGCGATGATGACGGCGCAGACTATCAGGAAGATATACTGTATGCTGTTGGTTCTCCACGAGAGGTCCTTGAAGTTGAACTTCAGCGAAAAGAGCGGCAGCTCGGAAACCATCAGCACATCAAGAATCAGGCTCAATACCACGAAGACCACCGTCAGCCACGGGGCACCGGTAGCGCTGTAATCTATCGACTGGGTCAATGCCACACCCACCCAAACCAACGCCTGACTGGGCACCGGCAGCCCCAGGAAGCTATGCGTCTGACGGGTGTCAAGATTGAATTTAGCCAACCGGTAAGCTGCAAAGAGCGGGATGAGAAGGAACAGGATGAGTAACCACCGAAGCCCGATATAGCCCAGGGGAGAGTAACAAAGATTGAAGAGTATCGCCGCTGGTGCCACTCCGCTCGTCACCACATCAGCCAGCGAGTCCAGCTCCTTGCCCATGGGCGAGCTGACACCCAGCAGGCGGGCGGTCATCCCGTCAAAAAAGTCGAGCAGGATTCCCAAGCAGATAAGCAATGCAGCCTGTACCGGTGCCTGGTATGCGATAGCTGCAAAAACAGACAACACTCCGCAAGCCAGGTTGCAGAGTGTTATCAGGTTGGGAATTTGTCGTTTAATCATTATAGAGTTTGACAATGAGCTTGAACTCTTCGTCGTCCCAGTACTCGCGGAACTCGGTGTCCACAGCGGCTTTACGTTTGTAGTTGTAGTCTTCGTCGATCGAGGCTTTGAGGTTCTTCAGGCAGTTGGCCTTGTCGCCCAGACGGGCGTAGCAGATGGCGCGCAGGTAGTTGACATCCTTGTTCTGGTCAAGGCAGCAGTCGAGGGTGCGTATGGCGGTGCCGGTCTCCTCGTTCATCAGCTGCGCAAAGGCCAGGTTGTAGGTGCAGGTGTTGCCCTTGAGGGCTTTCTCGGCATCGCTGTAGTTGCCGCGTTTGAGGTTGAGGATGGGCACGTTAGCGTCGGCATCGTTGCTGCCCTGCCGTTTGGCTTCCTCAAAGTAATACTTGGCCAGCGCGTAGTCCTTGCGTGCCAGGCACAGCAGGCCGGTGTTGTTGAGCACGTCGGGGTTGTGGGGGTTCAGGTCGCGGGCCACGTTGAGGTAGCGCTCGCACTCGTCATAGTCGTCGAGGTAGAACGCCACGGCGCCGGCGTTGTTCCATGCGGCCCACTCCTGCGGATGGTTCTCGGTGGCCCACTTGTAGTACTTCAGTTTGGTGTCGTAGTTGTAGTTGATATAGGCTGTGTACATCAACTCGTCGAACGACAGCTTGGCGGGGTTGATGGAGGCTTGCTTGGCCAGCTCGGCATCGGTCTTGCGGGCCTCGCTGTAGTAGAGGGCTATCTGCGCGCGGCGCAGGTTGGGGAATATCTCGTCGTTGAGCTCGCTGTAGACCTCAGCCATGTTGCGGATCATCTGCTCGCGCTTGATCAGGTTCTGCTGGGTCTCCACGATGTTGATGATGGCGTGCTTGTCCTGTATGTCGCTACCCTCGACCATCACCACGAAGTGCACCCAGTCCTCGCCCGAGGCTCGGGTCGAGATGACAAGCTTCTTCAGCTGTTCGTACTTGTAGTACTCCACGTCCTTGGCTTTGGCACGGCGGGCCATAATGGTCAGCACCTCGTCAAGCACGCGGTTGAGCTGCGCCGTGGCAATGTCGGCACGGTTCTTCGACACACCCACGTTGGCCGTCTCCTCGCCCTCGGGCGAGGCCCAGCCGGTGATGCTGATCTGCTTGGGCAGCCCTTGTTCGAGCATGATGCGTTTGAGGTGTTGCAGCTGGCCCTGGGCGTCGAACTTCTGGTTCATGGCGAAGTTCCAGTCGAGGTTCGAGGTGCCGTTGAGGAAGTAGATGTCGGCCGTCTCCACGATGCCCTGCGTCTTGTTGTAGTTGATGGGCGAGATGGAGATGTTGCCCTTGATGTCGACCCACGACGAGGTATTGTTCACGCCGTCCGAGATGAGCACCGGCCCGAACTCGACGCCGTTGTTGTCGCGCTTCACGTCGTCGGCAAACCGCGCGTCCTCGTTGGTCTGACTGCTGCGGTAGCCTATCGGGTTGAGCACCACGCGGCCCGTCTCCATGCCAGGCTTGAAGTCGAACATGTCGCTATACGTGAACCGGCCGCCGTTGGCATAGTTGATGATGGTGCCGTCGCCGTTCACCTTCTCGCCCTTCAGGGTCAGGGGCTCCAGCGGTATATTGCCGCCCTCCCAGGTGAACACCGGCTGCAGGAACATCACGCAGTTCTTGTCAAAGTATTTCTCGGGGATGGAGCCGGTGAACTTCACCATCACCTTGTCGTCCATGGTCTCCACCGGATTGGGGTTGGCGGCGTAGCGCACCTTGTTGCTCCCCGATTTCATTTTCTTTAGCCCGTTGCAGCCCGTCAGCAGCACGCAGCCAAGCATAATTACGAAAAGAGTCCTTTTCATTCTATCTGTCGTTCTGTTGTTTATCAATATGTATTTCAAGCACATAGACGGGTGCCCTACGCCCGCTTGCGCTCTTTCTTCAATCTGCAAATATACGCTTTTTTTACAAATTACCAATTATTTTCTCAAAAACTTATCGGCAGAAGGCCGTCGTTCCCTCTGCTCTTCCTCCGCTCTTGGTCCGAGGATGGTCCGATGGTGGTCCGATGATGGTCCGGGGATGGTCCGACAAATGGCGGTGCAAAACCGGTGGTGAGGCTCAGGGGCGCTGCGGGCAGAAGCGGCGCACGTCGCAGTAGCGGCATTGCTCCTTGCGCTGGCAGGGCAGGAAGGGTGTCTCGCGGCTCAGCAGCTCGCGGCAGGTGTCAAGCAGGCGGCGCTCGAAGTCGTCGAGCATCGCCGCAGTGATGCCGGTCTGTCCGTCCCACGAGGCCAGGCGCACGTCTGACTGCAGGTTGCGCAGCGGGTAGATGCCTACGTTCAGAGTCTGCAGGGGGCTGTGGGCAGAGGGTAGTGAGCGGGCGTAGAGCAGGGCGTAGCACATCAGCTGGAACCACTTGCCCGGCACGACGGTCTGGCCGCTGCGGTTGGGGGTGCTGCTGTAGGCTATCTCGCGCTCTTCGAGCCGGCCGGTCTTGTAGTCGATGACGCGCAGTCGGCCGTCGAAGCGGTCGATGCGGTCCACCTTGCCGCGCAAGCGTATGGGCGACCCTTCGGCGTCGTGGCCCAGGAGGTGGGGCTCCATCGTCTGCTCGACGGCCACGATTTCTATCCGGTGTCCCTGCCCCAGCAGGGCAATCTCTTTCTGCAGCAGGGTGCGCAGCTGGGTCTCGGCCACGGAATGGTAGAAGTGGTTGCGCCCTTCGCTGTCGCGGCCGTGCAGGAAGAGGCTCTCGAACTCGCGCTGCATCAGCACCGGCAGGTTGTCGAGGCTTTGTCGCAGCCCGTCGGCGTCGACGGCGCGGCCCACGTAGGGCGCGTAGATGTGCTCCAGGATATTGTGTATGCAGGTGCCCAGCTGCGAGGCGTCGAGGTCGTCGTCGAGGGTCTCTTCGCTGCTGATGCGCAGCACTTTGGTGTAGTAGTAGCGCAGGGGGCATTCCAGGTAGTCGTCGAAACCGGTGGGTGTGAAACCTTTGGAGGCCAGTGCCTTGAGCTGTTGCACGACGGCTTCGCTCTTGTGCCCGGCTTCGTCAGGCAATGGGCTGCGCGGCGGCTCGTTGTTGTTCACCACCAGGTGGCGCACCTCGATGCCGAAGCGCGGTGCCAGCTCGCTCTCCACCTGGCGGATGAAGCGGCTGGCCTCCCCTTTGCCCAGGGTCTCGCTTTCCGAGCTGAAGACGAGGTATACCTCCTCGGCCCGCAGCAGCAGGTGGTAGAAGTTGTAGGCATAGACGCTGTCCTTCTCCTGGTAGGTGGGCAGGCCAAAGGCCCGTTTCAGTTCGTGAGGCACCAGTGTGTTGCCTCCGCGTCCCGAGGGAATCATGCCCTCGTTGGCCGAGAGGAGCACCACGCGGCGGAAGTCAAGGTTGCGGGTCTCGAGCACGCCGAGTATCTGCAGTCCGGAGAGGGGTTCGCCGATGAGGGCTATGGTGTGGCGGCGGCTGAGGCGGCAGTAGATCTTCTCCAGCGTCGTGAAGTCTTCGATGTAGTGGTAGGTGGCCTGAAGGTCGGCCAGGAAGTCGAGTATGGCAGACAGGCCTGCTGCGGCCTGCTTCTCTTTCTTGTTGCTCTCCAGCTGTTCGCTGCCCACCAAGGCGGCAAGCAACTCCCGCGTGGCGGCAATCCAGCTGTCTACGGTCAGCGCCTCGGCGGGGAAGACCGTCTCTGGCGGCACGGCGGCACCGGCGAGGAAGGCCTGTATCTCTTGCGGCTGGCAGCGGATGTAATTGCCCTCGTCGAGGAAGCGCGTGGCGCGGTGGCGCAGGTCGGGCAGGCCGAGGAGCCGCCCTATGTGGGTGTCGCCCAACACTTCGAGCACGTCGCTGCCGTAGTATCCGCGGCTGTTGCGGTTGCGGTGCAGGGCGAGCAGGCGCTGCGCCGTCAGGTGCATGTTGCTGTCGGTGTAGGCATAGCCAAGCGAGATGTTGACATGGTAGTCCTCGTCGCTGTCGGGCAGCGAGTTGAGGGTGGGCAACAGCAGGCTCTCGTCCGCCAGCACGATGGCTGTGCTCTCGCCTTCGCCGCCGGCAAGCCATTCGGGATGGGCGCTCAGCAGTTGGCCGGCATACTTGCACTGCAGCACCGCCTCGGGGCATTCCACCACGGTGATGCGGCGTTTCCCTTGGCCGAAGAGCGACGTGCCGGCGGGCCTGATCTCGGGAAATTCGTCCATGTGTTTGCGCAGGAAGTGGCCCGCTTCCTGCTCGGGGGCAAGGAAGTAGGGGTCGCCGTCGGTCAGCAGGTGCCCGATGCCGCGGCGCACATATTCGCCGATGATGCGGCGCTCGCACTCGCTGATGGCGTTGAAGCCGATGAAGTAGACCGCCTCCCACGGGCACCCGTCGGCCAGGGTGCCGATGTTCTCGGCCACGTGGCGGTAGGCCATGCCGCTGTAGGCTTTGCCCTGTGCAAGGAGCCGGTCGTGCAGCACGCGGTAGTACTGGTAGAGCGACTGGTAGAAGCGCAGGTAGTCGCGCTGGAAGGGACTCAGTTCGCTTCCCTCGATGTCCCATTCGCCAATGCCTTTGAGGGCGTGCAGATTGCCGAAGAGGTCGCGGGCGTCGACACAGTACTGGTCCAGCTCGGAGAAGTCGCCCAGCATCAGGTCGCCGAAGGAGATGAACTCGTCGAACGTTTTGTATTTCCGCTCCTCGCCGCCCAGCTCGGTGTGTATGCGGTAGAGCTCGAACAGGAGAAACTCGTTGGGTACGATTTCCAGCCCGCCGAGGTCGGCCACCAGTTCGTCGATGACCATAGTGCGCGGCAGGAAGAGGGGGCGCCCCAAGCCGTTGAACTGCCGCTGGAAGAAGCGTACAGAGCGACGGTTGTTCATCACCACCAGCACGCGGTCGGTGTTGCGGGGATGTGCCTCGGCTATGCGGCGTGCTATCTGCTTGAGGAAGCTTTCCATTGCTGTGCTTGTTGGAGGGTCTCGGGTTTGCCGACGTCTAACCAATGGTCGGCGGGGTGGAGGTAGCTGCCTATGCGGTGCCCGCCGTGGGCGAGGCGGATGTATTCGTCAATGACGGGGTAGGGGTGGTCGGCCTCGGGCAGCAGGTCGAAGAGTTGGGGTGACACCACGCTGATACCGCTGAAGGCCAGCCCCGTTTCAGCACGACCCAGCAGGAGCCCCTCGCCGTCGAAGGAGAGCAGACGCTTCGTGTCGCGACGGCTCACGCAGAGTGTCACCAGGTTGCCTTGCACGGTATGGCTACGCTCGACGTCGCGGAGGTCGATGTCTGAGAGAATGTCTACGTTGTGGATGAGTATGTTCTCTTGTCCGGAGAAGAGTGGTGCGGCATGTTTCAGCCCGCCGCCGGTGTCGAGCAGCAGGCAGCGCTCGTCGCTGATGTCGATGCGAGCCTGCCATCGTCGCGATCCGATGAAGTCTATGACCTTTTCGGCAAAGTGGTGCACGTTGATAACAATGTGCTCGATGCCAACTTCTTCCAGGCGGTGGATGGTGCGCTCCAACAGTGTCGCGCCGCCCACTTCCACCAGTGCCTTGGGTTTGTCGTTGGTCAACGGGCGCAAGCGTGTACCCAAACCAGCCGCAAGAATAAATCCTTCCATGAAAAGGATAACGCGGTGAGGCGGGTTTTATTGTGCGTGGTTGTTACAAAACGACCACTTTGCAAGGCTTTGCACTGCCGACACGGACAATGTAGACGCCGGTCGGCAGGTTGACGCTGCGGGAGGCAGGGCCGAGGACAGCCACCTCGTGTCCTGTAAGGTCGTAGACATTGACGGGCTGTTTGGGCATGCCATCAACAAACAGACGATTGCCGTAGCTGTAAATGCGGATGCCATCGATGGTGACGTCAGTTATGCCTTCAGTGGGACCATTGGTGGCAATATTGGAACGACTGATGGTGGCGGCCTTGGCCGAGGTAGAGGATTCGTTATTGCAGGGGTTGGTCATCAGGACGCCGACTTGATAGTATACGTTGCCCGAAGGGGCGTTTTCGTCAGTATAGGTCGTGTTTCCGCCGGCGGGCATTATGTCAATCTGATGTATGTCGGCCGCAGTGGTGCCGCGATATATGACGTATGTGGTGTAATCGGCACCTTCATATTCGGTCCAAACCAAGTTCCACATGTTGCCAATGCCCTGGCTGATGGTGAGGTGCATGGTTTTGTGTATCTCGCTTGGCTCCAACTCGATGCCAAAAATATCGGAGGCAGTCATTCTATAGCGGTAGCTGCGTGTGTTGGGACGAGAGAGGGTGTCTGTCGACTCCCTTTCATCCCGATACATCCGGTGAAACCAGAGTTCAGAGAGCGGGAGACTCCATAAAGCAGAAAACACCGACAATCTTTTTGATTATCAGTGTTTTTCAAAGGAGAAGTTCGTTCTCCGAGTGGAGCTGGGCGGAGTCGAACCGCCGTCCAAACAGTTAACAAGTGTGCTTTCTACATGCTTATCCGATGGTTGGTTGTCGGGGCGGCTCCGGACATCGGCACCCAAGGCAGCCCGTAGTCTCTAAAGGGTTCGCCGGCAGGTAGAGACGTGGTGCCGGCTATCCCGTCTTTGTTAGCACCTCCTGGTCAGCAGCCGACGGTCGGGGCGGCTGGGAGATGTCTCGTTCCTGCGCCTGGCGCGGGAATTAAGCCGAACTTACTGTGCTTCGGTTAGGCAGCGAGAGCGTAGTTGTTTTCGCCAATTATTGTTTTGCGTCTGTTTTCAAGGCCTCTGGCGCGTCGGCCTGCATGCTTACAAACCCATTATCCCTGCTGTCAAAACCAAGCAGCCCCAGGACAAGTGGAAAGGTTAAAACTGAAAGTGGAAAGTGGACGTCTTTTTCCCCACTTTCCACTTTCAGCTTTACTCTTTCTTTGTTTGGCGGTCCGGACGAGACTCGAACTCGCGACCCCATGCGTGACAGGCATGTATTCTAACCAAACTGAACTACCGGACCGTTTGATGCTTTCTTTCGCTCGAAAGCGGGTGCAAAAGTACAAACATTTTTGGAACTGGCAAAATATTTTTTTGTTTTTTCTTTTCTGTAATGATGTAGTATATTGATATAGAGTATTGTATAGTGATGCATTTTTTTTGTGGACAGGGGTGTGGACAGGGGAACCGGGGGAGGGTTGGAGGTGTGGATGTGTGGCATTTTGAGGGGGTGGCGGGTATGTGGAGGATGTGTCTGTGAGGTGCTTGGGATGGGTGGGTGAGGGGAGGGAGCGGCGGGCAGGGAGGGTGCGGGAAATGAAAAAGCCCTGCAAGACCGTGCCTTGCAGGGCTTTGGGGTGGGAGGTGGGGCTCGAACCCACGACCTCCAGATCCACAATCTGGCGCTCTAACCAGCTGAACTACGCCCACCGTACTGAGGTGATTTTGCTCTCAAAATCGGGTGCAAAGGTACGATGTTTTTACAAACTGACAAAATAATTTTTTGCCAGTTTGTGTAAGATGTTGTGGCACAGTGTGTATTGTGTGGGTGAGACGTGCGATTGTGCTCTGCTATCTGGGGTTGGAGGGATGCGTTGAAGTCTGTTTTTCGACGGTTTGTGTGTGGCGGAGGGTGCCTTGGGTGCAAATAACCATTAGTCGGTATGCGTGTGTTTCGTGAAAAAGGTGTATTTTTGCATTCGAAAATACAGATGGTTATGAGTACTATTTTGATAGGAATATTGTTGCCGCTGGCGGGCACGATGCTTGGATCGGCGTTTGTGTTTTTCATGAGGAAGGATATACCGGACCGGCTGCAGAAGACGTTGCTGGGCTTTGCCAGCGGCGTGATGGTGGCGGCGAGTGTGTGGTCGCTGCTGATACCGAGCATCGAGATGGCGCACGAGAGCATAGTGCCGGCGGCGGTGGGCTTTATGGCGGGTATCGCTTTTTTGCTGCTGCTTGATGAGTTGACGCCCCACCTGCACCTGGGTGCATCCAGGGCTGAAGGACCGCGTAGCCGCCTGTCGCGCACGGCGATGCTGGCGCTGGCCGTCGCCATCCACAACCTGCCCGAGGGGATGGCGGTGGGAGTGGTCTTCGCAGGCTCCGAGCATGGCTTGACCCTCTCGGCGGCGCTGGCGGTATCCATCGGCATAGCAATTCAGAACATTCCCGAGGGGGCCATCATCTCGATGCCGATGCATGCCGAGGGCAACTCGCGCTGGCGCTCGTTCCTCATTGGGTCGCTGAGCGGCGTGGTCGAGCCTGTGGGCTCGGTGGCCATACTGCTGCTGGCATCGGCGTTGGGCGTGGCCCTGCCTTACCTGCTGGCTTTCGCCGCCGGTGCCATGATGTATGTGGTGGTCGAAGAGCTGATCCCCGAGACCGCGCAGGGCCGCCACACCAACCTCTCCACCATAGGCTTCGCCCTCGGCTTCGTGCTGATGATGGCGATGGACGTGCTGCTGGGCTAATGGCGCCGCAACCCGTCGGGCAACAGCACGATGGCTGAGGCGGCGAGACCGTAGTACATGGGATCGGCCGGGAGGCTGACGAGGCCGGCGACGAGCATGGTGGCGGTGCCGGCAATCATGCTGATGGTGATGGCGCGAGGACGGAAGCGGCCGGGCAGCCACAGGGCGAAGCTCAAAGGCAGCAATAGTGCCGCGGCGCGCAGGCCGAGGGAGAGGAAGCCGAGGTCGTTGATGAAGGTGCCTTGTACGAAATGTGCCGCCACGACAGCCAGTGCCAGCAGCAGGAGGATGGAGAGGCGCGTCTGGGCCAGCTGGCCGAGGCGCGGGGTGCGGCGCAGGAGGGTCAGCAGGTTGCCGTAAACGTCGCGCGTGAGGATGGTGGCGGCGCCGAGCACCAGTCCGCTGCCACAGCCAAGGATGTTGATCAGCATGGCGCCGAGGGCTATGCCGCCGAGCCAGGCGGGCAGGTGGGCCAGGATGAAGGTGGGGAAGGCCTGCAGCGAGTTCTCCAAGACGCCTATGCCGTCGGGCAGCTGACAGCCTGCGGCATGCAGGGCTGCCAGTTCCGCAGCTGTCACGTAGTGGCCGCGCATGTACATGCCCACGAGCGTGCAGGCGGCGCCGATGAGCGGTATGAGGGCGGCGCAGTAGACGGCGCCGAGTTTCGCCTTGCGCGTCGTGGCTGCCGACCAGATGCCTTGCGCGTAGGTCTGCGTGCAGACGACGCCGAGGGTCAGCGAGAGGCAGCCGCCGAGGTCTTTCAGCGGGCCGCGGGCGAGGAAGGTGCCGTAGCGCCGGTGGATGTCCTCGGCGCTGGCGATGTCGTTCAACGCCGCCAGCTGCGGACTGGCGTATATCTGCGCTATGCTGTCGCGTATGCCGCCGAGGCCGTGGCCTAAGTGCCATACGGCGATGCCGGCGGCCAAGGAGCTGACGTATAATAGTATCAGTTTGATGATGCCGCCGGCACCGGCGCTGCGAATGCCGCCGCTGAGCACCATGGCGGCTATGAGCACGGCGCCTATGGCCAAGGCCCACCCCACGGGCAGGCCGAAGAGACTGCTGAGCATGGCCGACGAGGAGAGGAGCTGCGAGGTGATGCTGATGAAGATGCCCACAAGGAAGAGTATGGAGCCCACCGTCTCGGCGCGGCGACCATACTGCTGGCGCACCACCTCCATGAGGGTGGAGCATCCGCTGCGGCGCAAGGGGGCGGCGTAGACGAGGCCCAGCACCAGCGCGCCGAGGGCGGCGCCGATGGTGAACCACCAGGCCGAGAGGCCGAAGGAGAAGGCCAGCTGCGCGGTGCCGATGGTGCTCTGCCCGCCCACGAGGGTGCCGAGGATGGCGCCGCAGACCATCCACGAACCCGCCCTGCCGCCGGTGGTGAAACTGCGGGCATCCTTCACCTTGCGCCCCGAGAGGAGGCTCACCGCCAGCAACAGACCGACAGTGAGGAGGATGCCAATGATATGTACAATAGTTAGCATGGTTTTGTTCAGTATATTCTTTTTCGATATGTCCTCCGCTGCTCCACCGTCCCCGGACCGCCGTTGGTCCGCTTTTTATCGGACCACCATCGGACCATCCTCGGACCATCCTCGGACCATCCCCGGACCAAGACGGTGCGGATGCCTATTCATATTCCATCGTTCAGTACCAGTTGATATACCACGCCACGTCCTCCATCGAAGGCTGGTCGGTGGGCACCTTGACGATGTTCCACGGACCGTCGGGGTCGTCGCGGCGGTAGGGGGAGAGGACGTACCACACCTCGGCGCCGTAGGTCGACGAGCGGTCGTAGGTGCGGACCACGAAGGCGGGCGCCAGCGCGGTGTCCGTGATGGTGTCGAGCGCTATCTGCCCCTCGCCGGTACGCACATAGTCTGTGTTGGCGGTGCCGACGAGCTCCTGCAAGTCGCCGCCGTAGTAGAGCTCAAGTTGCGAGAGGTTGCCGTCGGAGAGCAGGCGCAACTCGGCGCCGGCACGACGCTGGTGGCCGCCGCAGGCGGCCACCAGCATCAACAACGCAACCCCCAAAAGTATTCTCTTTGCCATAATCATCCTTGTTTGCCCACGATAAACGCAGTCCGAAGGATATTATTGTACCGCAAGTAAAGCAATATCTTTCTGCTGCTGAATTAAGGGAAAAGATCAAATGAAGTACCGAGTCGCCAGCAAGACCATAAAAAGAGAGCCACGGAAGATAAAACAAAGGCCAAGTAGCCTTGCCTGGTACAAGAGGTACATGGCCAAATGCAGAGACGTGAGTCTCTTTACATTTACAAATGAGGAAACATCATGTAATATCCCTCGTGGCCGGTGATGTCAAGCATGACGTTGATTTCGGCCTTGGTGGTGATAAGGCTGATGTTTTTCATTTCAATAGATAATCTTCGTTTGGCTTATTTAATAAGATGGTAGATTCGGGGCTGTTCTCCATAAGTTAATGTGGAATCTTCTTTGTGATAGGTAAAATATACAGGATCTATAGACCCATCCATGTTTCTATATCCGAATAATATGCCGGTCATTGTCATTGTGTCAAAAGTATATGTCATAGGGGTTAGCTCTCCACCATAAGGATCATCGTTATTATAGATATAATGCTCATAAATAGTGCCTGTACTATCAGTAATAAAACTCCAGATACTTGTGTCAACCACGTGCATCTGTGGCGTCCACCACTCATCATTAATAGAAATCCATGCAGTACCAGAAAGAGTAAACTGCTCTTGTGAGGATTGTGCTGGGTTTTGCGGAATTCCACCCATTGGATTATCTTCTCTCTTTTCGCAAGAAACAACGACCGTTGTCACCAACATCATTAGTAAGGCTGCAAATAGTCTGTGAGAAAATTTACATTTCATCTTGATACAGTTTTATTATTATTTTTCAAAGCAACTATACGGAAACCTATTACATGGACATAATCATCACCTTCAGGATAATTGTTATAGCGGTATGTTACGCGACAACGCCATGCGTAGTTGTACCAGCTTCCTCCTCGCAACACGCGATATTGCCCATTTGTAGGTCCTACGGGATCGATTTCTGGGTCTGCATTATAGTAGCCGGACCAATCAAGACACCACTCCCAAACATTACCGCTCATGTCATATATGCCGAGTGAATTAGATTGTTTCATGGCTACTGGGTAGGTACTTCCACTATCAGGAATATGTTGTGAATTGCCCCAGTACCAAGCCACAGACTCTATATCGTTGGAACCTGCATAAAGGTTGGGCTCTAAAGGTGTTTTATGACCACCACGCGCAGCGTATTCCCATTGTGCCTCGGTCGGGAGAGAGAATGTCATGTCTGTCAGTTCGGACAATCTATCACAGAAAGATAGCGCTTTACTATATGAAACGCCATCCACGGGTAGCGTTGCACCTTTGAAATGACTCGGGTTCTCTCCCATAACAGCTTCATATAATTCTTGTGTCACTTCTGTGGTGCCAATATAATAATCTTGTGACAGTGTCACCTGATGGGCCGGGGTTTCGGTATTGGCAGCCAGAGTATCACCATTTATGGCGCCCATTGTAAAAGAACCTGCTTTCACCAAAACCATTTCGTGTTTTATGCCAGAAATCTCAATGTTTATTTTATCGCCGTTTAAAATGGGGGCATCATCAGATTCTTTCTGGCAGCTGACGGCCATGGTGCTGAGCACTGCAAAGAGTGCGAGGGTGGTGAAAGTTTTACGCATAATTCTTTTTTTTATTGATTTGTTGATTTGTCAAAGTTGTGGTATTTCACTGCATGTTTTTCATCGTCATTATTGATGTGGAAAACTGATAGCGTTCTTGTTAGATATGATATGGCAAGTAAATCATCTTTGTATGTGTCTAAAGAGGTAGCGTAGGGAGTTGGTTTGGGGATGAGTTTTGTAAAAATCAAGTTTTCTCCCTCGTTGATGAACTGTTGGAGATCTGGGGGGGGGGACGGGCACGTCAAAATCCCTTTTTAGGATTTCCCACCCTGTAGAATCGATGGCTTCCAGAAGGGTGACATCGACAAAGACGGTGTCATTGACTTTATAGTCCTTTATATATGTAGCGTTTATACCCTCCACGGCTACATACTGCTTATAGAGGTCGCTGCACTGGTCGAAGGGGACGGTGCGAGGCCAGAGCTTGACGGTGAGCGTGCCAAGGACAATCAGCAGGCAGACGGTGAGCGTCATAGGCCATGAGGTGAGTTTGTCTATAAGCCTTTGGGTGTTCATATACGGTCGATGATTTGTGCGACATTCTCGACGGTGGCGATGCGGTCGGGATTGTCCTGATTGATGGTGTTCCCGTCGATGCCGGTGGTGGAGCAGGAGACGACGGTGAGGGCGAACAGGGCGGCGATGCTGGCAGCGGCGGCCTGACGTGCGCGGAAGCGGACGTGGTTGGAGAAGAGGTCGGAGGCATCGGGCTCGGGTGTCGGGGCGGGCATGGAGGCTTTGCGCTTGCCGGCAGGGAAGGTGCCATAGTGGGGGCGCATGCGGGAGCGACGGATGAAGCGCGACATGCGGAGGACGCCGACACGGGCGGGGTCGAAGACAAGGAGGCTGACGGTCCAGTAAAGGCATTCGGCGAGGAGGAGCAGATAGATGAACTCGATGACAAGGCTGGTGACGAGGGCGGCGGTGGTGAAGGCGAGGGAGGGGATGAGGATGCCCCAATAGACGGCGGAGGCGAGGGCCACCACGGAGAGGACGGCATAGACGGCCAGCATACGAAGTCGGTAGGGGGCGGAGGGGTGGGTCTTCATGGCGCGCCGGCGTCTTGTTTGTTGCCGGCGGGACGCCAGCGCTCCATGGGCAAGGGCGCGGTCGAGGTGGGCAGACTGCTCGTCCCAGAGGGACTGGAGGTCGGAGAAAATGGGGTCTTCTTCGATTGCGTCAACGCTTAATTGCTTGATTGTATGCGTATCTTCATTCATCTTCTTGTTTATGTAATTGGATTAACTTTTGCCGGATTCGGTAGAGGTGCTGTTTTACGGCGGCCTCGGAGGTGCCTGCTATTTGGGCGATCTGGGCGTAGGAGAGGCGGTCGAGGTGCAGGAAGAGGAGTTTCTTTTCGTCGTCGGGCAGCTGGTCGATGAGGTTGTAGAGGTGTTTGCGTCGTGGGTCGGTTTCTTCGGAGAGGGTGTCGATGAGGTTTTCGTCAAGGGGTATGAATTCGTAACGTTCTTTCTGTTTGCGTTTTCGCAGCTCCATGCCTGCGGTGTTGAGGGCTATGCGGTAGACCCAGGAGATGGGGTCGCTTTCTCCGCGGAATTTCGGCCATCCGCGCCAGAGGTTGCAGACGATTTCTTGGCAGAGGTCGTCGACATTGTCGGGCTGGCGGTCGGTGAAGGTAAGGCATATTCTGTACAGGATGCGACGTGAACGGCGTAGCATCAGCACGAATTCTGTATGTCTTGTATCCTTACGGGGCACTCTACATGTTTTTCTCGTTTGTTTTTCTATATACGTTAGATGCAAAAATACGGAAAAAGAAACAAAAAAAGGAAAACTTTTTAGAGGTTTTCCTGCAATGTTATTGTTTTTTTCAATGTGATGCGGTGAGCGTTTTGTACGGGGCTAAAGCCCCTCTTGCGCTTGACAACCTGATAGAATGCAAGTTTATGGAAAACGTTTCACAGAAGGCACGTATTGTGCGTTGCTACTCGCTGTCGTCGAAGAGGACGCTGTACCAGGGGCGTTTGGGTGGTTTGGGGGCATCGGCGGTCGCAGACACGCCGAGGCGCTGGAGGGTGTCGTCGAGGGCCTGCTGGTTGTCGCTGAGCACCATCAGGCGGTCGCCCGGGTGCAGGAGGGTCTTGCCGGTGGGCACGAAGTAGCTCTCGCCGCGCTTGACCATGATGGCCAAGGTCTTCTCCGGCAGGCGGAGGTCCATCAGGTGGGCACCGTGTTCGAGCATGGCTTCGGTGATCTCGATGTCGCTCGTCGAGGACTTGATTTCCTCGGGGAAGTCGATGTCGAAGTCCTGCGAGGCGGCTTGTTGAGGCTCTGCGGGTGGTTCGGAGACGCCCAGCCAGCGTGCCATCAGAGGCAGCGTGGTGCCCTGCACCACGAGGCTCACCAGCGTGCAGAGGAAAACGATGTTGAACATCACGTCGCCGTGTGGCAGACCGGCGGCGCGGCAGGTGATGGCGAAGATGATGGGCACGGCGCCGCGCAGTCCCACCCACGAGACGAAGAGACGGTCGCGCAAGGTGTATTTGCGGAACGGCGCCAGCGAGACAAACACGCTCAGGGGGCGGGTGACGAATATCATCACGAAGCTGATTACCAGTCCCGGCACCAGCACCTCCTTCAGCTCGCTGGGGTTCACCAGCAGGCCGAGGGTGAGGAACATGGAGAGCTGTGCCAGCCAGGTGATGCCGTCGAAGAAGTTGCGCGTCGAGCGCCGGTGGACGAACTTGCTGTTGCCCACCACCAAGCCGGCGATGTAGACGGCCAGGTAGCTGTTGCCCCGCATGTAGTAGGTGGCGGCGAAGACGAAGAACGAGCCCGCCAGCACCAGGATTGGGTAGAGGGCCATGTTGTCGATGTTGATCTTGTTGACCACCCATACCAGTGCCTTGCCGAAGAGCCATCCAGCCACGGCGCCCACGGCCAGCTGCACCACCAGCATGGCTATGGCGCTGCCCCAATGCGGCGTGCCGCCCTGCTGCACCAGGCTGATGAATGTCAGCACCAGCACGTAGGCCATCGGGTCGTTGGCGCCGCTCTCCAGCTCCAGCGTGGGACGCAGGTTGTGCTTGAGGTTCAGCCCGCGTCCGCGCAGGATGGAGAAGACCGATGCCGAGTCGGTGCTGCTCATGGTGGAGGCCAGCAGCAGGGCTCCCATGAGGCTGATGCCCAAGCGGTGGTCGAGCAGGAAGTAGAGGATGATGCCTGTGGCCACGGCGGTGATAAGCACCCCCACGGTGGCCAGGGTGATGCCCGGCCCGAGGACGGGCTTGATGTCGGACACCTTGGTGTCCAGGCCGCCGGAGAACAGGATGGCGCTCAAGGCGACGGTGCCTATAATCTGCGCCACCTTGATGTTGTCGAAGTGGATGCCGAGGCCGTCGCTGCCGAAGAGCATGCCCACGGCGAGGAACAAGAGCAGGGCGGGCACACCGAAACGGCTACCCGCCTTGCCCGCCAGTATGCTGGCAAAGAAGAGGATCGAGAGTATGAGGAGGATGAATTCTATCTGCATAACATTTCGATTGCTGCAACTTCCGTGCCAACAAGAACTTTGACAGGTGTCTCGGCCTCGAAGTGCCCTGTGTCGTAGCGTCCGCCTTGCAAGAGGGCTATGGAGCCGTCCTTGCTGCGCAGCACCCGCAGGGCGCAGTTGCTGCTGACGACGGGCTTCACGGAGGCCAGGTCGCCGGTGGTGCCTGTGGTCAGCGCATCGTAGGCTGTGCGGTAATCTTCGAGGCTTAGGTAGACCTTGCGCTCCTTGATGCGGCTGCCGGTGGCGGCATAGCGATAGTGGAACAGGGCCCCGCTGAGCCCCATCGCCGTGAGCAGAAATCCTACGGCGACGCAGATCATGCCGGCGGTGAGCAGAAAGGTCTGCAGGCTGTCGGCGTTGCGGATGCCTGCCATCAGCACCAGCATCGCGGCTCCGGCGGCCAGCAGGACCAGGCCGAGCAGCGGGAAGTTCTTTTTGCGTTCAATCTTGCCACCCATCTCGGTGGCGATATATTCTTCTATCGTTTTGATGTGTTCCATTGTTCTGATTATTTTGTTTTGTTGATAATGATGTCTGTCAGCGGCAGGTACCGCTTGCCCTCCACGCGTGTCAGCTGCGAGTAGTAGGTGCGCTCCTCCTTGTCGCTGTAGCGCACCAGCGCCAGCTCGGGCTTGGCCTGCCGCTTGACGGCCTCCAGCGCCCGTTCGTCGTGAGCCTCCAGCGCCGCAATCACAGTCTCTTTGGCCGACTCGGGATAGTAGGCATAGGTGGGTTCCAGCACGGCATGCAGCTCGCGGCTGTAGGGGCGGCGGCTGTCGCCGAAGAGCCAGTAGCACAGCACCGTCAGCAGACTGCACCCACCCACAATGACACCGCCAATCAATGCGGACGAGCCCCCCGCCGAGAGGTCGGGCAGGAGGAAATAGAGCACGCCGCACACGGCACCGACAGCCGTCAGCACCCACGCCGACCAGAGGGGCATCAACGTGCGGCGTATCTCCGGCAGGCTATAAATCGATTTTCTGATGTATTCCATCTGTTTGTGTTTATGATAAATATAATGTCTCCTTGGCCGAACCGTACCCGTGCGTATCCATCCCCTCCTACATGCACCCCGCTGTCGCACCGCCTCCGGGCCGCTCTTGGTCCGGTTTCTATCGGACCATCCTCGGACCATCACCGGACCGCCCTCGGACCATCCTCGGACCAAGAGCCTATCATTCGAGCCAATATTGCGCAAAGACAATACTCACAGTACTGCCTAAAATGTTTGAATGCTTAAAACGATGGAACAATCAGAGTCGGAGACACCGCAGGAGGTAGATGCGCGAGCGATGCACATAGGGGTGCATGTCGGCCCTCAGGAGCATCCGGCTGCCGATGGGCATATGGCGGACCGCCACCGAGGGGGCAAAGCCTGTCGGGGTGTCGTGGACGAGGCGTACGGTAGTGGGGGGAGTGAGTGTAGAGGTGGAAGTGACAGCCAGCACGTCGCACATGCCCACGTCGACCCATTCGGGGCGGTGCACGCCGGTACCCACCGACAGCTCGGCGCTCCGTTCGGGAGCGTTTCCGGCCTGGGCGGGCATCAGCCACAACAGGGCAAACAGCAACATTATCAGCCTCTTGTATAGCATCGGCGTTCCTCGCTTGCAGCCGCAAAGATACGAAAAAAAGCAGATTTAATAAAACCAATCAAAAAAAGCCACGAACCGAGGCTGGTTCGTGGCTTTGCTTATGTGTCGGAAGCCGTTATTTGGCGTCGCGGCCGGCGCGGATGGCCTTGATGTTGGTCTCCACCACGGCGTCGCCCTTGCGGCCGAAGATGGCCTTGATGGCCTTCTCCAGCTCGTCGAAGGCAATCTCCAGGTAGGGAGCTGCAGCGCCGAGCAGCACCATGTTGCCGCGGGCGTTGAGCTCCTTGGCAATGGCGTTGGCGTTGAAGCTGACGCACTTCTTCAGCTTGGCCAGTTCGGCGTTCACCTTCTCGATATCAGGATAGTTCTTGATATTGATGAAGGGGTCGCTGTTGGTGATGACGGCGCCGTCGGGGGCCAGGAAAGGCAGGTAGCGCAGGGCCTCCATGGGCTCCGAGCTGAGGATGATGTCGGCCTTGCCTTCAGGGATGACGTCGGCGAAGATGGGGTCGCTGCTGACGCGGAGGTGGCTGAACACCGAGCCGCCGCGCTGGCTCATGCCGTGGATTTCGCTCTGCTTGACGTTGAGGCCCAGGTTGAGGGCGGCGTCGCTGATAATCTTGGCCACGGAGACGATGCCGTCGCCGCCTACGCCGCAAAGTATGATGTCTTTCTTCATTGTTTCTTCGTTTTATTTGTTAGCAGCAATACGTTTCTTGTTCTCGACGATGCAGACGCGCTGCGGGATGATGACGCTCACGCC
>DFLB01000050.1:0-676 GCA_002373995.1 Bacteroidales bacterium UBA3630 | reverse complement strand
GGCAGCGGCACGATGTGGCGGATGTGCTTCTCGTCGACGCCGAGGCCCTTGCAGATGTTGAAGAGCTTCATGTTGGCGCTCGAGGGCTGGCCGCCGGTCATGGCGGTGATGTCGTTGTCGAGGATCATGATGACGACGTTGGCCTTCTCGTTGACGCAGTCGAGCAGACCGGTCATGCCGCTGTGGCCGAACGTGCCGTCGCCGATGACGCCGATGGCGGGGAAGATGCCCATCTCGGCGGCACCCTTGGCCATGGTGATCGAGGCACCCATGCAGACGGTGGTGTCGATGGCACCCATGTTGAAGCCGAGGGTGTAGCATCCGATGTCGCCGAAGACACGGCCGTTGGGATATTTCTTCATCACGTCGATGACGGCCTGGTAGCTGTCGATGTGGGGGCAACCCTGGCAGAGGGCCGGCGGGCGGTTGGTGACCACCTCGGGCACGGCCGGGCCTTTGGGCATGGGCTTGCCAAGGGCGGCAGCCACCTTCTCGGCGTTCAGCTCGCCGTCGCGGCGGATGGTCTCGTCCAAGCGGCCGTGCACGGGCTTGC
Source organism: Bacteroidales bacterium UBA3630 (assembly GCA_002373995.1). Classification (GTDB taxonomy): domain Bacteria; phylum Bacteroidota; class Bacteroidia; order Bacteroidales; family P3; genus Colimorpha. The sequence goes on along the minus strand of DFLB01000050.1, from coordinate 123 downwards.
CTTTGCCCAGGAAGCCTTTGATGTGCTCCTCGACGAAGGGCTGGCCGTCCTCGAGCACGAGGATTTCCTGCACCTCGTCATAGAGCTTGTTCAGCATATTGAAGGGGAGCGGGTATTGGGTTA
>DFLB01000037.1 GCA_002373995.1 Bacteroidales bacterium UBA3630 | reverse complement strand
GCCGTTATCAGCGAGGAGGCTTACAAGGCCCTCTCCAACAAGCAGTTGAACTTCACCATCCACGGCATCGCGCCAGAGGAGACCAGCACCTTCTTCGTGTCGCGCAACTCTGATATCTTTGACCTCCAAGCCGACAAGATCATCACCGTCATCTATCAGTACGACTATGAGGAGAGCGACCTGTCGGGCATGCACATCACACCTGTCAGCGAGCGCCATGTGGTGAACATCCGTATCAAGTTCAAGAGCGGTGTACCCGAGGTGGAGGATATCTTCGCACCCGAGATTGTGCTGCCTGGCACCAGTGTGTCGATGAAGGAGCCCGATGTGAAGCCCGGTGCCTTCGAGGTCATCGGTGGCGGATGGGAGCTCTTCGAGAATATCGCCGATGCCGAGAGCCATACCAACGGTGTCGAATACTCGCCCAAGACCGACAACCTCTATTGGTACCAGGACGGCTACTATATGGCCTACTATGCCAAGAGCTATCTGGGCAAGACCTACTCGAACGCCGTGCCTGTGAGCGTGGCCAACTACCACGACTTGAAGCGTGTGATGGACGACAAGCAGAACCACTACTTCATCGACAACCCCGGTGTGAAGCGCGATGCCAAGATCTACATCAACGACTATAGCGACACAGGCGAGAACGGCCTCGACCTGCTCAAGCAGTTCTACGACCTGAGCCTGCTCACCACAGCTCCCACCACAGGTGCCCTTGCCGGACATTCCACGATGGACCGTCATGTCAGCGCAGGACAGAACCTGGAGTTCATCCTCCGTGCAGACATCGACCATAGCGGCTCGGCATGGACGCCCATCGGCAACGACGGACAGTGCTTCAGCGGCACGCTCCATGGCGACGGCCATCTGCTCAGCGGACTCGACCACTCGCTGTTCAACAACCTCTGCGGCGATGTCTACAACCTCGGTGTCAGCGGCTCGTTCACCTCCGCCGGTGTGGCCGACACGGGCGACGGCCTCGTGGTCAACAGCTGGGTGAAGACCACCGGCACTCCTGACTCGGGTGTGAAGGCCGTCTTCGGAGGCAGCACTTCACAGGCGACCGGCAATGGCCAGACGGTCAACTGCTACTATCCCGAGACGAATGCCTATGCTGCCGGCGGTGCCACGAAACTGCCGGAGAAGGCCTTCTACAACGGTGAACTGGCCTACAACCTGAACAGTTACTATCTCTATAAGCGCTACTTCGACAACAGCAGTTCGGGCACGGGCGATACCTATTATTACTTTGTCAAGGATACCGACAGCGAAGGCAATGCCGTCCTGACGAAGAAGGAGGGCCGGTATGACAGCGACTTCATGAGACTCAGGTATGTTGAGGACCGCTATGCCGACGGCGACTTCTTCTATGCCGGCGGCGTCATACCCGATGAGCCCAACGAGCGTCAGTACATGGAGACCGACGACGAGGGTAACGTGTCAGTCCACTACTATCCTGTATGGCCCGACGACTACCTGTTCTTCGGCCAGAAACTGACCTACGGCTACACCTTTGCCGGCACCGCCGCCCATGAGGATGTGCCGTCGCATCTCAGCAAGACCGGTGACAACCAGATGCTGGCCGACGATGCCTCGTCGAACCGTGTCTACCGCACACCGGCTTACTTCGGCAACAAGAAGGCCGGCGCCTTCCACTTCAACCCGTTCGCCATCCTCGCAGCCAAGTCTGCCGACGGACTGCACGAGGCTTATCCCGGCATGACGGCCGTCGACTTCACTGGCTTCAACGACAAGGGCTACAGCAAGACGTTCGATGCCGACGGCATCTTCTTCAGTCCTGTCTTCGATGCAGAGGTCACCCTCGCCGGTGTGGCCAATGCCGACGAGACCAGGAACCTGCTCGTCTACTCGCCGCTGGCGACGACGGACAACGGTGCCGTGCTGACTGGCTACTTCACCGATCCGGAGATGGCAGAGAAGGAGGACGATGCCACGACAGGCATGAAGGCCGCCTACCGTGCCGTCGATGCCTTGGGCGAGAGTGAGATCCGAAACATCCACGGACACCTCGTCTACCGCAACGGCAACAGCTTCACCGCCGCATCAGACCATGTCCTCGTGGACCGTCAGGACTTCAACTGTCCGATCCGCTATACCTTCGGCGACGACGACCGGATGTGGTACCAGCGCAAGCCCGGCAACTATGTCGACGAGCGGAAGGGATGGGAGTCTGTCAGCCTGCCCTTCAGTGCAGAGCTCGTGACGACGCCCGACAAGGGTGAGATCACCCACTTCTTCGGTGGCAGCAGCACCGGTCATGAGTACTGGCTGCGTGAGTTCAAGGGTGGCTCGGTATCCCCGACAGACAGTAAGATTTTTGTCGGTGCCTTCGAGAAGCCCGATGCCGGCACGGAGATGAAGGAGTATACCAACACCTTCCTGTGGGATTACTATTACAGCTACGACAGCTATCTCGACAAGAACACGGACGAGTACCAGAAGAATTACTACCAGGAGGAGCGTGTCTACAGCAACTATTACTACAGCGCCCCGGGCGTCCCCTACATCATCGGATTCCCCGGCAGCCGGTACTATGAGTTCGACCTCAGCGGTAAGTTTGTGCCCAGGAAAACGCATAAGCCTATCGGCGGTCTCGCTGCACAGCCCATCATCTTCGCTTCTGAGCCGGGCATCTCCATTGCGGTCAGCGACGACGAACTGACGCCAGTCAAGGCCTCCGGCTACCAGTTCCTGCCTAACTATAGCAATACCACGCTGCAGGCTGCTGCCGGCTACGTGCTCAACGGTGAGGGCAGCAGTTTCGACAAGAACGCTGCCGGTGCTGTAGTCGGTGCCTTCAGACCGTACTTCA
>DFLB01000007.1:3292-3594 GCA_002373995.1 Bacteroidales bacterium UBA3630 | reverse complement strand
CGGGTGTGCAGGATGCCCCGGTATTCGTCGATACGCTCTATGTTAATTCGCAATTGCTCCTCCAAGACATCAATTTTCTGGTCGAGGGTCAAAGGCTCACGGCTGAACAGCCACGGACAGCCGAACGTGGCCCGTCCTATCATCACGCCATCGACACCATATTTTTCAAAGGCGGCATCAGCCTCAGCCAGCGAGTGAATATCGCCGTTGCCGATAATAGGAATATGGATGCGCGGATTGCGCTTCACCTCGCCGATGAGCGTCCAGTCGGCCTCGCCCGTGTACATCTGCGAACGGGTGCG
>DFLB01000007.1:2399-3207 GCA_002373995.1 Bacteroidales bacterium UBA3630 | reverse complement strand
TGGATGGTGAGCGCCTGAATGCCACAGTCCTGCAGTTGCTCGGCCAGGTCGGTGATGATGAGGTTCTCCTTGTCCCAACCCAGGCGCGTCTTCACGGTGACGGGCGTGTGGACAGCGCGCACCACCTCGCGCGTGATGTCGAGCAACAGCGGAATATTCCTGAGCATGCCTGCTCCGGCACCCTTGCCAGCCACCTTCTTCACTGGGCAGCCGAAGTTCAGGTCGATGACGTCGGGGTGGGCTTCCTCGACGATGCGCGCCGCCTCCACCATCTGCTGCGCGTCGCGCCCGTAGATCTGAATGCCCACAGGGCGCTCGTCGTCGCTGATGGTCAGCTTGCTGACAGTGGACTTCACCGAGCGCACCAGCGCCTCGGCCGACACAAACTCCGTATACACCATGGCGGCACCGAACCGCTTGCACAACTGGCGGAAGCCAATGTCGGTGACATCCTCCATCGGTGCGAGAAACAGCGGCCGCTCTCCAAAATCAATATTCCCGATTTTCATGGCTGCAAAGGTACTACTTTTTTCCATATTCCACAAAAAAATCGCATACGATTGCTCACCGTATGCGATTCTTTTCTGGTTTTTACGAAAGGAGGGAAATCCTTACTTCACGACGACCTTCGTGGTCTTCACGGTGCCGTCGCTGTGGCGGGTCTCGACGATGTTCAGACCGCGGCGCAGCGACTGCTGCTGACGACCGTCGACGCTGTAGTAGCGCTGGCCGACGGTGCCGGTCTGGTTCTCATTGATGCCCTTGATGGCCGTGGGCAGTTCGTCGCTCTCGTAGAAGAGCTGGAAGT
>DFLB01000007.1:0-2344 GCA_002373995.1 Bacteroidales bacterium UBA3630 | reverse complement strand
GGAAGTTGTCGAGCTTGAACCAGCCATGACCCGTTGCCGTGTCGGCGGTGCCGTCAGGGTTGACGTTGTTCGTGCGGAAGCCCAGCTTGGCCGTGCCGTCAGTCACGTAGAAGCGCACCTGCATCGGGCGCAGCGTGTTGGTGTAGGGGTCGTCCTGCGTGCAGGTGTAGTCGGCATAGGTCAGGTGCTGCTGCTCGTCGGCCGGAGTGGTCTCGTCGAGCTGCTTGGCGGCCTGTGCGTCCTCAGGCAGGTTGACGGCGTGTTCTTCCTCAGTGCCGAACATCTGCACGTAGTCGTTGGCGAAGAGGCGCTGTGTGGTGAGGCAGTTGCCGGCCCACTGATACTGCACCATGACGTTGGCCGAGAGCACGTAGATGCCGCTGGGCAGTCCGGTGAGCGTCTGCGAGAGTTCTACCTCGGGAATGTTGCCATTCCAGATGCCCCAGAGGTGGGTTCCCTCGACATACTGCACGGTGACGGGATTGCCCTCATCGTCGTAGATGCCGGCGAAGCTGATGTCGTCGCCGTTGTTGATGCCGCACCATCCGAGTGAGGGAGCCGAAGTCTGCTTCTCGCCGTTGATGTAGAGATCCCATCCGGCCGGCGGATTGACCGAACTGCCGGTCTCAGCATTGCCCTGGGCCGAGAGGTCCTCGAAGCCCGGGTTCTTCATGAGGTTGGTGACGTAGATGCCCACAGCCACACCCGAGAGCTTCAGCTCCTGGAAACCTTCGTCGAGTTTCTGGATCATGGCATCGATTTCCTCCTCGTTGGCCTCAGCAAAGTCGTAGACGTCCTGTGCCTCCATGATGAGTTCGTCGTAGTCGGCAGCACCGGCATAGTTGATGTACTCCAGATAGTTCTCGTAGGCCTTGTCGATGGCGTCGAGCAGACGCTGATAGGCATCGACCGACGACTTCACTCTCGGATACATCTGCAGGAAGCTCTTGATGGCAGCCACAATCTGGTCGGCCGAGCTGCTCTGTCCACACTCGTTCTCGCTGAGCACCTTGCTGGCCTCGTCGGAGAGCGACTTCTGAAGCTGTTCCAGCTGCAGGTTGTAGATAGCCTCGCGGAAGTGCTCGTAGACGGCCAGAGCGTCTTCCTGCACATAGCCCAGCTTCTGGATGCGGTAGTTATCGGTCTTGAACCATCCGTCGCCACCAGCGCCGTTGCCAGCCGTGCGGTTGGCAGCCGTGATGTCACCGTTGGTGCGCAGACCGAAGGTCAGCGTGCCGTCGTAGACGAAGGCGCGCACGCTCATGTCTTGCAGCTCGGTGTCGGTGACGGGCTCCTCGAGTCCTTCAAAATCGTAGACTTCCATCTGGTCGAGTTTTGACTCGTTGTAGCCGTAGGCCGAAGCGAAGTACTTCGAGTTCAGGTTGCCGAAGATGCGCTGGGTGGTGCGGCGCGATCCGTTGCCGTTGGCACCCACCATCATGGCTGCGGTGACGACGTAGGTACCGGTCTCCAGTCCGCTGATGGTCTGCGAGAGTTCAATTTCGGGAATGCCCGAGTTCCAGATGCCGTAGATCATCTGACCGTCCTTCATGCCCGAGCCGTCGGCGTTGATGCCGGCCCAGCCGTTCAGACCTGCTGCGCGCAGCTCTTCCTCGGTCTGCACCTGCTGACCTCTGACGTAGAGATTCCAGCCTGCGGGAGCGTTGGCCACGCCTGACGTTGTGCCGCCACCCTGCGAGGAGAGGTCTTCGAAACTCATGTTCTGGCCCAGACGGGTGAGGTTGCCCTGCGACATGTCGTGGCGCAACTGGGCAGCCTTCAGCTCGTCGAGTGCAGCCTTCAGTTCGTCGACGGTGTTCTTTCCGTTGAAGTCGGCGATGGCCTTGTCGATGGCAGCCTGCAGATCAGCATCGGCTTCCTCGGCCACAATCTGCTGCGACTCCCTGATCTGGTTGTAGAGGTCCTGCTTGGCCTGAATGATGGCCTTGGCAGCAGCGAGGTCTTCGTCGGAGAGTGTCTCCTGATTGTAGTAGACGAGGGCTGCGTCGAGTCCACCCTGGAAGCCGGGCTTGAAGGTGGCGTCGTCGAGCGAAGCGATCATCTCCTCCACACCGTTGAGCACGCCGTAGAGTTCCAGTTTGTTCTTCATGGCCGGCAATTCGTCGGGATCGGCAAAGGCCCAGAGTTCCGAGCGCGTGTCGAGCGGGATGCAGCGGCCGTTTTCGTCGAGCACAACGTATTCATAGCCGGCATCGTCGACATCTTTCTTCACACCACCCCACACGTCTGGGAAGTAGCCGCACGACGACTCCGAGCAGATGAGATACTGGCCGCTACCGTTCAGGTGGAGGCAGATGCCTTCCACGTTCGAGTTGATGTGGCC
>DFLB01000015.1 GCA_002373995.1 Bacteroidales bacterium UBA3630 | reverse complement strand
TGCGAGGACGGCGAGAAGGGCGAGATCGTTATCCGTGTGGGCGACAAGAAGCCCATTGGCCTCTTCAAGGGCTACTACCGCGACGACGAGAAGACCCGCGAGGCGTGGCATGACGGCGTCTACCATACGGGCGACATGGCATGGCGCGACGAGGACGGCTACTACTGGTTTGAGGGTCGTATCGACGATGTTATTAAGTCTTCTGGCTACCGCATCGGTCCGTTCGAGGTAGAATCGGCACTGATGACCCACCCTGCTGTTGTCGAGTGCGCCATCACAGGTGTGCCCGATGACATCCGCGGTATGGTGGTAAAGGCTACCGTAGTACTGGGCAAAGAATGGAAGGACAAGGCTGGCGACGAGTTGGTGAAGGAACTGCAGCAACACGTGAAGAAGGAAACGGCTCCTTATAAATATCCGCGTGTCGTAGAGTTCGTAGATGAGTTGCCAAAGACCATCTCAGGAAAGATTCGTCGTGTAGAAATCAGACAGAAAGACGCTGGGAAATGAGAAGTGCGCTCGACCTATGGTCGCTTTGACCTTGGTCAAAGAAAAGTGAAAAGTGAAAAATTGGCTACCGCTATGAAACATCGCATTGTTGTAAAAATCGGCTCTAACGCACTAACCCGTCCCGATGGTCGGCTAGATGTGACGCGTATGTCGTCACTCGTGGACCAGATTGCATGGCTGCGCGCCCAAGGATGCGAGGTCATTCTGGTATCATCAGGTGCCGTAGCTTGCGGACGCCGCGAACTGGATATTGAACATGAGCTCGACTCCGTTGAACAGCGTCAGTTATTCTCAGCAATGGGACAAGCCAAGTTGATAGGCCTTTATTACGATCTCTTCCGCGAGTATCATATCCACGTAGGCCAGGTGCTCACCATGAAGGAGAACTTCGAGCCCGGCGAGCAGTACCGCAATCAGCAGGCCTGTATGCGGGTGATGCTGGAGAACGGCGTGCTGCCCATCGTCAACGAGAACGACACCGTCTCAGTCACCGAGCTGATGTTCACCGATAACGACGAATTGTCAGGACTGATAGCCCAGATGATGCAAGCCGACACGCTCATCCTGTTGTCAAATATCGATGGCATCTATACAGGCAACCCCGCCGACCCCCAGTCACAGCTCGTCAAGGAGGTGCTGCCCGGCACCGACCTCTCCGACTATATCCAGACCGAGAAGAGCTCTGCCGGTCGCGGCGGCATGCAGTCGAAGTACGCCACCGCCGTCCGCGTCCAGCAGGCAGGCATCCGCGTCATCATTGCCAACGGCAGGCGCGACAACATCCTCATCGACCTGACAGACCACCCGGAAACCACGCCACATACGGAGTTCACTTAATTTTCGCCCAATCCGCCGGGGTTGCTGCCGCCGCCTCCAGGAGTGATGGTGCCGGTGCCGCCGCCATTGTCGCCGCCGGTATTTTCACCACCGCCGGTATTTTCACCACCGCCGGTATTTTCGCCACCGCCGGTATTTTCACCACCACCGGTATTTTCGCCACCGCCGGTATTATCGCCCGTTCCGGGGTTATCGCCCGTGCCGGGGTTATCGCCCGTGCCGGGGTTGTTCGTCGTGCCGCCGCCGTTGTTGGTGGTTCCCGACGTCGCTGTGGTGGCGAATACGTACTTCGAATAGTAGTCGATGTCGGAATTGATGATGCGGATAATCTCGTCGTAGGGTGACGACTGGCCGTTGAATTCCGTGACGGCAAATGCGTTGAGCACCGTTACGGCGTCCTCGTAGGCTGCATCGGTCACGGCGCGCGCCTTGCCCATCACGTTGCTTTCCTGTGTCGAGCGGTCGCCCTGTCGCTGCATCATGAGGCTGATGACCTGCTGGTTCTGCTGCTCCAGCAGTGCGACGGGGGCGGTGAGGTTCAGCGTGGCGATGTCGGCTGCCAGCGTGCCGCCCTTGAGGTCCTGCACCAGCTGTGCTATCTTCTCGTTCTCGTCCTCATAGCGGTCGCTGATTTTCACGTTGTGGTAGTTCACGCGCTCAATCACTCGCTCGGCGGCCTGCTGCTGGTCGGCGGTGCCCAGACGCTTCATGAAGTCGAGCATAGAGGTTATGCCCGAGTAGGTGTTGTCGCGCGCCTTGTCGGCCTCCTCGATAGGGGCGGTCAGGTCGCTCTTGGTGATGACGAGGTACGCCTCATCCTCGCTGCCCACGGCACTCTGGAATGTGTTAATCACGCTGGCCAGTCGTGCCGGTGCGCTGGCGATTTGCAACAGGCGCTCCTGGAATCGCTTCATCCACGACAGGTGGCGGATGTTCTTCTGACGAGAAATCGAACTGAAATTTGAATTAATTTGAATGTACTTCATAGAATTAAATGTTTAAAATTAAAATAAATGTAAGGTTAGAATATTTAAAATGACTTTGTAGTCGTTACAAACCGCTGCCAAGGGTCGCGGGAAGACTTTGTAATCGTTACAAACCCTTGCCGGGGGTCGCGGGAAGACTTTGTAGTCGTTACAAACCCTTGCCAAGGGTCGCGGGAAGACTTTGTAATCGTTACAAACCGTCATTCCCTCCGATTTCCGGCGGAGGGCGCTCACTGTTTTTGGCGTTTGACATGTTCTTCATCGCTTCTCCTTTCTGTCATGTTACAATTGTCTGAACGCAAAGTTATTAAAAAATCCACAAACACGTCCAAACACCTTCCGTTTTTATAATTTTTTGACACAAAACCTTTCATCCTCGCGCAAAAAAAAGCCTCCCCGCTGCATTTCCGCAGGGGGAGGCTCTGTATTAATCGCACAGGGTGCCTATGCCCGTGTGTCAATTCTAAATGCTAATTTATTCGCTAGGCTTGTTCGTTAGCGAAACTGCCGTCTGGTCGAAGTCGGCAGTAATGTCGGTCAGCAGCGGGTTGCGTTTCTTCACCTCCTGCTGCCAGTCCTGCTGTCGCTTCTCGGCGGCCTTAAGCCAGTCGATAACCTGTTGCGTTGTTCTCTTTGCTTCCATAACCGTACATTTTTACGTTTTCTGCATGCAAAGATACGAATAATATCTAACACCGCCAAAACAATACCACAAAAATCTGTGGGATCTGTGGGATCTGTG
>DFLB01000020.1 GCA_002373995.1 Bacteroidales bacterium UBA3630 | reverse complement strand
CCGTTGTCGATGGTGATGAGCGTGGTGTCCTTGTCGGCGAAGATGCCGTCTTTCTTCAACAGGGGTTCGAAGACCATGCAGCGGTGCTGGCCCAGGAAGGTGAAGACCATGTCGAGATGGATGAACGACTCGGGCTTCAGGGGCAGTTCCTGTACGAGGATATTAAAATGGTCGCGCTCCCGTGCGAAGGTCTGTGCCAGATAGTCGATGCCCTTGGCATTCGTGCGTATGCCCTGACCTATGCAGAGCAGGTCGGGCGAGGCTATCTGCACGTCGCCGCCCTCGGTGCGTGCCTCGGGATTCCACTCGCTGGCATTCAGCGTCTCTACGCCGAAGAAATGACGGAAGATGCTGTCGTAGAGCAGTGTCTCGCGCTCGCGCACCTCGAAGCTCATGGAGTTGATGAGCACGCGTCCGTAGACGGTGGACGAAGCATCGCGGGTGAAGAGCAGGTTGTAGAGCGGATGCAGCAGGTAGCGATTGGCTGACGTGCCGTCCCACGTGGGGTTCTCGTAGCCTTCGATGAGCACCTGGACGAGTTGCTCGTCGGAGAGGTCCATGAACTGTTCGGCCAGCGCGTAGTCGGCGGGGCTCATGCCTGCGGTGCGGCGTCGGCCGTCGTGGCGCAGGCTCTCGTTGACGAGGTAGGAACGCACGGCCTTGTCGCGCAGCAGTTCCTGCAGGATGTCCTTGACGTAGTAGACTTTCGTCCAGCGCTCGAGCACGCCGCAGAAGTTGTTGTACTCGGCATCGACGGTGGGCTTGTCGAGGATGTCGCTGTAGAGGGCGTTGGCAGCGTTGAGGGGTGTCATGCGCTCGATTTCGACTCCCGGACGGCGCAGCAGCACGGCGCGCAGCCTGCCTGTTTCGGAGGCCACGTCTACCTTGCAGGGTATGGTGGTTTTGGGTTGTTTTTCCATAAAAGTGTGTTCGTAGGTCGTTGATGGGATGATGCTGAAGGGTTGTCAGGCGAAGAGCTCGGCCAGCATGCAGCGGGCACTGCCTCCTCCGGCGGTTTCGATGGCGCTGATGTCGGGCGCCACGATGCTGACGTCCTCTTGCAGGCGGGCCAGTTGTCCGGGGCTGAGCGAGCGCTGGGCCGTCTGGCTCATGACGAGCAGCTTGCGGCCGTCGGTGCTGCGCAGTTCGAGCATATTGCCGGCAAACTGGTTCATCTGCTCAAGCGTGATGTCGACGATTTCCTTGCCGTTCTGCTCGAGCAGGGCCACGAGGCGGCTGCGCTGCGAGGGATTGCTGACAGAGTCGAGGCATACCACGGCAAAGCGCGTGCCGACATGCATGACGACATTGGTGTGATAGACGGGCATGCCCTGGGCATCGGTGCTGTCGAAGAGGAAGTAGTCGTAGCCCAGGGCGTCGGCCCAGCGGGCAAGCACGGGTTCGCAGGTGCGCGGCGAGCGACAGGCGTAGGCCAGGCGGTGCTCGCGGTCGAGGATAAGCGAGCCGGTGCCCTCGAGGAAGAGTCCCTGCTCCTCCCACGAGGTGAGGTCGACGATGCGGCTGTAGTCGTCGGCACGCAACATCTTCAGGAGTTTGCCCCGCTCGCGGCGGCGATTGGGCGCAAACATGGGATAGAGCACGAGCACGGGTTTTTCACCGTCTGCCGGCAACGGGTCGCCGTCGGCCACGTGCGTAGAGAAGCAGTTGTTGGGGAAGATGCTGTCGGGCGTGAAGGGCTCGGGCGTGTCCTGCAGGACATCGACCATGACGCCGTTCTGGCGCAGCAGGGCTACGTAGGCATCGAACTCGGCGACAGCCTGTTGCTGCACGCGCCGGGCTTCTGCCTCCGAACGGCTCTTCTGCTGGAAGGCGTTGTTGGCGGCCGTCTCTTCGTTGAACGCGAAGCGCACGGGGCGCACCATCAACACCCTATTGGTGGTCTGCCTATTCATGATTCTCTGTTTATATTTCCTCAAACGTGCGTTTGATGATATCGATAGCCTCCATGAGCTGGGCCTCGTTGATGCAGAGCGGCGGGGCGAAGCGGATGATATGGTCGTGGGTGGGCTTTGCCAGCAGGCCGTTCTCCATCATGCGGATGCAGATGTCCCAGGCCGTCTTGCCATTGATGGGCTTGGTGACGATGGCGTTCAGCAAGCCGCGACCGCGCACCTGTTCGATGAAGGGCGACTGTATTTTCTTGATTTCCTCGCGGAAGATTTGTCCCATCTTCTCGGCATTCTCTACGAGGTGTTCGTCCTGCACCACCTTCAGTGCCTCCACGGCCACGCGGGCTGCAAGGGGGAAGCCGCCAAACGTAGAGCCGTGTTCGCCGGGCTTGATGTTGAGCATGATGTCGTCGTCGGCCAGACATGCCGATACGGGCAGCACGCCACCGCCGAGGGCCTTGCCGAGGATGACGATGTCGGGACGAATGCCGTCGTGCTCGGAGCAGAGCATGCGCCCGGTGCGGGCGATACCCGTCTGCACCTCGTCGGCAATAAACAGCACGTTGTGCTCGTGGCAGAGGTCGAAGCACTTCTTCAGGTAGCCATCGTCGGGCACGAAGACGCCAGCCTCTCCCTGAATGGGCTCGGCAATAAAGGCGCACACCTCGTCGCCATATTCGTCGAGGGCACGGCGCAGGGCCTCCACGTCGTTATAGGGAACACGGATGAAGCCCGGCGTCAGCGGACCATACTGGGCGTAGGAGCTGGGGTCGTTGCTCATGGTGATGACGGTCACGGTGCGACCATGGAAGTTGCCGTCGCAGCAGATGATTTTGATTTTATCGTTGCTGATACCTTTCTTCACGGCACCCCAACGGCGAGCCAGCTTCAGGGCAGTCTCAACGCCTTC
>DFLB01000043.1:18114-66671 GCA_002373995.1 Bacteroidales bacterium UBA3630 | reverse complement strand
AGCGGCAGGCCTTGCGCACCCACACGGCTTCGCGCACGCCGCCCTCTAATCCCGTGAGGGTGTAGCTGGTATCCGTCGTGCCGACGATGGTGCCCGAGTCGGGCTCTATGCCGTAGGGCCCGAAGGAGAGCTCATAGCCGACGCCTGCCTCGGCCTGCGTCCAGCTCACCGTCGCCATCCCGTTCCCCCGCTCCACCAACCTCAAACTCGGCGCCACGCACCGCAGTCCCACTATCGGAAAAAGGAATCCCCATGTAACTGTACCGGGGGTTCCTAAAAAAGGAACACTTCCCCCGAGATTAGGGGAAGATAGCAGGGTGTCTACCTCATCACAAAACGGATATGGACGCCACCAAAGATAGGGATTAGAGGTGTAGGCTATAGCTCCGCGGACATACCATTCCCTGTCCCCTGTCCACCAATCAGGAGAATATTCTATGGGGAAATAGAGTGATATGTAGAATGTGTCTGTCAACGAGGAGGGTGCAACGGGAGTGTCAAAATAGAATTCAAAGCACGGCACCACGTGGCTACCTGCGTTTGTGCCGGTGGTCACATAGTCAAAGTATCTTCTTCTATGGCTCTGGTAGACGGTCACAGAATCAATCAGTTCCATTGTTGGAGGATAAGAAGGTTCCCCCTGCCGGTATATCCTCATCGAGGGGGCGTACTGCAGCACATGGTCTTCCAGCGGGAAACTGGTTGCCGTGACAGCGATTCCGTACACAGTGGCTCCACCATCGGGAAGAGTATATTCCTGTATCGTGTTTGACCTTGCCGGGACACCTCCTCCTAGGTTTATATTAGTTCCATAAGTCCAACGCAATGAGTCATACCGATGGAACAGATACCACGGGTCAAGGTACTTCACCGTATCCTGCGCCTGTAAACAAAACATACAAGCAGCATAACAAATAAATGATAGTAATTTCTTTTTCATACGTATTAGGGTTGTTTGATGCTTGTTTCCGCTGCAAAGGTACAACTTTTTTTGAAACCGGCAAAATAAAAAACAGCACCCCTCATCCAAGGCGGACACACCGGTCTTGGTCCGGGGATGGTCCGATGGTGGTCCGGGAATGGTCCGATGGTGGTCCGATAAAAGCCGGATCAAGGGCGGTGCGCCGGCGGCGTGGCGGCGCGGCATTCAGGTGGAGGCGCGGTGGCGGTGCAGGACAATGATGGTGACGGCGGCCAGGATGAGCACGATGCCTACAAGGAGGCGGAGGGTGAAAGGCTCATGGAAGAGCACCACGCCGATGACGACAGCCGTGGTGGGCTCCAGGGCTCCAAGGATGGCGGTGGGCGTGGAGCCAAGGTATTTGGCAGCGTAGACCATCATCACCAGCGCCATAATGGCGGGCACCAGCGCCAGCCACGAAACCCAGAGCCACGCCTTGGGCGTGGGAGGGAGCATCAGCTCCTGGCCTGAGAGGAGCGCATAGAGCGCCATGCCGAGGCCGCAGTAGAAGAGGACATAGAAGTTGATCTTGAACGAGGACATGGGCAGCGGCGACTTGTCCACCACGATGATGTAGAGGGCATAGGTCAGCGCCGAGACGAGGACGAGCACCACGCCGGTGGCGCTCAGGGTGCCGCCGGTGTCGCCCCAGTAGAGCAGCAGCACGCCGGCAAGCGAGAGGAGGATGGACAGCACCGTGGCTGCGCTCAGCCGCTCCCGGAAGAAGAGCGTCATGATGACGGCCGTCATGACGGGATAGGTGAAGAGAATGGTGCTGGCAACGCCGGCAGGCATGTAGTGGAAGCTGAGGTAGAGCGTGAGCGAGGAGAAGATGAACAGCACGCCGAGGGCGCTAAGGGTGAGAAACTCGCGCCGCGTGACGCGGAGGCTCTCCTTGCCGCCAAGGGCCTTGACTGCCATCACCACAGCTATGACGACCCATGCCAGGCTGAAGCGGTAAAAGAGAACCGAGGGGGTGTTCATCCCCTCGGCATAGAGATTCAATGCTCCCAGCGGGTTGGTGCCGTAACAGACGGCCGCACCGATGGCACACAGGGTGCCGACAAGTTTCTTATTCAAGACGTTGGCGGTCAGTCGGCTTGGTCACGGAAATAGGGGCTCTGCACCATCCGCCCGTCGGAACGCATGGTGGAGGAAGAGGACTCGCGCACGGCCGAGCTGCGGCCTTCATAGAGCATCTCGTCGCTGAACTGGCTGGTAGCCATGCTCTGCACTATGTCGGCACCATTGGTGCTGTTGCGGAGCAGCTCGTGGATGTGCTTGATGCGGTCGGCCACCGTGTTGACATCGTTGTCGTTCTCGAAAGCACTCTTGTGGATCGGAGCCTGGCGCACGGCCTCGGCCACGGGGGTCTTCTGCGCCTCGGCTTCGACGGCGGGAGCCTCGGCACGGTCCACGAGATGAATGTCTTCAACCATGGTGTCGATCTCGGTCTTGAAATCGTCGAGATGCGTGTGGGCAGTGTTGTGCGCGGCTTCGAGCGTGGGCTCGTCATCGTCAAGCACAAAGACGTGCTTCTCGGCAGGCGCAGCAGCAGGGGCAACGCTCTCGAAGGTCATTGCGGCAGCTGTCGCCGTCTTGACTTCGGCGGCAGGCTCGGGAGCAGGCTCGGAGCGGTGGATCAGCTCCATGCCCTCTTCGTCGGCCTTGCTCTCGACGACGGGCTGCACCGTGGCGGCAGGTTCGTCGGCAGGCAGCACAAAGGTCTTGGGCTCCTCGGCGACGTTCTTGTTCTTCTCGAAACCGGTGGCGATGAGTATCACCTTCAGCTCGTCGCCCAGGCTGTCGTCGGGGCCGGCACCCCAGATTATATCGGCGGTGCCGTTGGTCTTTTCGAGCACATAGTCAGTGATTTCCGCCTGCTCATCCATAGTCATCTCGTGCTCCGACGAGTAGGAGAAGTACAGGAGCACATTCTTGGCTCCGTTGATGTCGCTGTCGTCGAGCAGCACACTGGTGGTGGCAGCCTCGATAGCGTCATGGGCGCGGTTCTCGCCATGGCCGCTGCCGGTGCCCATAAGGGCGGTGCCGCTGTGTTCCATGACGGTGTTGACATCCTGGAAGTCGCGGTTGACGTAGGCGCTCTCCGTGATGATCTCGGCAATGCCCTTGGCGGCGGTCAGCAGCACATCATCAGCCATCCCGAAGGCCTCCGAGATGCGCATGTTGCCAAAGGAGCGGAGCTTGTCGTTGTTGATGACGATGATGGAGTCTACATGCTTGCGGAGCTCCTCAATGCCGGCCTCGGCCTGCTCGCGGCGGCGCTTGCCCTCGAAGCTGAAGGGACGCGTCACGATGGCCACGACGAGGATCTTCTTGTTCTCGTCGTTCTCAAGGTCGATGCTCTTGGCTATCTCGGCAATGACCGGTGCCGCACCAGTGCCCGTGCCGCCGCCCATACCGGCGGTGATGAAGAGCATCTGCGTGTTGTGGCTGATGGCCTCGCGGATGTCGTCGGCCTTGTCCATGGCGGCCTTGCGGGCACGCTCGGGCTTGTTGCCAGCTCCCAAACCCAGGTCGCCGAGCGGAATCTTGTTCGGTACGGGACTCGAGTTGAGTGCCTTCATGTCGGTATTGCAGACGATGAAATCTACACCTTCAATACCCTTGTCGTACATGTGGTTCACGGCATTGCCGCCACCCCCGCCGACACCAATCACTTTGATGTACGAGGACTGTCCTTTGGGCGAATCAAAGGTAAAGAAAGTCGAATTTGCGTTATCTTCCATGGTGCTTGTATATTTCTATCTTATTGATAAAGATGTCGTTAAACCAATACAGCCTACTATATTCGGCAGGATAAAATTACTAAATAATACGCGTATAAAGCCAACGTTTATGTATTAGTTTTCAACAACATGCTGTGAATTTCGATATTTCACTCGTCAATGCCCTCATTGAAGACCTTGTTGAAGAAGCGCGACACGGCATTGCTGAAGGTGTCGTCCTTGGGCTTCTTGGCTCGCGGTGCGGGCTGTGGGGCTTCGGCGGCGGGAGCCGGGGCCGGGGCTGGCGGCAGGTCGTCCATGCCGGCAAAGATGTCAATATGGCCTTTCTTGCCAGCCTTGTGCCCGTCGGTCGCCGGAGCATCGTGCTGCTCGGTCTGCTCGAGGCCGTAGAGCACCAGGCCGATACCGGTGGCGTACATCGGGTGCATCAGCTCGTTGTAGTTGACACTGTCAGGTTCGAGGTGCTCGTTGGGGATACCTATGCGCGAGTCGGTAGCCGTAATCAGTTCGCAGAGGTCTTTGATATTCTTCAGCTGGGCACCGCCGCCGGTAAGTACCACGCCGGCGATGAGTTTCTTGCTGTATCCCGAGAGCTTTATCTCATAGTCAACCTGCTCCATGATCATCTTGGCGCGGGCATTGATGATGCCGGCCAGGGTCTTGACATAGATCTCGCGAGGTTGCTGGCTGCGTATGCCGGGAATGCTGATGACATCATTCTCTGAAACAGCCTGCACCAAGCAGGAGCCAAACTTCACCTTCAGGCTTTCGGCCTGGCGTTTGAGAATATTGCACCCTTCGCGAATGTCGTTGGTGATGGCGTTGCCGGCCAACGGCAGCACCGATGTGTGGCGGATGATGCCATCGTGGAAGATGGCAATGTCAGTGGTACCACCACCAATATCAACCATGGCAACGCCGGCGTCACGGTCGCTCTCGTCAAGCACAGCTTTGGCCGAGGCTATTGGCTCAAGAACAACACCCTTGATCTTCAGGCCCGCACGCTCGACAGCATACTTGATGTATTGCAGGTTCTGGACGTTGGCCGTCACCATGTGGAAGTCGGCCATAAGGGTCTTTCCCGCCACGCCCACCGGCGGCACGTCGCGGCTCAACGCATCCTTGTCAACATAGTATTGTTGCGGGAATACGTGTATAATCTCCTCGCCTGGCTCAAGCATGGTGTTGTACTGGTCGCCAATCAGCCGCTCCACATCTTCTTGTTCGATGAGGACATGCTCGGGCGGTATCATGACGCTACCCTGCGAGGGGCGCGACTTGATGTGCTGACCGGCAATACCAACCCACACTTCGTCGACATCGACGTTGGCCTGCTCCGAAGCCTCGTCAACCGCACGCCGTATGGCATCTGCCGTGTCCCTCACGTTTTTCACCACCCCGTGCTCGACGCCCGACGACTCGGTCTTGCCGAAGCCCAGGATTTTCACTCGGTCATTCTCGCCACGCACACCCACAAAACAAGCTATCTTAGTGGTGCCAATGTCGAGTCCTACAATGATTTCTGTTCCCATATTGTAATATTTTTGCGATTATTTATTTCCTTTTTGTACAGACCACCTGGTCCTTGAATTTGAGACTCACCCGTGAATAGGTGTCCCATCCCGCCCGAGGCATCCCTTTGCGATAGAAAGTCAGCAGATTGGCAAACTTGGCATCGAGGTCGTCCACACTCCCCAGCTCCACCACATGCCCCCCCAGTTTGGGCACCATTATGATGTCACCGTCGCGCTCAGAGTATATCTGGTCTATCAGTTCACCATAGCGCTTCTCTCTGTCAAGGTAACGCGCCAAGGCTATGAGGTCTATCACCTGTGCGCTGAGACTGTCGGTGCGAAGCGGTTCCGCAAAGTCGCCACCGGCAACCAGCACATTGCTGTACCCCAACCTGCTGGCAGGCATAAAGCTACCCTCGGAGTCAAAGTAGAGTTCGGCTCCGCCATAATAGAGCCGCGCTATCGGGCGTCTTTGACGTGCACGCACCACCACCTTGCCGCTGACGCTGGTGGCAACACTCACATCCATGAGGTATGGCACACGTGCTGCACCGGCAGCCACCTCACTCTTATCCACATCACCCACTCGGTGTTGCAGCAATGCCGGCACCGCGGCCAGCACGCTGTCGCGTACCGTCTGCTCGTCGACCAACGGAGCCGCCTTGCCGTAGCGGATGTTCACCTCTATGCCGCGCACCGTGGAGCGCGAGCGGTTGATGTTGGCCACCACGACAACCACCAGCAGCGCCAGCGCGCCAAGCAGGATCAGCAGTATTTTGTATGGTCTTTTCATAACATCTGTTCTCTAAGCACTTGCTCCAGCCGCGGCACAAGGCGGTCGATATCACCGGCTCCGAGCGTCACCACCACGTCGGGACACAACGCCGGCACAAGTTCCAGCACCTGGTCAGGCGTGCATAGGTACTTCGACATCGAGTCTATCTTGTGCAGCACCATGCTCGAGGTAACGCCGAGTATCGGCTTCTCTCGGGCCGGATAGATAGGCATCATGATGAGTTCGTCGAGCGTACCCAACACCTCGGCAAACTGGTCGGCCAAATCGCGCGTGCGACTGTAGAGGTGAGGCTGGAAGATACCCACCACACGCTTGCCAGGGTAGAGGTACCGGATGGACTCCAATGTGGAGCGTATCTCTTGCGGATGGTGCGCATAGTCGTCTATGTAGACCAGCTCTTTCTCGCGGATGCGATAGTCAAAGCGGCGACGCACGCCCTCGAAGGTCTTCAGGCCGTGGCGCAGCTGAAACTGGTCCACTCCGCACGTCATAGCCACCGCCGATGCCGCCACAGCGTTCTCTACGTTGAACAGCGCCGTACCACAGAGTTCGAGGTCGTAGAGCACCCCCTCGGGCGTGCGCATGTCGAAGAAGAGGTTGCCGTTGTAGGTGCGGACGTTGATGGCATAGTAGTCGGCCTCGATGCCACGCGCGGAATATGTGGCGTGAGGCGTATGCAACGTGGGGGGCTCCGCATGGCCGTCGTGGTCGTGATGGTCGTGGTCGTGATGGTGGCCACCATACTCGAGGTACGGCTCTCCATCGGCCTTCGTAAAGACGCCTTCCTTCAGGAATATCTTACCGTCGGCATCCACCTGTGCGGCAAACTGGGCGTAGGCCTCGAGCATGTGCTCATGGTCGCCGTAGATGTCAAGGTGGTCGGGGTCTGTCGCCGTGATGACGGCCACATGGGGGTGCAGCTGCAGGAAGGAACGATCGTATTCGTCAGCTTCCACCACAACATATTCGCTCGTGTCATCCACTCGCAGGTTGGAGTCGAAATTCTTGCTGATGCCGCCCAGGAAAGCCGAGCATCCGCATGGTGCCTTGCTCAGCAAGTGGGCTATCATGGCGGTAGTGGACGTCTTGCCATGTGTGCCGGCAACGGCGATGCACTTCTTGCCACGCGTCAGTTCGCCAAGCACTTGCGACCGTTTCTCCATCCTCACACCGCGCTCCCTCAGGGCCTGAAACTCATGCAGTTCCTGCGGCACGGCAGGTGTGTATACCACCATGTCTATCCCTTCCGGAAGCTCGTCCGGCCTGTCGTCGTAGTGCACCGCAATGCCTTCGGCTTCGAGAGCCTCTGTCAGCGGGCTGGGCGTGCGGTCGTATCCGCTCACCGTGTCGCCCCTGCGGTGAAAGTAGCGCGCCAAGGCGCTCATGCCTATGCCTCCTATGCCGAGAAAGTAGTATCTCATTTCACAATTTTCTCTATTTCGTCCACTATCTTGTCCGCCGCACCGCGCACCGCCATCCCTTTGATGGCACTGCTCATGGCTGCCATGCGTCCCTTGTCGGCCAGCAAACTCTCCACTATCGGGATGCACTTGCTTCCGCACTCGGCGTCGGCCACCATCAGGGCGGCTCCCTTGTCCACCAGCGCCATCGCGTTCTTGGTCTGGTGGTCTTCTGCCACGTTGGGCGAGGGAATGAGCACCACAGGCTTACCCACCAGACAGAGCTCGCTGATGGCTATGGCTCCCGCTCGCGATATGACGACATCCGCCGCAGCGTAGGCCAGATCCATGCGTTGGATGAACTGGTGCACCTTGACCGTGTCGGCAGCACCCTCGCGTTCTACGGCTTCAACGGCCTGCTCATACCCCCACCGCCCTGTCTGCCAGATATATTGCACCTCTTTGCCACGCAAAGCGGGCAGATTGGCCGTCATCATCTGATTGATGCTCCTCGCCCCGAGGCTGCCACCCACCACCAACACCGTCGGCAGCGTGTCTTTCAGCCCGAAGTGGGCCAAGCCTTCTTCGCGCGAGCACGACATCTGCTCTATGTCAGCGCGCACAGGGTTGCCCGTGAAGACTATCTTCTCCTTCGGGAAGAAACGTTCCATACCCTCGTAGGCCACGCAGATAGTCTGCGCGTCGCGGGCCAGCAGCTTGTTGGTCAGGCCCGCATAGGAGTTCTGCTCCTGAAGCAACGTCTTGTATCCCAGCCTCGATGCCGCCTTCAGCGTAGGCTCCGAGGCAAAACCGCCCACTCCCACCACAATGTCGGGACCAAACTGGCGTAGTATCTGCTTCACCATGTGGTTGCTCTTCATCATCCGGAATGGCAACTGCAGGTTCTTCCACAGGTTCCGCAGCGTCAACTGCCTCTGCAAACCCGCTATCGGCAAACCCTTGATGGCATAACCCGCCGCCGGCACCTTCTCCATCTCCATGCGTCCCTCGGCACCGACAAACAGTATCTCTGCCTCCGGCCACCGCTTCTTGATGGCGTTGGCTATGGCCACCGCCGGAAATATGTGGCCTCCGCTGCCACCACCGCTAACTATCGCTTTCATCCTTCTATCGTTCTTGTTCTGTTACTTTTATATCGTTTCCTAAGCATATCCTAAGCATATCCAAGGCATATCCTAAGCATATCGTAGGCATCTCATCAGCATCTCCATTGTTCATCCTTTACATCGACTGACCCTCTTCTTGCCCTGTCCCCGACTCAACCGCTGCCGTCCCTTCCTCTGCCACTGTTGGCTCCTCCTCGCCATGTTCCTGGCTATACACATCTGCCGCCACAGCCTGTATGATTCCCAAACCGCAACCCATAAAGAGATATGCCGTGCCGCCATAACTGATAAAGGGCAACGTCTGGCCCGTCACAGGCAACACACCCACCGCCACACACATATTGACCAGCGCCTGCAGATAGATCACCGTGCCAAGCCCGAAAACCGTCAACGCCCCGAAGCGGCCCTTGCAGCGCCACGCCAGCCTCACGCAACGGAAGTAGAGGATGCTGTAGAGCAGAAACACCACAATACCACCCACCATACCCATCTCCTCGATGATGATGGCAAAGATGAAGTCATTGTGAGCCTGCGTCATCAGGCGTGCATGCACCGTATTGCCTATGCCGGCGCCAAAAACGCCGCCCCGCGCGATAGCCATGCGCGCCATATTCTCCTGCGTCAGCGCATCGTCGTTAGGATGCAGCCAGGTGTCCACTCGTTCTGCCCATATATTGCTTCGGTGAAGCACATCGCCTCCGTCAGCATCGCCGGCATGTCCGGTCTTGAGCATCACAAACATCGCCACCCCCGCCACGGCCACCACCACTATCAGCAGTCGCCACCAGTAGCTCCGCTTCACACCGCCAACCAGCATCATCACATAGCACACTAAGAAGATCAGCGCCGCCATCGAGAAGTTCTCCGGCAAAATCAGTGCCACCACAAGCAGTATATAGACCAGCAACTGCAGGAAAGTCCCCAACTCGGCCACATGCTCTTTCTTCAGCGCCAGCATTCGGGCCACAAAGATAATCAGCACCACCTTGGCTATCTCCGACGGCTGGAACTGTCCGATGAGCGGTATGCGGAACCAGCGACCGCCCTGCAACGCCAACATGACAGCCAGCAGCACAAGCGTCGCCCAATAGCCCAGCATCGCAAACCGCGAGAAGAATCGATAGTTGATACGCGAGATAAAGATAATGGCCACATAGGTCGCCGCCACAATGGCCATGTGTTTCAAGAAAAGACCGGTAGGACGAGTGCCGGGCAACGAATAGGCATACAGCCCGATGGAACTGTACACCTCCACCAAAGAGACAATGCTGAGCAGCAGAAAAACCACCCAGATTATCTTGTCGCCTCGGAATATCTTACCTGTATTCATAATTCATTGACTTCTCGACGAAAACTCTCACCCATCTGTTTGGTTGATAGACCATTGTAGCACGCCGGCGAATAGACCACCTTCACCTCGTCCTCGGTCTGGTAGCGGTAGGCCTTCTGCAGGGCTTCAGCCATCGTGCCGCAGCACTCAATGCTGGGAATTATACCACGGAAGGTGTGGTGCATCAGGTCGTTGCCCTCGCCTACAACAAGCAGCATACGCACTTTGCGCAGCGCCGGAGGCACAAGCCGGCTGTAGTCGCCAGGCATCTCGCAGACATCCACTATCCATATCAGACCTCCCTGCAGCGTCTCCAGCGTGTACCACGTGGCGTTGATGGTGCGTGCCGCCGCGTCGTTGATGTACTCGCGACCCCGTATACGGGCCACAAACTCGAGCCTGTAGCGCGTGTCTTCCAGGTGGTTGAAACACGACCGCAGCCCCTCGTCGCGCATCGCACGCAGGCGCTGGACATCGATGCCTGCCAATCCGGTGTAAACCTTGTCGCGGCCCTGTTTGGCCAAAGTCTCAATAGTCATTTTTGTTGGGTTAAGGATTATAGGGTTTATGCTTGTGTTTTATCGCAGTTTGAGTGTCGAAAGGGTGAAGATGGCCAGCAGTATGGCAATGATGACAAAGCGCATCACCACCTTCTCCTCGGCCACTCCCTTCTTCTGGTAGTGGTGGTGCAGCGGCGACATGAGGAAGGGCCGCTTCTCCACAGGCACCGGCACGCCGGCCGGCAGCTTGTGCTTGCGCCGATAGCGCTTGCAGCCCGCCGTCTGTATGATGACTGACAGGTCCTCGACCAGATAGATGCCACACAGCAAAGGCAGCAGCAACTCCTTGCGGATGAGGATGGCAAAGACGGCAATAATGCCGCCAATGGCCAGCGAGCCCGTGTCGCCCATGAATATCTCGGCCGGATGCGTGTTGAACCACAGGAAGCCAAGCGTCGCTCCGACAAAGGCTGTGCTGAACACAGCCAACTCGCCAATGTTGGGTAGATAGATAATATTCAGATAGCCAGACATGATAACGTTGCCGCTGACCCATGCCAGCAACGCCAGCGCGCCGCCGTTGACAGCCGCCACGCCGGTGGCAATGCCGTCAATGCCGTCTGTAAGGTTGGAGGCATTGCTGACCGCAGTGACAACCAGTATCACCACCAGAATGTAGATCACCCAGGCATACTGCTCGGCCCACGGCCCCATCCAGCTGACAAGCCACGTGTAGTCAAACTCGTTGTTCTTCACAAAAGGAATGGTGGTCTTCAACGGCTCGCTGATGTCAGGGTGGAACGAGATAAGCAATCCCACGGCCAAACCCAGCAACACCTGCCCTATAACCTTGTACTTGCCCGGCAAACCGGCTTTCCCGCGTGTCTTCTTCAGGTAGTCGTCAAGGAAACCCACCAGCCCCATCCACACCGTGGTGCCAAGCATAATCTGCACATAGATATTGTCCAGCTTGGCGAAAAGCAGTGTGGGTATGACGATGGCTGCCAGTATCAGCAGACCGCCCATGGTGGGTGTCTTGGCCTTGCGCTCCGCGCCCTCAAGCCCCAACTCGGTTCGCACCTCATCCATCATCCCCAGCTTGTTCTGCATCCACCTGATGAAGGGCTTGCCGAAGAGCAGCATGATGAGCAGCGAGGTCACGATGCTGGCCGCAGCGCGGAACGAGATGTACTGAAACACTCCCGCCCCGGGAAAATCGAACGCTCTGTCTAACCAATCGAACAAGTAATATAACATAACTGTCTTTTCTCTATTTCTTTACACTGAGTTCTTTCTGTAGTTCTTCTACGTCGTCGAAGTGCGAACGCACCCCGTTCACTTCCTGATATTTCTCGTGGCCCTTGCCCGCCACAAGCACAATGTCGCCCTCTTGAGCCATCATGCAGGCCGTGCGGATGGCTTGGCGACGGTCGGTGATGCGCACCACATGGCTCAACTGCACCGGCGAAAGCCCCGCTTCCATCTCGTCGAGGATGCTGTCGGGATCCTCGGTGCGGGGATTGTCGCTGGTCAACACCACCTTGTCGCTCCCCTCGGCAGCAATCTGTGCCATCTCGGGACGTTTGGTGCGGTCGCGGTCGCCGCCGCAGCCCACCACCGTGATGAGCAGCTGTGTCGGACGACGCACCTGGTTGATGGTCTCTATGACGTTCTGCAAGGCATCGGGCGTGTGCGCATAGTCCACTATGCCTGTGATGCCGCGACCATTGACATATTGGAAGCGCCCGGGAGCCGCCTCTAACAGGCTCAGCTGCCGCAAAGCCTCCTCTTCGTCCACTCCGCACAACACTGCAGCACCCAGAATGGCCGTAAGGTTGTATGCGTTGAACCTTCCCACAAGGCGGCACCACACCTCGTGGTCGTTGATTATGAGGTGCATCCCCTCGAAGGTGTCTTCTACCACCTTGCAGCGGAAGTCGGCCAGATGCTGCAAGGCATAGGTGCGCACTGTCGCCGCTGTGTTCTGCACCATGACCCTGCCGTTCTTGTCGTCTATATTCACCAGCGCCCAGGCCCCTTTCGGCAGACCGTCGAAGAAACCCTTCTTGGCGGCGATGTAGTTGGCCATGGTCTTGTGGAAATCGAGATGGTCGTGGGTGATGTTGCTGAATATGGCTCCGGCAAAAGTCAGTCCGCTGATGCGGTGCTGCACCACAGCGTGACTGCTCACTTCCATGAAGGCATACTGGCATCCGGCATCCACCATGCGGCGCAGCAGTTGGTTCAGCTCCAGCGCGTCGGGAGTGGTGTGGCCGGTGGGTATCTCCTCTTCGTCTATCTTGTTGACAATGGTCGAGATGAGGCCGACGTGGAAGCCCAGGTTGCGGAACATGCGGTGCAACAGCGTGACCGTTGTGGTTTTGCCGTTGGTCCCTGTGATGCCCACAAGCTTCAGTTGTGCCGACGGATGTCCATAGTAGTTGGCCGCCATCAAGCCCAGGGCCTCACTGCTGTCAGCCACCTGAACATAGGCCACACCCTTCTTCATCTCTTTTGGCAACGCTTCGCAGACCACCGCAGCGGCTCCCTTTTCTGTCGCACCCTCGATGAAGGAATGGCCGTCAACCTTCGTACCGCGTTGTGCCACAAAAAGCGTGCCAGCTGCCACGCGACGCGAATCGAACTGAATATCCTTCACTTCGCATTCCGCCGAACCGGTGACCTGTGCATCTATTCCCTTTATTATTTCCTTTAACTTCATTGTCCCGATCTAAGTGTTAATTCCACACGTGTGCCCTGCTTGGCAGCGGTGCCGGCCTTCGGCTGCTGGGTCGCCACCTTGCCGTATCCGTTCACCCGTGCTCTGTAGCCCATGCTGTTGAGCAGTTCCACCGCGTCTTTGGCGGTCATCCCGTAGCAGTTGGGAATGCTTCCCTCGCGGGGCTCGTAGGGGTAGTACTGCGCCGGCGTGCTGTCGGTGGCGTCGCGATACACCACCCATCGGGCCGTCGAGTCGGCCGAACGGTAGGGCTGCTTCAGTGTTCTATACAGGCGGCGCATATCGCTTTGGTCGCCGCGCTCCACGACAGGTCTCTGCTGTGCCATGACACTGTCTTCTTCGAGCTGTGGCCAGGCCGACTTCACAGCGCCTTCGCTGAGCTTCTTGTCCACCGCCACCACACAGTCGCTGATGGCCTTGAAGACCACGGCAGCCTGGCGGCCAAACGAGGGAACATCCTCGAGCAGCACATAACAGGTGTACCGAGGGTTCTCCGACGGGAAGAAGCCCGCAAACGACGCATTGTACCTTCTCACATTGGCGTAACTGTGGTAGGCAGTACCGGTCTTGCCGGCAATGCCGTAGGTGTTGTTCTTGATATTGCTGCCCGTACCGCGTTCCACAACCTTCTCAAGCATGGTACGCATCATCAGCGCCTGGCTGCGCGTGCAGATGCTCTGGTTGAGCACTACAGGCTTGTTCTCCACCAGCCGGTCGCCATCCATATAGCCCTTGCAGAAGATGGGCTTCACCATCCTGCCGCCGGCTCCCACAGCGTTGTAGAAGGTCAATATCTGCAGCGGGGATACCCGCGTGGAGTATCCAAAGCAGAGACGGGTAAAGTTGGAGTTGGGCCGCATGTCCTCGTGGATATAGGATCTTGACTGAGGCGCTATGACGTCAGGGTTAAGCTTGTCGTAGGGAAATATCTCGAGCATGCGGCTGCGCAACCGGTCGCGCCGGTTGCCGTAGAGCACCATGCCCATATCCGCCATGCCGACATTGGACGACTGCTCTATAATCTCGCGCACGTTGAGCGATGTGCGTATTTTGCCCGCACTGTCGCGCACGGCGTGATCGTCCTGCACCGCACCGCCTTTGCCACCATAGTCTTTATGCCATGCGGCATACTCTGCAGCGGTATCTATCTTGGTCTCCGGATCGGTCAACATGGCCATCAGCGCCACCGTCTTGAAGGTGGAACCCGGCTCTATGACATCGCTGACAGCCACGTTGCGGTCGCGCACCTCGAGGAAATCGTGTGCCGCAGTGTCGACAGCAAGATTGGCACAGGCCAGAATGTATCCGGTCTCCATCTCCATCAATATGGCGCAGCCCGCCACACCGCCATACAGTCTCAGGGCCTTGCGCAATTCGCTCTCGGCAATGTCTTGGTAGCGCGTGTCGATAGAGGAGATGATGCTCCTACCGTCGATGCGGCCTTGCAGCACGATGGTGTCGATGCGGTCTTCATCCGTGCGTTGCGGCACCTCCTTGCGGCTGTGTTGCTCGTCGGGCAGCCATATGCCTTTCGTCAGACGGCGGCAGTTGAAGAGACCATCCTGCCCGCGCAGGATGCTGTCGTAGGCCCCTTCGAGGCCGGTATAGGAGTTGCTCTCGCGACGGTTGCGGAAGCCAATGGTGTTCTCGGCCATATTGCCATAGATGTGTGCCCTGACCTGCCTCACGACGCTCTGTCCGTCAACCTGCTTCACCACTCCTCGTTCCCAGCCGGGCAACCGCCGTATCTGGAGCCATACCGAATAAGGCACACCGCGTTCGACCAGGAAGCAGCGGCGCGGTTTCTCCTTGGCGCGCTCGGTGGCGAGGCGGTTGCGATAGTATTCAACTGTGCGCGAGGGGAAAGCGTCGTGCAGCATCTGGCAGAGGGTGTCGAGGCTGAGGTTGAAATTGGTGTCGGTAATGGGGCCCGTCTCCACCGGCCGGCCAAGGCGGTCGTAGGTGGGGTGGCCGTGTTCGTCGGTGACAGGAGCGTTGTAGAGGTCGAGATAGAGGTCGCACTCGGTCACTGTGGTGGCCAGTATCTTGCCATCGCTGGAATAGATGTTGCCACGCCGCGCAGGGTCGGTGCGCAGGTCGGCCTCACGCTTCTTGGCGCGCTCGCGCCACTCGTCGCCATGCACCCATTGTATGTTGATGATGCCCGCGACAATGGCCACGCCCACACCCACCGTCAGCAGCAGGTAGAGCGCCGTCATGCCGCGCGTCATCCGTTTGTTATTGTCCTTTTTCTCAGCCATATCCCGTTGTCTCTTGGCTTATATCTCATAGGGCGGGCCACTGGTGATGCCCACTCCCGTTCCTTTCAAATCCTCGGCTATCTGCGAGATCTTAACACTCTGCTGATACTGCTTCTGCATCTGTATGCGATGCTCACGCAGGTAGTTGATGCGTTCCTCGGTGGCCGCTTTCTCGCGGCTCAAACTTTCCACGCGATAGCGATTGCCGACGATGAGCAACAGGTAGATAAGGCAGAGCAGCACCAGCGGTATCTGCTTCAGCACCACGCGGTCGGCCAGCACGTCGCCCCCAAGCACGCGTCCGATGCCGCGTGCCGCACGGTCGCCGGTGCGCCGCTTCTTGCCCGTCTCGGCAGGAGCCGCCTCAGGCTGCGGCTCGGCAACAGTCTCTGTCCGCGGCTGTTCGAGGCCCTCCTCGACGGTTTTCTCTCTGAACCTGTTCCCCATGTTCCTTTATTATATATTACCTTATAGTTTCATTTCACTTTTCACTGCCGTTCGCGACCTCTCTCCTCTTCCCCACCCTCAGTCTGGCACTGCGGGCCCTGTTGTTGACGGCCACCTCTTCGTCGGCAGCCTTCACAGCCCCGCGGCTTACCATCTGCATCCTCGACAGCGGATTGCCATAGAAGTCCTTTTCCACCTCGCCCTCGAAGTTGCCGGTCTTCATAAAGTTCTTCACCAGCCGGTCCTCGAGCGAATGGTAGCTGATGACCACCAGGCGCCCCTCGGGAGCGAGCAGGTCGGCGGCCTGCTCAAGCATGGCTTTGAGGGCGTCGAGCTCGCCGTTGACTTCGATGCGCAGCGCTTGGAAGAGCATGGCGAGGTATTTGTTTTCCATACCCCGCGGCAGGTGATGGCTGACGGCATCGCGCAGCTGCATGGTGGTGGCGACGGGCTGCTGGGAGCGGGCTTTGACGATGGCGTGGGCCATCTGGCGCGCATTGGGCAACTCGCCGTAGAGACGCAGCAGGCGGGCAAGCGACTCCTCGTCGGCACTGTTCACCAGGTCGGCAGCCGTCACGGGGTTGCGGCGGTCCATACGCAAGTCGAGGGCACCGTCGAAGCGGGTGGAGAAGCCGCGCTCGGCCACATCGAACTGGTGGCTGCTCACGCCAAGGTCGGCCAGCAGGCCATCGATCTGCCTCACTCCATGCAGCCGCAGGAAGGCTTTCAGGTGCCTGAAATTCTCGTTGATGAACGTGAAGCGGGCATCGCCTTTCAGCGCCCTGCTCTGCTCCTTCGCGTCTTCGTCCTGGTCGAAGGCATAGAGCCTGCCCTCAGGCCCCAGGGCGGCAAGAATGGCACGCGAGTGGCCGCCGCCACCGAAGGTGACATCGACATAGGTGCCGTCCTTGCGGATGGACAACCCCTCGATGGCTTCCTGTAGCATCACCGGACTATGGTAATCACTGCTCATTGCTCTGCCCCCGACTGGCCCAGCAGCTCCTCGGCCCTCAGGGCGTAGTCGCTGCCGGAATTGTTCATCTTGTCGTAGGCTTCACGGTCCCAGAGCTCGATGAACTTGCCGGTCGATTGCAGCACCAACTCTTTGGCCGTCGCTATCAAGGCCTTCTGCTCGGCAGGCACCAGCAGGCGGTCGTTCGAGTCGAGCTCGATGATGTTGCCCTCGGTGAGCTTGCGCAGCACTTCGCGGTCTTCGCGACGGTAAGGATTCAGCTTCTCCTGGAGTTTCTCCACCTCTTCCCTGAAACTGGCATAAGTCCACAGCTCCAAACACTCGGCATAGACACTCTGGCGGATGACAAAACGACCGTCGTCAGTGTCCAACTGCTTCTTGAGGGCAATCGGAAACTTGAAGCGGCCGTTCGAATCCACCTTACAGTACTCTTTACCAAGTATTAACGCCATTTTTACCTACTATTTTTCAGGGTGTAAAATTACGAAGAAAAATCCAATTTCTGCCAAAAAAATCCTTTTTTTGTCTTTTTTAACCAATTTTTGTTGTTCATAACCATAAACGCAACTTTTGAGAAAAAGTTTCACTTTTCCGAAAAAAAAGTTCCAATCCGCAGAACCAGTGCGGAGTCGCAGGGTCGCCGGCCGAGGGCGGAAAGCCGTCTGGAAATGCCTGTGCCGGTGTTGAAAACTTTTCTTCCCCCACCCTCGCCGGGGCACCCCCGAGGTTGGTCCGCCGAAAGCCGGACCACCACCGGACCACCCTCGGACCACCCTCGGACCATCCCCGGACCAAGAGCATAGGATGAAATTCGTTGTGGGCAAACAATAAAACAGGCTGAGACGCGTTAGGATTGAAAAAGTACCGGGATGTTGCGTGCCACGAGACGACGACTGACGATGTTGCTGGTTCTGTTGCCTTTCACGGCAGCGGCACAGAGTCCCTTTGCGATGACCAACATGGCGCGCGACTTCTGGGTGATGTTCCTGCCCAACACGGGCGGCTACTATCAGCTTCCCATCGACTCGTGTACCCTCATAGCCACGGGGCCCGAGGCAGCCGATATCAGCATTGTCTCGGCCGACGACAGCGTCACGCTGCACCTCGACGGCGGCGGCATGGCGGAGCACCTCTGCGGCACCAACGCCGCGGTGCGGGGCAAGGCGTATCACGTCACCTCGACGGCCGACATAGCCCTCTATGCCCGCAACGCCATCGAGAGCAGCCACGACGTGGCCATGATCATTCCCACGCTATGCCTGGGAACCAGATACATAGCTCAGTCGGCCGCCGCCGCCCAGGGCGACACGGAGATGCTGGGCCTGGTGGCCACCGAGGACAGCACCGTCGTCACCGTGCATCTGGTCAACCCCAACGGCATCCCCATCCCGCCGGACGACATCGACGCCCCTGCCGACGGGCGGCTGCACATAGCCCTGCAGCGGGGCGAGGTCTACATCGTCGGCACCCGGCAGCACCGCACCTTTGGCGCTTTCAGCGGCATGGCAGTCACCTCGAACGGGCGCCCCTTCGCCCTTTTCCAGGGCAACAGCGCGGGGCATGTGCCGACAGCCGACCAGTACGTCGGCAACCACATGTTCGAACAGGCTGTCCCCGAGAGCCAGTGGGGACACGTGCACTTGACGGGCGGCATCGGCGAACAGCGCAAGTGCTACTACCTGATGACCTCGGCCGAGGATGGCAACCGCATCTCTTTCAACGCCCAAACGCCGCAGAGCGGCGAGACCCCGACCCTCGACCGCGGGCACTCGCAGACCTACGTCATGGAGCCCAACCCCTACACCGCCATATCGACCCACACGACCGGGCGCACGGGCTACACCATGATGCTCAGCAGCTACGGCGCGAGCGGCTACTGCGGGGCTGCTTCGACGGTGATGGTGCCGTCGGTGGAACACGGCGTACAGCAGGCCTGGTTCACGGTGCAGGAGTTTGTCTCCGGCGGCCAAACGGACCGCCTCGTCGTCTTCTGCGACACGGCGCTCGTGCACGGCTTGCGGCTCGACGGGGTGCCCATCAACGACAGCAGCTGGCTGGACTACCTGCCGGTGCAGACCTACCGCACCCCTGTCGGCCTCGGAGCCCACCGGTTGGAGGCTGACAGCGGCACCTTCGTAGCCTTCGTCTACGGCCTGCGCAACGCATGGAACGACAGCTACGCCAACCCCGTGGGCATGGCCCTCGACCCCTACCCGCGCGACACCCTCTACCGCAGCGATACCACATGCCAATATGCAGCCTACCGCTGGGGACCCTTCCATTGGGCCGACGGCGGGCTGACCGACACGGGGACTCACAGCATGGAGGGCCAGGTGTTCGACCCAGACACGGTGCACCTCTACCGGCTGACACTCACCGTGCTGCCTGCCTATCGCAACGAAGAGAGCCACGAGCTGATGCCGGGCGACAGCGTTGCCGTCGGCGACACCATCCTCCGCACCCCTGGCACCTACACCTTCCGCACGACCGCCGTCAACGGGTGCGACTCGACCGTCACGGTGAGGATCAGCTCGTGCCTGCCCGAGGTCTGCCTCAGCCTAAGCCGCCCGTTTATCGACTACGACCACCCTGTGGTCACCTTCAACGACTGTACCGAAGGCAGCCGCGAGAGCCGATGGACGATGAGCGACGGCACCACCCTCAGCGGACGCCGCGTGCGCTACCAGTTCCACCACCCGCTGCCTGACAGCCTGACCGTCACCCTGCACACCTGCAACGCCTCCGGATGCTGCGCCGACAGCACGGTGTCGCTGCCGGTGATAGCACGGACCGTCTGGTTTCCAAACACCTTCACACCGGATGCGGAAATCAACAACCGATTTGGCTGCACGCCGTCGGTCGAGCTGGCGAGCTACGAACTGACCGTCTACAATCGCCGCGGCCAAGTGGTCTACAGCACCACCGACGCCAAAGCCACGTGGGACGGCACCTGCGACGGCACGCCAATGCCGCAAGGGACATACGTCTACCTGTGGTTTGCGACAGATGTCACAGGACATCGCGACGCCGGCCGGGGGACTGTGACCTTGCTGAGGTAATACAGAGATGTTTTTTGCGTTTTTTTGTTGCACGGTGCGATTTTTTTCGTATCTTTGCAGTCTCAATTTCAGGTATATTCAAATAATTAAAACAAATAAACCTATGAAAATTCGTACTTTAGTGATTGCAATGGCCCTGACTGTGCTGCTGCCCAGCGTGGCACGCGCCGACGAGGGCATGTGGCTCCTGTCGCTCATCGGGAAGAACTACGACGACATGCGACGCACCGGCTTCCAGTTGACGCCCGAGGACATCTACAGCGTCAACCAGAGCTGCCTGAAAGACGCCATCGTGGGTCTGGGCAATGCCGGACAACCTTTCTGGCATTTCTGCACGGGCGAGATAATCTCGAGCAAAGGCCTCGTGAGCACCAACCACCACTGCGGCTACGGCTACCTGCAGAGCCACTCGACCGTGGAGCACGACTACCTGCGCGACGGATTCTGGGCCTACACGATGGAGCAGGAGTTGCCCAACCCAGGCTTGACGGCCTCGATACTGGTGCGCATGGAGGATGTCACCGCCAAGGTGAAGGAGAACCTCAGCGACGACATGAGCGAGAGCGACCGCGAGACAGCCATCCGCAAAGTGTGCCGCGAGATAGAGCAAGAGGCAGTCATCGGCACCGAATACAATGCACAGGTGAAGCCGATGTTCAACGGCAACCAGTTCTTCCTCTTCGTGCACATTATCTATCGCGACGTGCGCCTGGTGGGTGCACCGCCAAGTTCGATGGGCAAATTCGGCGGCGACACCGACAACTGGTCGTGGCCGCGCCACACATGCGACTTCTCCATGTTCCGCATCTACACGGCTCCTGACGGCAGCCCTGCCGACTACAGCAAGGACAACGTGCCGCTGACGCCGAAGCACCACCTGCCCGTCAGCGCCGGCGAGATCAACGACGGCGACTTTGCGATGGTGATAGGCTTCCCGGGCACCACGGACCACTTCCTCACCAGCTATGGCCTGGAAGAGACGATGGATATAGTGAACAAGCTGCGCCATGAGCTGCGCACCGTGAAGATCAACATTCTGCGCGAGGAGATGGCCGCAGACCAGGCCACGCGCATCAAATACGCCTCCAAATATGCCTCGTGCTCGAACTACTGGAAATACAGCGACGAGCAGAACAAGGCCCTCAAGAACCTCAACACCATGGGTGTGAAGAAAGAGGTGGAGAAAGAATACAGCGAGTGGGCCCGCTTCCAGCGCAGCCCGAAATACAGCAATGCGCTGGGCCTGATCAAAGAAGGCTATGCGGCACGGCGCTCGGTGCGCGAAGCCACGATGTACCTCAATGAGGGCCTGATCAGCGGCTCCGAAGCCCTCAGCCTTGCCATTCGCATTGACAGGATGATGGAGGGGAACCCCGAGTTTGACCTCAGTGCCTCGGAGGGGATGTTCAACAACTTCTTCAAAGACTATGACGAGCGTGTGGACAAGCGCGTGGCTGCCGCCATGTTCGGCTATGTCTTTGCCCACATGAATCCCGATATGTGCCCCAACTTCCTGAAGGTGGCCAACAAGAAATACAAGGGCGACTGGACGAAATATGTGGACGACCTCTACAAGGCCAGCATTTTTGCCAACCAGGAGAACCTGGGCAAGTATATGCTCAAGCCCAACGCCAAGCAGCTGGAGAAAGACCCGATGCTCCTGGCAGGCAGAGAGATTATGGATGCTGCCAAGCAGATGGGCGAGGCGGTGCCGCAGCAGTCGAGAGACAACCTGAAACGCGGCATACGCGACTTCACCGACGGCATACTCCAGATCAACGAGGGGCGCAAGTTGATGTCGCCCGACGCCAACTCCACCATCCGCCTCACCTATGGCAACGTCATGAGCTACGACCCGAAGGACGGCGTCAGCTACCACTACTACACGACGATGAAGGGCGTCATCGAGAAGGAAGACCCCAACAACAGCGAGTTCAACGTGCCTGAGCGCCTGAAAGAGCTGTATGCACGAAAGGAGTTCGGCCGCTATGCCAACCGACGCGGCGAGATGCCTACCTGCTTCATCACCAACAACGACATCACGGGAGGCAACAGCGGCTCGCCTGTGATCAACGGCAAAGGCGTGCTGATAGGGCTTGCCTTCGACGGCAACAGCGAGGCCATGAGCGGCGACATAGACTTCGAGGAGAACCTGCAGCGCTGCATCTGCCTCGACAGCCGCTACATGCTGTGGGTGATCGATGTCTACGCCGGAGCCAAGAACCTCATAGAAGAAATGGACATCGTCAGATGAAGCAAGTACAGCGACAGCAACTGCAACAGAAATTCTCGCCTCAGCAGATACAACTGATGCGGCTGTTGCAGTTGCCCGTCACTGACTTGGAACAGGCCATCAAGGAGGAGGTGGAGAAAAACCCGCTCCTGGAGGCAGAAGCGCAGGACGAGCAGCCCCTGCCGCAAACCGACAACGATCAATCAGACTGGGATATAGACGAGGACGAGGACTACGGATTCGACTACCGCGAGCACCTCGAACAGGATCCCAACGAGGTGAGGCGCGAGTTTGTCGTCAGCGACAACCAGACCGTGGCCGAGCAACTGCAGCAGCAACTCGGGCTACGCCACCTCGACGAACGACAGCAGACGATAGCGACAGAGATCATAGGCACGTTAGACGATGCGGGATACCTCAGCCGCGACCTGGCCCTGATAGCCAACGACCTTGCCTTCAGGCAGGGCATTGAGGCCAGCCCCGAGGAGGTGGAGGCGGTGCTGCACATCGTGCAAAGCCTTGAACCGGCGGGCATAGGAGCCCGCTCGCTGCAGGAGTGCCTGAGTTTGCAGCTGGAACGCAGCGACGACAGGATGCAGCCCGTGGCCCTCGACATCGTGAGGAACCACTTTGACGACTTTGCCAACCACCGCTATGAGCGGATTTGCACCTCGCTCGATATCAGCGAAGAGCAGCTGGAAGACGCGGCGGCGCTGATACGCCGTCTCAACCCCAAGCCAGCAGGCTCGTCGGCCTCAGACCCTGACAATGCTGCGATGGTCATTCCCGACATCATCCTCAGCCAGCACGACGGGCAGTTGCAATTCTACCTCAACGACAGCCACCTGCCGAAGTTGAGCCTGAACAGCTACTATACCGACATGCTGCACGAGATGGAGCAGCAGAAAGGCGACCGCGAGACCGTCCAGTTTCTGCGCTCGAAGCAGGCCGATGCGCAAGGCTTCATAGACCTGCTGCAGCAGCGGCACGACACCATTGTGCGGGTGATGCAGTACATCGTCCGACATCAGCGGCGTTTCCTGCTCAGCGGCGACCCCGACATGCTGCAGCCGATGCGCCAACGCGAGGTTGCCGAGGCCACCGGGCTGGATATCAGCACTATCTCGCGCATGGCCAACAGCAAATACATGCAGACCGACTTCGGCACCATAGCCTTGAAAGAATGCTTCTCGAAAGGGATGGCGAAGGAGGACGGCGAAGAGGTCTCGGTCGAGACCATCAAACAGAGGATTGCCGACATAATAGAGCAGGAAGACAAGCAAACGCCTCTTTCAGACGATGCCATAGCCCGGCAATTCAACGAGAAGGGGCTGCCGGTGGCCCGCCGGACGGTGGCGAAATACCGCGAACAGATGGGTATTCCGGTGGCCCGGTTGCGGAGGGCCATCATGCTGTTGCTGCTGCTTGTTTTCGCGGGTCGAATGCAGGCCCAGATGTCATACTACGACTCGATAATGGCGGCACGGCTTCAAGCGGCGGAGAAGGCGAAGCTGGAGCCCAAAACCGCCACACCAGCCGCTCCGAGAGCCACGAGAGCCATGAAACCCGCAGCGGCGGCACCGGCAAAGGCAACGGGGAACGCCACGAGCGAGGCCACAACGCCGCACGAGGCATACATCGTGCCGGTGTGGTACGACGCTTTTCCGGCCAACCGCGTGAACCCTTTGGGGCGCACCAAGACCGATATGCTCCCCGACGAGATCAACCTGCGGCTGGTGGCCGACAGCAGCGACTTTTGCTTTCCCGTCAAGAAGCCAAAGACATCGAACTATGGCTGGCGGTGGAACCGCGGGCACCACGGTGTCGATATAGCCTTGCAGACGGGGGATCCGGTGCATGCGGCCTTCGGGGGGACGGTACGCATAGCCTCGCGGATGGGCGGCTACGGCAATTGCGTCGTGGTGCGCCACGCCAACGGGCTTGAGACCCTGTACGGGCACCTGTCGAAGATCCATGTCACGAAGGGGCAGAAGGTGGTTGCCGGCGAGGTGGTGGGGCTGGGAGGCAGCACGGGCAACAGCACAGGGCCCCACCTGCACTTTGAATGCCGGTTCCTGTACCAGACTTTCGACCCGGAATGGATACTCGACTTCAAGAACTACACGCTCCGCACACGGCGGTTGCACTTGGACAAGACCTATTTCGGCATTCGCAAGCCACAACGAGGAGAGAAGAGCGACTACAAGGCCGACGGCAGCATTATCCGCGAGGGGAAGAAACGCCCCACGAACAAGAGGGCCGTGTACGACAGAAAAGATTTCTAATGCACTACATACATATATATTAATTAGGATATGAAGAAGACCAACCTCTCGGACTATGACCGCGCGGCAGTGCCCGACGGGAGCCGATACAGGATAGGCATCGTGGCAGCCGAATGGAACGGCGAGATAACCGATGCGATGTTGCAAGGAGCGGCAGAGACGCTGCGAGAATACGGCGTGAAGGAAGAGAACCTCATCGTCAAGCGGGTTCCCGGCACTTACGAGCTTTCGTATGCGGCGCATAGGATGCTGAGTGGCGACAAGGCGCTGGATGCGGTGATTTGCATTGGCTGCGTCATACAAGGCGAGACGCGCCACTTTGAGTTTATCTGCCAGGCTGTATCGCAAGGGCTCACGAATGTTTCGATAGAGAGCGGCAAGCCCGTCATATTCAGCGTGCTGACGTGCGACACGATGCAGCAGGCCCTCGACCGCG
The DNA here is from genome assembly GCA_002373995.1 of Bacteroidales bacterium UBA3630. Taxonomy (GTDB): domain Bacteria; phylum Bacteroidota; class Bacteroidia; order Bacteroidales; family P3; genus Colimorpha. The sequence continues at coordinate 41,859 of DFLB01000043.1, read as the reverse complement.
CGGGCGGTCGGCACGGCAACAAAGGCGTGGAGGGGGCTGTGACGGCACTCAAGATGTGTAAATTTACAGACGAATGCGCATAGTTTTTTTTGGCACACCGGATTTTGCCGTCGAGAGCCTTGACGCCATACAGCAGTCGAGGCACGAGGTGGCTGCCGTGGTGACAGTGGCCGACCGGCAGGCAGGCCGCGGGCAGAAGGTGGTGTACAGCGCTGTGAAGCAATATGCGATAGAACATCAGCTGCCGTTGCTGCAGCCGGAACGGTTGCGCGACGGCGCCTTCATAGAGGCGTTGCAGGCGGTGGATGCCGACTGCTTTGTGGTGGTGGCTTTCCGGATGCTGCCCGAGGTGGTGTGGAACATGCCGCCGCGGGGCACTTTCAACTTGCACGCATCGCTGCTGCCACGGTATCGCGGTGCGGCACCGATCAACTGGGCTATCATCAAGGGGGAGAGGGAGACAGGCGTCACGACGTTTCTGTTGAACCACCGGATTGACGAGGGGAGCATCTTGATGCAGGAGAGGACTGCGATAGGCCCCGGGGAGACTGCCGGCAGCTTGCACGACCGGCTGGCCATGATGGGGCGCGGGCTGGTGGTGCGCACGCTTGACGCGATTGAGGCAGGCAGCGTTGTTCCACGAGCGCAGGAGGGGGAGCCTTGTCCGGCACCGAAAATTTTCAAGGAGGACTGCCGCATTGACTTCAAGCGAAGGCCCGAGGAGGTGGAGAGGTTCATACGGGGGCTGAGCCCCTACCCGGCGGCTACCATGACCCTTGCCAACCCGAAGGGTGAGGAGGTGGGGTTCAAAATTCTCGCCGCCAAGGCGAGCGTGGAGGCGCATGAATACCCTTGCGGCACACTAATTTGCGATAAAAAAAAGGTGCTAAAATTCGCAGTGGCAGGCGGTTTTATTGAGATTTTAGAGTTGCAAATGGCTGGGAAAAAGAAAAATAACGTTGAAGACTTTTTGCGGGGCAATGACATAAGCGACTGGCTATTAACGAGTTGACGAAATGGTTAATTTTTTTTTGAAAAAAATCGAAAAAAAATTTGGAGCGGATAAAAAAAAATTCATACATTTGCAGCGTAAAAAGTTAGGACATAACAGTTAGCATTAATAACCCTTTAAAAAACAAACAAAATGAACAAAACAGAACTTGTTAACGCCATCGCCGCCAAGACCGGTATGACGAAAGTTGCCTCAAAGGCTGCCATGAATGCCTGCTTCAGCAGCATCCAGGAGAAACTGAACAAAGGTGAGAAAGTGACTCTGATTGGCTTCGGCACTTTCAGCGTCGTGGAGCGTAAAGCCCGCACCGCCAAGAACCCGCAGACCGGCAAGCCCGTGAAGGTGCCCGCCAAGAAGGTTGCCAAGTTCAAAGCCGGCAGCAATCTGCTCGCCAAGAAGAAAACCGCCAAGAAGAAATAAGGTTTTCTTAACACAATGCTAATGAGGGGGGATCCGAAGGGTTTCCCCTCTTGTTTTTTGGGGGGCGACGAGGGGTGAGTGGCTACGTTATGCCTACGTTATGCTTAGGATATGCTTAGGATGAACTTAGGATGAACTTAGGATGGGTGGGGCTGGGAGAGAAGTTTTAGTGTGTTTTAACAGATTTTAGTTATCAAATGTGAAAAAATAGTGTTATTTTTGCAGCGTGAATGCGGTTGCCGACGGCGGGTGACTGCATATAGTAAAATAATAGTATAGAGAATGATAGGAGTTATTGGCAGTGGCAGTTGGGCTACTGCGATAGTAAAGATATTGCTCGAGAAGGAGGACCGGAGGGTCAATTGGTGGGTGAGACGGAGGGAGGTGCAGCAGAGCTTGGCGATGACCGGCTACAATCCGAACCACCTGCGTCAGGTGGGGCTTGACTTCAGGAGGCTGATGGTGAGCACGGATTTGGCCAAAGTGGTGGAAGAGAGCGAGGTGCTGGTGGTGGCAGTGCCGTCGATATATGTCGAGGGGGTGCTGCGTACGTTGCCTGGGAAGGCTTACGGCGGGAAGTTGATGGTGTCGGCAGTGAAAGGATATGTGCCAAGGATGCGGATGGGTATGTCGCAATATATGGCGAGCGAGCTGTCTGTGCCAGAGGAGAATATATGTGTTGTCAGTGGGCCAAGCCATGCTGAGGAGGTGGCGGCGGGGTTGCCGACGTTCCTTGAAGTGGCGTCGACAAATGCGCAGGCGGCCAGCGAGATGGCCAATGCGTTGCGTTGCAGCTACATACACCCGTTTGCGACGAGCGAAGTTCAGAACCTTGAGTTGTGCGGGCTGGCGAAGAATGTGTACGCTGTGGCTGCCGGCATGACTGCCGGGCTGGGCTATGGCGACAATCTACTGGCGGTGCTTACGGCTGCTGCCGGCCGCGAGTTGCGCTTGATGATGAAGGAGGGTTCGGAGCCGATGTTTATGCTTGAAGATCTGATTGCTACATGCTTTTCGAGCCACAGCCGCAACCGCGCGCTGGGCGAGGCGGTGGCACAGGGGACGCCGGCGGCGGAGTACATTGAAAGGAGCAGGATGGTGGCCGAGGGGTATTATTCGTCCAGCATCATGCACTCGATGCCACACAGGGAGGACAGAAGCATCGCTGAGATGGTGTACAGGGTTCTATATGAGGGCGTTCCAGCCAAGCAAGAGGTTGACCTGTTGATGAAGACATGCTTCCAGTGAACGCATTTGACGATATAAGGCCTTACACCGACGAGGAGCTGCCTGCAGCGTTGCGGCGCATCACAGAGTGGCAGTATTTTCCTCAGGCCCTGCGCTTTATCTATTCCAACGCCGACATTGAGGGCATCAAGGAGAAGTTGCTCAGCATCAGGACGGTGCACGATTTCCAGGCGTCGTTGATGAACGATGCCATCAAGCGCATCATCCGGTCGACGACGACGGGATTTACGTACTCGGGACTCAACTACCTGCGGCGCGGCGTGGCATACCTGTTTGTGTCGAACCATCGCGACATCACGCTCGACGCGTTCTTGCTGCAACATTTGCTGCTCGAACATCGGGGGGAGACGTCGTATATCGTTTTCGGACAGAACCTGCTCTCGGAGCCGGCGATGGAAGACCTGTTCAGAAGCAACAAACTGATCCGCATGGAACGTGGCGGCAACCCACGGGCGTTCTACAGGAGTCTGCAACATCTGTCGCAGTACCTGAACGAACTGATTGTCAACGAGCGGCAATCGGTGTGGATAGCGCAAAAGAACGGTCGCGCCAAGGATGGTATCGACAGTACGGCAGCGGCGATGGTCAAGATGCTGTGCCTGGGACGCGAGGGCGATCCGCTGCAGACGCTGAGTGAGATGCACTTGGTTCCGGTGAGCATGAGCTACGAGTGGGATCCATGCGACACGATGAAAGCCAACGAGTTATACCAAAGCCGCAGAGGTAGGTACGAGAAAGCCAAGGACGAGGATGTGAGGAGTGTGGTCACAGGTATTATCGGCGAGAAGGGGCAGGTGCATCTGGCCATCGGCGCGCCGCTGACGCGACGCGAACTGGAGCCCGAGTCCGGGGCCGACCTCTACGAGCATGTGGCCGCGGTGCTCGACCGCCGCATTCAATCCAACTACCGATTAATGCCCACCAACTATGTGGCTTACAGCCTATTGACAGGACGAGAGCAGCGCGGACGCTTCACGGAAACGACACGCACCAAATTCCTGCAACGTCTCGATGCGCTACCCAACAACGAGATGCGCCAGCTGATGATCGAGGCCTATGCGAATCCCGTCATTGCCGGCAGACGGTAGAAGGATTGTTACCCATTAAAATAATAGTTGCCACATCAAATATTTTTCGTATCTTTGCATCGCGATTGAATACAGATAGTCTCTCCAAGACAGAAGGATATGTTTACACAGTATGCAGAGCCACAATACAAGGCATATATAGAAGCCGTCAACTACTTCAATGGCAACCCCCAAAAGCTAATCGATGCTGAAAAGTTCGTCATGAAGGAGATTCTGCATTTCATTGATATTCAACTACCCGGGGAAGGATGACCAAAGCAAAGACAAACGAAAAATACGTGCCAGGATTTCATTTGCTCTTCTAAGACAGATCGCCGATTGGCGTGTAGCAGAAATACCCATAAAAAGATGTTAGAGGCCAATCAGGTATACTGTGGGGATTCGCGCGAGTTGCTGAAACAGATAGAGGACAACTCGCTGGCGTTGTCGTTCTGGTCTCCGCCGTACTTTCTTGGCAAGGATTACGAGAAAGGGGTTACCTATGAACAATGGCAAGAGATGCTCAAGGCTGTCATAGAACTGCACTACAGGATATTGAAGCCCGGCGGATTCATGGTCGTCAACATTGCCAACATACTGGCTTTTCAAGACGAAACGATGCCACGAATACAGGCAGACAATCCATCGAACAAGAAATGCGCCGTTACACGGGAGATGGTGTTAGAAGCGAAACGGCTCCATCCTAACTATAACCGTGACCAATTGGCCGCCTATCTGCACTGTAGCGAGCAAACCGTGGACAGGCGATTGAATGGCAACAATATACGCGGTGGACGGCAAGCAGTGGGAACACACGTTAAACTTGTCGGCGGTCAGCTTGAGGAATATGCCTACAATTCAGGCCTTTACCTCTATGACAAAAGGATATGGGTCAAAGACCCGGCATGGGCCAACAGCAAATGGACAACCAGCACATTGAAGGCCGTGAGCGAAACAGAGGACCTATACATATTCTGGAAACCAGGCGCTTATGTGGTAAACCGGGAGCGGCTTTCACCATCGGAATGGAAAGAGTGGGGGCTGAGGCAAGTGTGGAATATTCCAAGTGTCAGAGCCAACGACATCCACCAAGCGATGTTTCCTAAAGAATTGGCATACAGGGTTATCAAGTTATACACAGACAAGGGCGACACGGTTCTCGACCCGTTTCTGGGTAGCGGGACCACAGCCCTTGCTGCACTGGAAGCCGATCGAAGATTTATCGGCATCGAACTGATGGAACAATATGCCGACCTTGCCCGCAAACGGGTGGAGACTTATCTCAAGGCACCGAAACTGGAGTTTTCATAGCCCATCGGCGGAATTAAACGAGGGCGTGTTTAATTCAATGCTTCTCGCACACCGCCCGCGGACCGTCGTTCGTCCGATAATCATCGGACCATCCCCGGACCATCCCCGGACCAACACCGGACCAACACCGGATGAAGAGCCTGACGGCTACTCATCGACAAAGAAGCAGGAGTCGAAGTTGAGGAGATAGAGACGGTCGGTGGCGCGAGTGAAGGCCGTGTAGAGCCAACGGAGGTAGTCTCGGTCGAGCGGCATGTCGGGCGGAAGGAAACCTTGATCAATGATGACGGTACGCCATTGGCCACCTTGTGTCTTATGGCAGGTGAGCGCATAGGAGAACTTGATTTGCAAGGCGTTATAGAAGGGATTTTGACGTAGCTCGCGTAGGCGGTCTGACTTGTGGGGCAGGTCGGCATAGTCCTCCATGACAGCGGAATAGAGCGAAGCCTGTTCATCGGCGGTGAGCGAGGGCGATTCGCTGTACAGGGTGGAGAGGAGGAGTTTGCAATCGCGAGGCTGCTCGTCCGGGTAGTCGACGAAACGCAGTGTGGCATCGGCGAAACGGAAGCCATAGATTTCCTGAACGTTACGGACGCTGAGTACTTCTACAATGTCGCCATTGGCGATAAAACCAATGGTGCTGTCATCATCGAGCCAGAAGTAGTTGTTTTTTACGACCATAAGGAAGTCGCCGGCGTTGACTTCCTCTTCGCGGAAGAGAACACTGTTGCGGATGCCTTGGTTGAAAAGGTTGGCGCGCTTGTTGCTGCGGGTGATTATGACCACATCCTCAAGGTTGTAGGAGCCGTACTCGCTGTGCAGTGTTTCCATAAGGTTTTCGCCAGAGAGGTTAATCACATCAGGTGTCGGGGAGAAGAGCGGCAGTGTGGCTTCGTCTCCGCTGACGAGGGTGGATATCTGCTGGCGGAGAGAGGTTGCATTGGTCAGTATGCCTGACATTTGCTGCTGACGGACAACCTCCGTCAACTCTCCTTCCGTAAGATTGAGATCGAAGGAGGCCGTCATATATCTCGCGTCAAGAGCGGGACTTTCGCTTTGCCCGACAGGAGGGAGCTGCGCAGTATCGCCAATGAGCATCAGACGGCAATGGCTACCGCTGTAGACATAATCGACAAGATCTTCCAAGAGGCTCTGTCGGGTACTTGTAGGCTCGAGGCCGATCATAGAAGCCTCATCGACAATGAATAGCGTATGGGTATGCTTGTTGATGGCGCGCACCGTGCGGACGGCACCCGATGCATCGGTAGCCGTCATATAGATTTTCTTATGGATGGTATAAGCCGGCCGCTGAGCATAAGAACTGATTACTTTTGCCGCACGACCAGTGGGAGCCAGGAGGACACAATTGACGCGCAGCTGTGGCAAGGTCTGGATAAGCGCAGATACGAGCGATGTCTTGCCGGTTCCGGCATAACCCTTCAAGAGGAAAGCAGATCGGGGGTCGGCATCGAAGAGAAAACGAGACATAGAAAAGCACACTTCCCGCTGCCCGTCGGTTGGGACGTGCGGGAAGTGTGACAGAATGAGCTTGACTACAGAATGCTCTACGGCAGACGTAGCCACAACTTACTGCTGATCAGCGTTGGAGACAGGTGTGGCGATGGGGCTGGCGGCTTGAACAGGGTCAGCATCGGCATTGCCAGTCACCTCAGTGTTGATTGCGTTCCCTGAAGTACGATGGGGAATAGAAACAGTGGCCGCAAGGCAGAGCACAACAAGGATGATGGCAAGCCACCAAGTGGCCTTCTCAAAAAAGTCTGCCGTTTGGCGCACACCCATTACTTGCGTCGGAGCAGCAAAGTTGGCAGCCAAGCCGCCACCCTTTGAGTTCTGGACAAGAACAACAAGCGCGAGAAGAACGCAAACGATGAGAATCAGGATTACAATGAATGTGTACATGTTTTATTACTATTTTGTTGTATTCAATAATGTTTTCAAACGCTCAATTCGGGGTGCAAAAATACTACTTTTTTCGGGATTGTGGGCCAACAAATTCTCATAAATCGCAAGAGCCTTGTCAAACTTGCCCTGCTTCTCCAATATAACAGCAAGTGTTTCAGTACCTAACGACACATCTGCCTTGAGGCTTTTTTTATCGGCACCCTCGGCGGGAGTGGCTGGTTCGGAGGAGACATCAGTACCGTCGGAAGTGGCAATCTGCAAGAAATTGGAAAGGATAACACTTTTGGGAGCCGTCTTGAATGAGACCTCCTGGAAAGTGTTGATTTCACTAAGGACATCAAAGTTGCGGGATTCCGGATCTGCTTGCATGGCAGAGGAGAGCATCGAGCCCAATCCATGAGGGTTGCACATAGAGAGTGCCGCGGCACGGTGTTCTTCCGGAGTATCAAAGCTAAAAGCATGATCGGCCAATAGTGCCAAGAGTCTTACGACCGAAGAATGTGGATACCGGGCCAGTTTAGCCCTAAGCCACCCACGATCCTGGGAGGTGAAGGTCGTGGGTTGTGACACTATTTTGATGAAGTCATTTTTTTCCATATTTGTACTTCCTTTGAATGCCCAATTTTAACATCTTTTAGTATCACAATTGGACGTGCAAAGGTACAATTTATTTTTCAATTGGAGAGAAAAGAAATTATTTTGATTTTCTTAGTGACTTATTAACAATGTTTTAAACAGAAATAATATTTTGTGAAATGAATTTTTTTGTGCCATATTGAAATTTTTACGTACTTTTGCAATTCCAAATTTGAGGTCATTTGTACCCCAAACACCACAAAAAGAAACAATAATAAAAGAAGATTGACATACCATGAAGAGAACATTCCAACCCTCGCTGAGAAAAAGAGCAAACAAGCACGGTTTCCGCAAGAGAATGTCTACCGCCAACGGTAGAAAAGTGCTGGCCGCCCGTCGCAGAAAAGGCAGAAAAAGACTGACTGTCTCTGACGAGAGATAGTATAACACGGCGATGCTAAAGGAAAGAAGTACCGGAAGATACTTCTTTTTTTTATATTTCAAAATACTATGAGTCGCAGGAACAAAGAGTTACCCCTAATAGAACAGGTAGAAATCACGGATACTGGATCCGAGGGCATGGCTGTGGCACGCGTCGATGGACTGGTGGTTTTCGTGCCATTCGTAGTGCCCGGAGACGTAGTGGATATACAGCTCTATAAGAAGAAAAAAAACTATGCCGAAGGGCGGGCTGTGAACCTTCATCGGCCGTCGCCACTACGCGTGGAACCAGCATGTCCCCACTTTGGGGTATGTGGTGGATGCAAGTGGCAGACAATGAATTATGCAGCCCAACTGGAAGCCAAACAACGCCAAGTACGCGACAATCTGGAACGGCTGGGAGGCATAAACTGTTCCCAAATGCGCCGGATATGTGGATCAGACAATATCTACTACTACCGCAACAAACTGGAATTCACATTCTCCAACCGTGAATGGCTCACTGCCGAAGCCCTGAAAAACACCACAAACAGCCCCACAGCCGGAGCACTGGGATTCCACATTCCCCAACTATTCGACAAAGTACTTGACATAAAACAATGCGCGCTGCAAGCCGAGCCCAGCAACACCATCCGCAACACAATCAGGAGCTACGCCGTCGAACACAACTTAGATTTCTATGACATCCGCAACCACACCGGATTCTTGCGCAATGTCATTATCCGCAACAGCTCGCTTGGACACTGGATGGTCATTGTCGTGGTTGCAGAAGATGATTCCGAACGACTCTTTCCCCTGCTGGACGTGCTACACAACACCTTCCCTCAGATTACATCATTGCAATACATCGTCAACACAAAGATGAATGACTCCTACTCTGACCTGGAGACGCATACCTATCTTGGCGAAGACCACATAGAAGAGGAAATGCTCGATCCTCAGGGGAGGGCGTTACACTTTATCATCAACCCAAAGTCTTTTTACCAGACAAACTCAGCGCAGGCACAAAAACTCTACAGCTACGTCTCAGAACTGGCCGAGTTACACCCCGACGACACACTCTACGACCTTTACACCGGCACCGGCACTATAGCTCTGTTTTTAGCGACTCAAGCCAAGCAAGTCATTGGCATTGAATATGTCGAAGAAGCCATTACTGATGCCAAGAACAACGCCATTCTCAACGGGGTAGGTAATACAGAATTCTATGCCGGAGATATGGCAAAAGTACTCACAGAAGATTTTATCGCTGCTCACGGACATCCTGACGTGGTAGTCACTGACCCACCGCGTGCCGGAATGCATGAAAAAGTGGTGGCCCAACTACTTCAAACTGCCCCACGAAAAATAATCTACGTCAGTTGCAATCCAGCAACTCAGGCCCGCGACCTACAGATGCTCTCCGCACGCTATGACATCCATCGCATTCAACCCGTTGACATGTTTCCTCATACACAACATGTGGAGAACATTGCCGAGTTGGTGTTACGCGGGTGAAAAAAATGATATTTTTTCAAAATTTGCATTGGTATCAAAAAAAATTCTTATCTTTGCACGTTCAACACTAATACCTGCAAAAGCTGCAATTTTAGTGCAACAAATTAGAATTTAAGCGAATAAAATAGATAATAATAATAAAAATATACTAAAACAATGATGAAAAAAGCATTATTGAGTCTATTAATGGGGCTTGTAGCGCTGCCAATGGCATTTGGCCAGCAGGTTGTGTTAGACGATACAACCATGTGCTCTCCGTTGAAATGGCGAGACAACCAGACCTACACCAAGGACACTACCGCCGTACTCATAACCGACACAGCGGTTTACGTGCTTAAGTACACCCGTCCGACATTCGACACAACTGATCTGGCGGGCAATCCTGTCCAAGTAAACGGCGAATGTGAAGCCACATGGAACGGGAAAACATGGGCTACAGCTGGCTCTTTCTATGACACCACACTGATTGTGAGCCCTTCTGCCTCATGCAAAGTAACTAAACTTCAAGTCAACCTGGCTACTACAGACACGTTGGATACAATTGCAGCGTGCGGCAGCTACACCGCATTCTGGGGCACAACCTACACATCCGACCAAGACATAGATACCACTATCACCCACGGTGACTGCACCTATGACAAGCATCTCGTTCTCACCGTAAATCCTGAGTATGCTGCCCATAGCGTACAGGTGAACGCCGAATGCGAATATCTTTGGGAGGGCGACACCATCCGCGACTTCGACGAACACACCAAGACCCTGCACACCGTAGCAGGAGGCTGCGATAGTATCGTCAACCTCACAGTGCTCACCTACAGCGGTCAAGCCAACCATTCTTTTGACATTGTTGCATGCGACACCTTCTTCACATACAACAATATCGCTACATGGATGGACACCATCACCACTTCTGGCTCCTATAGTTATGACAGCGTCTATGGTACGTATCCCACGGCCACTGACCCTGGCCAGTGTGCTCATCATACTGTATTGAACGTCAATATTGTAGCCAGCAACACCGACTCCAGTAGCATCACACCCGAAGTTATCGACGAGGCAGCCTGCTCGTATACATGGGGTGGCATGGAAATTACCAACGACAGTGTTCACTACCATATTTTTAGCTCCGTCATCGGCGGCTGCGACAGCATCGCAGCCATTCAGGTGGCACAATTCACTGGCCATACCTACGACACCACCGTCATAGAACATTGCGGCAGCTCCTACACGTGGAAGAACAATGCCTTCGCCGGACTTCCCAACTACAACAACGGATTCTCCTTCAATAAAGACACCGTTGCCAGTGTAGAAGTGATTGATACTGTTGCCAACTGCACTGCACACTATACGCTCGACCTGAGTTTCTACACCAAACACGATACCATCAAAAACCGTCGTATCTGCGGTTTCCAATACAGCCTGCCCACCAGTTCGTACAAAATCCGCAACAGCAACGGTCAATACGTGACAGCCAGTAATGTGCCGCCCTTCACTGAGTCTGGATTCTATGAAGTCAATGGCAACGGCGACTCCATGTACAGCGTCAGCAACGGCTGTGCCACCCGCAAAACTCTACAGCTTGAGCTCAAGAACCCCGAACAGCGCTATCGCAGCACAGAGCCCATCGAGGTCGTGGCATGCGACAAGTATACCGTCATCCTCGACGACCTGCCTATAGCCAGCAACCTTACAAGCAACTGCGACTCCACTTTCATTGTCCCAAATCACGTAGACTACTACACATGCTATGACTCCATTCTGTATCTCTCACTGACTATTAAAAAGAGTTCACGCGACGAGGTAACGGTTGACGCATGCGACTCTTACTACTGGTCTGTTACCGACACCACCTACACACGTTCCATCACCAAAGATGTAAAATACGATGTGAAGAACGCCGTCGGATGCGACTCCATCATCAGCCTTAAGTTGACCATCAACTACACACCTGTCGTGAACATACTGGGTGAATGGGTTGTCAACCCCGGCGACAGCACCATCCTCTATGCCGACCCCAATATGAAAATAAACAACTATGCTTGGTATGTCAACGAGGAGACAACACCTCGCGCCCAGGGTCGCAACGCCGACTCGCTCATCCTGCGCGACATCAACGGTAACCTCGATGTACGCCTGCTCTCCACAAGCACCGCAGGTTGCACATCAACCAGCTGGATAGCCATCTCTGCCAACGTCGGCATCGATGCCATTGATGAGTTCCAGGCCAACATCTACCCCAACCCCACAAGCCGTTACCTCAACATCGAGAGTGCCGAGGGTATCAGTGAGGTAATCATCTACAACGCCGTTGGCCAGCAGGTTATCGTCCGCAGCGTCAATGACAGCCATCTACAGCTCGACCTTGGTAGCCTTGCCGCAGGCAACTACAGCCTCCGCATCGTCGGTCGCGACGGTCAGCAGACCACCCGCAAATTCATTGTCAATAAATAATGAATTCATATTGCAATGAGAGAAGCGTTCGGCACCCTCGTGCCGGACGCTTTTTATTATTACTCCTGCTTTCGGTCATCAGTATGACGGCCCTGACAGGTTGCCGTGACAATGCCGTTCCCCAGCGTCTCTCCGGGCAGGCACAGGGAACCTACTACAGCATTCAATACTTCGACCCAGAAGGACGCGACCTGCAGCCACAGATCGACTCGCTACTCAACGATTTCGACCTCACAGCATCGCTCTGGGTGGACAGTTCGCTGCTGCGACGCGTCAACCGGAACGAAACAACAAGCATCACCCCCCTCTTTGCCGACCTGCTCGACAAATCGCTTGCCATCACAGAATATACCGATGGTGCCTTCGACTGCCGCATCGGGCGTATCGTGCAACTCTGGGGCTTCAGTTTCAGAGAGCGGCAACACCCTGACAGCCTGGCTCTCGACAGCCTGCTACGCGCCGCCCATGCCACCGTGAGCCGCGAGGGACTGACATTGCTAAAAGCCTCGCCTGCCACCGAACTCGACTTCAACGCCATAGCACAGGGCTACAGTGCCGACCTTGTAGGACGTCTGCTGGACAGCAACGGCATCCACAACTACCTCGTCGATATTGGCGGTGAGGTAGTAGCCCGCGGCGGCAAGCCCGACGGCCGCTCTTGGCGCGTAGGCATCGAACGTCCTGCAGCCGACAGCATGAGTGCGCCAGTCGTGCAGACCTCCATCGCCCTGCGTGACGCTTCGGTGGTCACATCGGGCAATTACCGCAAGTACTACGAAGAGGACGGGGTGCGCTACTCGCACACCATCGACCCCGCCACCGGCCACCCCGTACGGCACTCGCTATTGAGCGTCTCCGTAGTCGAACGCGAAAGCTGGCTGGCCGATGCAGTGGCCACGGCCTATATGGTAATGGGACTTGATAGCGCCCGCGCCTTTATCGCAGCTCACCCCAACGGCCCGGGCACCGATGCCGTACTCTTCATCTACGACAGCTGCGGCACCCTCAAAGAATATTCAACACAAGGATTCATAAAATTAGAGAAACAATGAAATCAATGACAGGATACGCCAAGCGGCAATGCGTCCTTGGCGACAAACGACTGACCATCGAAATCAAGACCCTGAACAGCAAACAACTCGACCTGATTGTGAAACTGCCGACCCAACTGCGCTCGCGCGAGCTGGAGGTACGCAGCCTGCTTGCTGCGCTGGAGCGCGGCAAGGTGGAGTGCATTGTCAGCGAAGAGAACGCTGCCAGCGTGGGCAGCCTCAACGTCGACCTGCTGCGCAGCCGCTACGAGGCGCTACGCACCGTAGCCGCCGACCTGGGTGCCGACAGCAGCCACCTGCTTGACCAGATTGCCACCATGCCCGACCTCTGGAACAGCGCTGCTGACCAGGAGCTGGCCGAGGCCGACTGGCAGTGCTTCCGCGAGGCTCTCGTGCAGGCCATTGCCGAAACCGATGCCTTCCGCAGCAACGAGGGCGACATCCTTCAGCGCGACTTTGTGCTTCATGTCGACCGCATCGAGCAGATGCTGCACCAAATACCCGCCTATGAGAGCGAACGCATCGACACAGCCAAGGAGCGCATACGCCGCTGGATGGCCGAGGCCGACGTGAAGGCAGTGGACGAGAACCGCTTCGAGCAGGAGCTCATCTATTACCTTGAGAAGCTCGACATCACCGAGGAGAAAGTGCGCCTGCAGAAGCACATCGACTATTTCCGGCAGACGATGGCCAGCGAGCCCTCCTGCGGCAAGAAGCTGGGCTTCGTGGCGCAAGAGATGGGTCGCGAGATCAACACCACGGGCTCGAAGGCGAACCATGTCGAGATACAACGCTTAGTGGTGGTGATGAAGGACGAGCTGGAGAAGATCAAGGAGCAGTTGGGGAATGTGCTTTAAAGACTAAGAGACACAGGTTATACAAAAGGTTATAGCCAAATACAGCGGAAGGCCACCCTGTCGGGCGGCCTTCCGCTGTTTATCATGTCTGCCAAACGGTCGCTTAGCGGACAATGAGTTTCTCAACCTTGCTGAAGGTGTCGTTGGTGATGCGCACGAAGTAGGCACCAGCGGGAACACCGTTGAGGCTGATCACGTGCTCGCTCTCGGCATTGATGTCGGCGTTGTAGATGACGCGGCCGCTCATGTCGATCACGTTGCAGTTGACCTTGCCGTTAACACCGGCAATGTTCAGGCGCACCTGCGAAGTGGCGGGGTTCGGGGCAAGACGCAACTTGACCTCGGGGGCTACCTCGTTGATGGCCAGAGGACTGTAAACGGTGTGAGCCTCAATGCTGTGGTTGCCCTGCACATCCTCGAAGTAGACGGTGTACATGTAGCGTTCCAGCAGCGGGGGCCATACAACCTCGGAGGGATCCTCGTTGCCCTGGTCGTCAAGACCGTCATGGGCAGTGTTGACCACGTTGTACTCCTCGCGGGAGACGAGCGGGTTGGCGGCGATAGCGGCATCGCTGAGGTCGATCTCCTGACCGTCGATGATGAGGTTGGTGATGACGCTGTGGCTGTAGATACCACGGCTGTTATCCTCATCAGCATAACCCGGGTAGATTTCATACTTGTAGGTGATACCCTTGGCCACGCTGTCGACAGTGTCGCACATGACACCACCACGATAGACGAAGTAGCTGGTGGGTTCCTCGTCAGCAGCGTTCTCTTCCTCGTTGCAGATGATCTCGACGGCAGCCTTCGGCAGGCTCATCTTGGGTCCGACAATCATGCGGATAAGGGGATAGTATTCCCAGTAACAACCGGGCAGCGAGCTCTGGACGGCGGGGTCGTACATGTAGCCGGTCCAGCAGATGTCGGCCGGGCTGAGCTGGCGATAGTAGTCGGCCAGTTCGGGGTTCTCATCGTAGTAGGTCGTGCTGTCGCCGGCGACGTCATATTTGTAGGCACCGCGGGTGCGTGCAGCCGAGAAGAAACCGCCCTTGTTCTCGTAGCCGAACAGGAACGAAGCGTTGGTGTAGATAGAGGGCTGCTCGGGGAAGAGGATGTTGACGGCGTTGTAGCGCGAGGTGGGGAGCTTGTAGCCCTGGTCGCCCTGGTTGTTGTTGTAGGCGGCGGAGCCTTCGACGGTGTAGATACTCGTGCCGAAGAAGTTCTCAGTGTTCAGACCATAGAGGCTGAAATCATAGTCGGCACCCGGCTGGAACCAGAAGGAAGCCGACGGAGCGATGCGCACACCCTGGATGTCCTCAGCGGAGAGGTTGGTGGCGGGGATGATCTCCATGCCGCGGAAGACCCAAGTGGTGTCAGGCAGCTGGTCGGGGGTGACGAAGCGGGCCTCGAGGTCGTAGCCGCTCTGGTACTGGTGGCCCAGCGTGGGATCAAAGCCATAGGTATTACCGTTGGTCAGCACATAGCCGAACTCGGAACCCGAGGGGATGACACCGTTGTCGTTAGCCCAGCGGTAGCCGGGGACGGTGAGGCCCACGAGGGAGTCGTTGTGCGTGCCACCGGTGAGGCCGGTAACGGTATAGGTGATGGTGTCGAGCACATAGGTCTGAGCAGCACCGGCGGCTGTGGCAGTCACCTTCAGGATGAACTGGTTCTTGCCCACGTGGTCGGTAGGCAGACCGCGGCGGCCCCAGCCGGCACCCATCGAGTCGGGCTCGGCCATGTAGTTTTCGAGGTTCCAGCGAGTGGCGGTGGCATGGTAGAAACCTTGCATGCCGTTCACCGTGGCATTGTTGGTGTCCATGAAACCACGCTCATTGATTTTGAGGACGAACTTGCGGCTCGACTGGCCGGCGGGCATGTCGGGCTGATCCTCGACGAGCTCCCAGTCCTCATTGTCGACCCAGGCGCCGCCTTCCCAGTAGCGGTGGTTGATGACGAGCTGCACATTCTCCATGTCGACCAGACCGGTGTTGCGGCCCATGACGGCAAGAGCGATAGGCAGGTTGAAGCCTTCAGGGATCATGCCGTAGAAGCCGTCGGCGTAGCGGGGGCTGTCGAAGGCCCAGCGCACAGAGGTAGCGGCGAAGAGCTGCACATCGTCGACGAGCCAGCCGTAGCCGTGGTCATCACCGCGGCCGAAGCTGTAGTAGCGCAGGCGCAGGTAGACGTTGCCGTCGGCAGCGATGGCGTCGCTCGGCAGGGTGACGTAGCAGGAGTCAGCAATGTTGCTGTTGACCGAATAGTCAACGCTGCTGTTCAGCTCGAAGGCATACCAGCTGTCGCCGTTGGCCGAGGTCTTGTAGTCGACGTAGAACTCCTGGTAGCGTTTGCGATAGGAGAACTGCCTCAGTTTGAGGTCGATCAGCGTCGTGCCGGCGGGAATGCTCATCACGGGCAGTTCGACATAGGAGTTGATAACAGCGGCCAGGTCCGAGGGGTTGCCGGCGGCATCGGCGGCGTCGATGGCAACGAAACCGTCGTCGCCCGTCACACCGTGCTCAGGACCCATAAAAACACCGAGGATACTGTCATTCCTCCATAAGAAGCCGTAGTCGATGGTGTCGAGGGTGGAAAGGGCGGCGCGGTTGGGGACGCGCATCCAGAGCGAAGCGCTGGTGGTGTTGGCGTGGGCGTTACCGGCGACCAGGGTGTCGTTGATCTTGTCAGCGGCAGCCACGGTGCCCGTCGTCACGGCCGAACCGAAGGTGCAGGTCGCGAGAGGGGTCTCACCGTCCTTGGCAAAGATGGAAGCCTTGTAGTCCACACGGACTTTCTGCTCGGCCACGGTGTTGCCGGCCTGGCGCACCTTGGCACCTGCGAGCAGCGGGTTGACTTTGGCGGTCTGCGCAAAGGCCATGGAGGCGCACAGCGCAAAACCGGCAATCAATAGTGTTTTTTTCATCTTGATTGATTTTTGGTGATTAATATTTTCTGTTCTTCAATTATATCTATTCCTCTGTCTCTCAGCGCCCACCGCGGCCTCACGACCCATTGGCGCATTCTATTTCACGGTGCAAATATAGCCATTTTTTTCGACACACCAACATTTTTTTGATTTTTTAACCCATCCCGCTCCGGAGCCCCCCGCCCCGCACGCATTGCCTACTCGCCATTCCCGCCCGGCGCCCCCCGGCGCCGGACCGGTGGCGGTCCGTTTTTTCCCGGACCACCATCGGACCATCCTCGGACCATCACCGGACCATCCCCGGACCAAGAGCGGAGGAAAAGGGGAATTGAGAATCGGGGATTGGGGAGTGAAAAAGTAAAGAATAAAAGAATAGTTGAATGCGCGATACAATAAAAAGAGGTTTCGGCTGTTATATAGGGGTGTGGTGGAGTACCCACCCCGACATCAAGAACCAGAAAGGACAACTCTATGCGAGGATTGAAATACATAGCAGCGGCGGTGGCTATGGTGGCTGCCGCAGGCTGCAGCAGCCGCAAGGCGGCAGTGGTGCCTGACGAGGGCCGCTACCGTCGCGCACCGATACGCGAAGTGAGCGAGGAGCAGCTGAAGGAAGACAGCCGGCTGATCGACGCCCTGACGCAGCAGGAGACGGGGCACCTGGACGAGGCGCTGGCGGCCTATGCCGCGCTGACGGCCGAGCGGCCCGGGTGTGCGGCAGCCTGGTACGGCCAGGCACAGATGCTGATGCAGCGCGGCTGGACCGACAGCGCGCTGCACTGCGCCGAGCGTGCCGCGGCGCTGCAGGACAGCAACGTGTGGTACAGGCTGGCGCTGGCGCAGTGCCACCAGCGGGCTGGCGACACGCGCGGCCTTGTGGCCGACTGGGAGCGCCTGACGGCGTTGCGGCCCGGGGTGCCGGAGTACTACTACGAACTGTCGAACGCCTACCTCAGCGCCGGCAACCTGGACGGGGCGGTGGAGGCGCTGAACCGCGCCGAGCGGCGCTTCGGCATCAGCGAACCGGTGTCGCTGCAAAAGCAGCGCCTGTGGGAAGCCGCCGGCAAGAGCGACAAAGCCTCGCGCGAAATCGAAGCCCTGGCAGCCGCCATGCCGCAGGAGAAGCGCTACAACGCAATCCTGGCCAGCAGCTACATGAAACAGAAGAAATACGCCAAGGCCAAGCAATGCTACGACCGCATACTGGCCGCCGACCCGGAGGACGAATACATACACATCCAACTGGCTGAATACCACAAGCTGACGGGTCACGCTGCCGAGGCCGACAGCGAGCTGGTGCGCGCCTTTGCCCATCCGCGGCTCGACTGCCGGACGAAGATCCAGCTGCTGGCATCGTTCTACACGGAAGAGGAATTCTACGGGAGCCACTCGGCGACAGCCTTCCGGCTGCTGGAGGAGACCGTGGGCCAGTGCGACGACCCGTCGGAGTATGCGCTCTACTACGGCGACGTGCTGATGCGCCAGGCGCGCTATGCCGAAGCCGCCCTGCAGTTGGAGAAGGCCCTGGAGCGCGACAGCTCGCGATACGAAGTGTGGGAGGGGCTGCTGATATGCCTGACCGAGGTGCCCGAACGCGAGGACGACATGGCCGATCGCGCCGCCCGCGCCGCGCGCCTGTTCCCCATGCACACGCTGCCCAACTACCTGCTGGGCCTCTACGCCCTGCGCCACGAGCGCTACGCCGAGGCCCTGGAGCCGCTGGAGCGGGCCGCCAAGTGGGGGTTCCGCAAGGGCTACCTCGAGGCCGAGACACGGGGACTGATGGCCGAATGCTACTACCGCACGGGGCAATACGACCAGGCGTGGCAGGCCTTCGAGCTCTACTTGGCGCTGAGGCCCGACGATTGGGGGACGATGAACAACTATGCCTACTACCTGTCAGAGCAGGGCATCGAGCTGGAGAAGGCCCTCGCCATGAGCCGCAAGACCATCGACGCCGAGCCCGACAACGCCAACAGCCTGGACACCTATGCCTGGATACTGCACCTGCTGGGCCGCGACGCCGAGGGGTTGCCCTACATGGAGAAGGCCGTGCGCCTCGACCCGAAGAGCGACACCCTGCGGCGGCACCTGGAGGCGATGAAGACGAAACAATAGGTTAACGCATAAGTCAAACAAGTATCGTGAAGACAGAAAAGTACAGACGGTGGATGCTGGCGGCGCTGACGCTGGCGGTGCTGGCGGCGGGATGCCGCAGCAGCCGTCGCGTGGCCACCCCCACCCCACCCGCCGAGCCGCAGGCCGAGGCCAAGGCGCCGCAACGCACATACACGGTAATGAACTTCAGCGGCGAAGCCGAGGGACTGACCGTCAACGGCCAGCTGCGCGTGGCGCAGGACAGCGCCATGTGGCTCTCGGTGAACAAGATATTCGAAGTGGCTCGCGCCCTGGCCACACAAGACTCGCTCTTCCTGCGGGCACCGCTGCTGGGCTACGAGGTGGCCACCGACTATGCCGACCTGCAGCGGCGCACGGGGCGCAAAATGAGCTATGCCGACCTGCAGGCCTTGGCCCTCGAACCCGGTGCCGAAGAAAAGATCAGCGCCCTGGCACGCGAGCTGGGTTTCGACGTGAAAGTGGCCATCGGCACCCGCCGCCAGGTGGAACACCTGAGCCTGCCCTACCCTAAAACCCCCACGCCATGAAACGAATACTGATACTGATAGCCCTGCTGCCCGCCATGGTGCAGGCACAGAACGACGACACCGCACATGCCATCATCGCGCGCTTCACGACGATGCTCAACCACGACGGGCTGCCGGCCGACAGCATGCTGGTGATGGAGACGACGGTGAGCTACGTCGACTCGCGCGACACCTTCGTCATGCGGCGATGGTACACGCCACCAGAGATGCTGCGCGTGGAGGTGTGGCGTGGCGACACACTGACGGCGGGCTACTGCACCAACGGCACATCGCGCTACCGCAGCTACTCGACCCTCGACGGATGGTGGAAGGACACGGACAGCGCCAACTTCATGCGGACGGTGGCCGCCTACGACTTCCGCGGCCCCTTCCTTCCTAACGACACAATGGGCACCCACTATACCTACGCCGGCACAACGACCCTCAAGGGGATGCCCCTGACGGTGGTGCGCGCCGAGCGCAAGGAGATGTACGTGCGGCACTATCTCTTTGAACAACAGAGCGGACTGCTGCTCTTCATCATCGAGGGCGACGAGCTGTCCAAGGGCAGTAGCGGACGCCTCTACGGGCACAGCCAGTGGAAGGCCTACCACGAGTACCTGCCCGTCGGCGAAAGCCTGCTACCGTCGGAAGAGAGCTACCTGCGCGACGGGATGGTGACCATCATGCGCACCCGCGCCCACTTTGAGGCGAGAAACGACAAAATCTTCAACCAGGACCGCTTATGAGCATCTTCGACAACACAGACGAATACTACATGCGCGAAGCACTGCGCGAAGCCCGCGCTGCCGGCGCCGAGGGCGAGGTGCCCATCGGTGCCGTGGTGGTGGCTGGCGACAAAGTGGTGGCCCGCGCACACAACCAGACTGAGCTGCTGCACGACGTCACGGCCCATGCCGAGATGCTGGCCTTCACCGCTGCCGCTGAGCACCTGGGAGCGAAGTACCTGAACGAATGCACACTCTATGTCACTGTGGAGCCCTGCCCCATGTGCGCCGGTGCCGCCGGATGGACACAGGTGGGGCGCATCGTCTACGGCGCCGCCGATCCCAAGCGGGGCTACAGTCTGCTCACCGGTCCGGTGCTGCACCCCAAGACCGAGGTCGTGGGCGGCGTGCTGGCAGAGGAGTGCTCGGCACTGGTAAAAGACTTCTTCAAAAAGAAACGTTAACATAAAACATCAAATACATGAAACCAACATTACTTGTTCTGGCTGCCGGTATGGGTAGCCGCTACGGTGGACTGAAACAGATGGACGGCGTAGGCCCCAATGGTGAAATCATCCTCGACTACAGCGTCATGGACGCCATACGTGCTGGCTTTGGCAAGGTGGTCTTCGTTATCCGCCACTCGTTTGCCGAGCAGTTCAAGGCCCGCATCAATGCAGAGCACTATGGCAACCGCATCGCCGTAGAGTACGTCTATCAGGAACTCGACAAGCTGCCGGCGGGCTTCACCGTCCCCGAAGGACGCGAGAAACCTTGGGGCACCAACCATGCCATCCTTATGGCCAAAGACACCATCCACGAGCCCTTCGCCATCATCAACGCCGACGACTTCTACGGTCGCGATGCCTTCGAGGTCATGGCACGCCACCTGGAGACTCTCGCCGGCACCGAGGGCCGCTACTGCATGGTGGGCTACCGTCTGGAGAACACCCTCTCGGAAAACGGCACCGTCAGCCGCGGTGTGTGCGAATGCGACGCTCAAGGGCTACTCGTTGGCATGACCGAACGTACCTCCATCGGTCGCACCCCCAACGGCATCGAATACAAGGACACCGACGGCACTATGCACCCCCTGCCCGCCGATGCCACGGTAAGCATGAACCTCTTTGGGTTCACGCCCGACTACTTCACCAAGAGCGAAGCCCTCTTTGTGGACTTCCTCAAGGAGCACGGCACCGAACTCAAGAGTGAATACTATATCCCCTTCGCCGTCAACACATTCATTCACAACGGTACGGCCACGATGACAGTTCTGAAAACCACAGCCCAGTGGTTCGGTGTCACCTACAAAGAAGACCGCCCCATGGTGGTGGAGCGCTTGAAGAAACTGCATGACCAGGGAGTTTATTGATTTCATTAAAATTCATGAGAACGAGGATACCGCGCGGCTGCTACTGAGTGCCGCGCGATATCCCGATATCGACATGCCGCTGGCGGTGCAGCAGATTGAGGGACGGCGTACAGCACGCGAAAAGTGGCCCTCGCTGCTGGAGTGCGAGGAATTCCTCTACCCACCCCGACTGAACCGCGAGCAGGCCTCATCACAGGCCGTCGCTGCCCGACGGATAGCCTCTTGTATGGAGAATATGTGCACCGACGACGGCCACATCCCAGAGTTCAACACCCTCTGTGTTGCCGACCTCACCGGAGGAATGGGCATTGACGCATTTACCCTTGCCAGCGTGTGCAAAGAGGTGGACTACGTGGAACGCGATGCCAATCTGTGTTCACTCATGGAGCACAACTGCTGCGTCGAGGAGGTCGAAAATCTCCGTGTGCACCATGCTGATTGCATGGAGTGGTTGCGACAACAGGCTGAGCAGCACAAGGTCTTCGATCTGATATACATTGATCCGGCCCGCCGCTCAGCGGCGGGCCACAAGATGGTGGCCTTCGATGCTTGCGAACCCGACATCCTGCGACACATGAAGCTACTGCAATCATGCTGTCGCCACCTACTGATCAAGGCATCGCCAATGATTGATATCGACCTCGGCTGCCGCCAACTGAAACACGTGAGCAACGTGTTTGTCATCGCTTGGAAAGGCGAGTGCAAAGAGGTGGCTTTCCTTTGTGAAAACACTAACGAGCCAACTCTGATTCACAGCATCGTGACCGATGCCGACGACCATCAGTACTTCTGCTTCACCCGAGCTGAGGAACGCGAGGCCGACCTCTATATAGCCAACGAGGTGGGAGAATACCTATACGAGCCCAATGTGGCGGTGATGAAGGCCGGCCCATACGCCATGCTGTGTCAAGAATACAATGTGGATGCCCTGGCTCCCAACACACATCTCTACACGTCCGATATCCTCATCAACGACTTCCCGGGCCGTATCTTCCGGGTAGTGCGAGAGGTGGTGTTGAACAGCAATACGATAAAAGAAGCCATTCCCGACGGCAAAGCCCACGTGGTCACCCGCAACTACCCCGTGGCGGCGGCCGACTTGCAGCGTC
This sequence comes from Bacteroidales bacterium UBA3630, assembly GCA_002373995.1. GTDB lineage: Bacteria > Bacteroidota > Bacteroidia > Bacteroidales > P3 > Colimorpha. The sequence continues at coordinate 19,224 of DFLB01000043.1, read as the reverse complement.
AGCTGGGTCTGAAGGAAGGCGGTTCATTTTTCGTCGTCGCCACCACCCTCGGCACGCGCCGCATAGGGTTCATCTGCCAACAGATATAAAGTGAAGGGGTCCGGCGGTGCAGGCCGAACCCCTTCGGGTGAATATGTTAGTGCTTGCTATTTTCTCGGTTCAACTGCATTTGCTCCATCCGCAGTTGGGGCAACTCTTGCAGCCACTGGTGTAGACCAGTTTGCTGCCGCAGTCGGGGCACACCTCGCCAGTCTCGGTGCCGTCCTTGATGTAGCGCTTCAGGGCACGTGCCACACCGTTACTCCACGTGGTGATGGAGTCTGTATCGAAGTTGAGCTTGCCAATCAGCTCCACCACATTGGCGATGGGCATGCCGTGGCGCAGGATGCCGGAGATGAGCTTGGCATAGTTCCAGAACTCTTTCTTGAACATACGCGAGAGACCCTCGATGGTGATGTGGTAGCCATCCTGGTCGGTGAACTGGAAGTCGTAGCGGGCGTGCTCCTGACCTTTTTCCTTGACGCGGATGACCCATCCTTTTTCGACATACTTGGGCAGCAGCAAGCTCTCGGCGCGGCCGGTAAAGATCTCGTAGGGGCGCCCTTCGTACATGCCGACGACGGCAATCCAGTCCTCCTTCTCGTTCTTGAAACGCACAATCTCGGCCTCAAGCTTCTTGGGGCGCTTGGGAGCCTTGCTCTCACCGAAGCAGGGGTTCTCCTTCTTGCCCTCGTTGTTGGAGACGAGGACACCCGTGCGAGAACCGTCGCGATAGATGGTGCAGCCCTTGCAGCCGCTCTCCCAGGCGGTCTCGTAGATCTTGGAGACGACCTCTTTGGTGGTTTCCTTCGGGATATTGACGGTGACGGAGATCGAGTGGTCTACCCATTTCTGTATGGCACCCTGCATCTTGACCTTGGCCACCCAGTCTATATCGGCACTGGTGGCGTGGTAGTAGGGGCTCTGCTCCACGAGTTTCTGCAGGGCGGCATCGTCCATGTGCATCACCTCCTCCACGTCGTAGCCGTTGATGCGAGCCCAATCCAGGAACTTGGGATGGAACACGTTGTACTCCTCGAAGTAGTCGCCGTTCTCGTCCTTGATGATGTT